>NZ_JAXCIA010000011.1:0-112114 GCF_035985025.1 Flavobacterium sp. PL11
AACTCTGATAAACACTTAATAATGATGAAAAAATTAACCGCATAATTAATAATCGAAATTTAGAATAATACTCTTGTTTTATAGGGGTCAAAACACTTTATTAATAGTTATATTATTTTTTAAATAATTATTTCTTAAAATGTTTTTAGTAATAACAAAATAATTTTTCGCTTTTATAAAGCAGTTTTTTTGTAAAAGATCAATGGCAAGACTATCCGCAAAAAAAATGTGATTAAACTCAATGCAAAATGCTATAAAAAAACTCTCAATAACACTATCCTGTTATGCTTGAATAACTAAATCATTAGTGCATATATAATAAATCAAGCATACAATATTTGAGCTTATCTTTTTGCTGTTTATAATTGCTTTCATAATCATCCCCTTTATTATTACAAATATATCTTAGCTTGTAGCTTTTATATTTATACTTTTTGTAGCGAGATTTATAAAATTAAGACTCAATACAAACTTTTAAAAACTCAGTTTTTAACAAAGAATAAATTCATTACCGTGACTTTATTAGCAATTATAGCTTTTTTTGATTTATAATATATTCAAAGTATTTGATAATAGAAGTTTATTTATCATACTGAATTAATTTTATTTATTGCGATAATTAAATTTAAAGCGTTGTGCGACCTTTTAATTAGTTGTTGTATTTCCGTTCAAAGTGCTATTTAATGCTCCTTGAATATTTCGATTAATACTATTTTACTTTGTGTCTTTACTGTTAAACTTAAGGATTTCAGTAAGAACTCTTTAGTACTTCAAAGTTTGAATCTGTTGTATGACATTTAATTTTTCAAATGGTTTATGTGTAATAGACAATCTATAATTATTAAATTTACAAAACACTTCACACTATACAATCGCAATTAATTTTTTATCAGTTTTACATTTACTAAATTGATATCTTTGATTTACTCTGTGGTTATAGCAGCTACGCTAGCACTAAAGAGGATATCTAATTTAAAGATGAAATATAATATTATTGCTATCATACTGCTCATTTTTAGTGTTCAACATATTAAGTCACAAGCTATTTTAATACATAAAAGCAAGAAGCCATTCCTTATTGACGGTGATTTATCCGACTGGAAGACACCTTTCTCGCAAGAGTTTGTTATTCATAACTCTGGAGAAAAAACAACACAATCAACAGTTGCTTCTCTTTCTTGGGATAAAAACTTCTTGTACATTGCGTACAATTGTGTTGATTTTGAAATTATAGGCAAAGAAAGAGAGAAAGATGCTCCTCTTTTTGAAACTGATGATTTGGTGGAGATTTTTTTTAGTCCCACTGTAGAAGTTAAAAGTTATATTGAAATTGGCGTAAATGCTTTTAACACCAATTACGACCTTACCATTCAATGTCTTGCTGACGATTGCTCCAAACGAAAGCCTGATTTATCACTTACTATAAAGGGATTGCAAGCAGCTTCTAAAATCAATGAATTTGGCTATTCCGTTGAAATTGCTATTCCGTTTTCAAGTTTAAACGAAATTACCAATGGTAATTTTAAAACACCAAAAATTGGAACTATTTGGAAAGGAAATTTATTCCGAATTGACTTCGGAAAAACTAAAGAATATCAATCCTTAAAACCGTATCAAAGCAAAAAGCATGGTTTCCATCAACCAGTTGAATTTGCAAAATTAAAATTTGTGAAGTGATGGTAATGTAAAAAAGAAGTCTTTTTTAGAGGTTTTTTTATGTTCATTTTGATTTTTGACACAAGCTTGACGCTTGTGCTAAATATGATTATTTTTGGGATAATAATTAAATGAATTTATTAATTGTCATTCCGACGAAGGAGGACTCGAGGTTTTAAACAAACAGGCGAAGCAATCTCAACTAACGAGAGCAACAAACAAAGATTCTTCCTTCGTCAGAATGACAAAGTTGGAGAGTTAAGAACTTAATTTAATGACATTGTTTTCATCTGAGTAAATAATTCATTTATTTAATAGATTCAATATGCTTTTTCACATCTTCCCAAGTAAAATAATCCTCTTTACCTTCCTCGACTTTTTGCAATCGAAAATCTAATTCCCATTTAATTTCCGATGAAAGATCAATGTTTCTATTAGAAAAGCTATCCCATAACTGCTCTTCTGTAAAAGTTTTCTCATTCGCAGTTATTTTATTAAAATCTTTGATTTCCATTTTACTAAATTAATTTAAATTAGAAATGGATTTGAATTTTTATAATGTAAAAAGAAAGTCTTTTTAGGGACTTTCTTTTTTATTGCTTATTTGTGTTTGTCTACACAATCAGAACTCTAGCGATAGTAGAAGAAAAACTATAAAACAGCAGATGGAATAAGCAATTTGATTTATTAATTGTTATTCATTTCAAATTCATTATTGAATTCGCTTATTTTTTCCTTTCTCTGATCTTTATTATTCAAATTAGTTAGCCAGATCCAACCATATTTTACTTTTTCTTTGTTGAAAATATATGAACGTCCAAATATTTCAATGACTAAAATTAATGCTAAAAACAACCATATGTATATTTGATTATCTCCTATTGATTCCATCCAAGTACTTAATCTTCTATTTGCTCTTAAAATAAAACCAATAATTATTGGCAGAAGTGTAATTATAAAAACAAAGAAGGAATATAATAAGTTAAAATTTTGTTTCTTTTTATATCTTTTCCAACTTGCTTTAACGAATTTTGCTTTTTCAATATTTTTTTTATTTTCTTGTTCTAATGTTTCTAACCTCATTTTTTCAGTATCTCGTTTTTGAAGTTCTTTTTCTAACTCTTTATTTTTTCTTAAAGTTTGTTGAAAAACCTGCTCTTTCTTCTCTTTTTCTCTAAGTAAGTCTTCAAAATAACTGTCATTATTTAAAAATTCTAAAGAGTTATCAATATTATCAATTGATATTTCTTCTGGTTTATTTGGCTTCTCTCTTAAATGATAACTTATTTCTATTGCAGATTCTTTTGTTAAAGTACCGTTTTTAACTTGTTCTTGAATTTTCTTGTATTCTTGATAAACAGTTTGATTTAGTTGTGATGATAAAATAATTTGAGCTTTTGTTACAACGTCAAATGATTTTGGCAAACTTGATTTATCACTAAAGCCTTTTTTTAATTTGAACCAAAATTTATTTGTAATATAATCAATGTCTTTTGCAAATGGAATGTCATCTGCTTCAAATTTAACTTTTGACTGATGTGCTAAATATAAAGCAAACCTATTACCTGTTATAAAAATGTGACCAATTTTTTCAAAATTTATTTTGCTTTCACCACCCCTAAAATAATTTATTTTTGTAAAAATTTTGAAGAATTGTCTACAAAGATTTTCATCAAAATATTTTCCTTTATCTTCAGATGCGGTTTTTAATTCATTCATTATGCTTTCATCTTCAACCACATATTCAGGATGATCATAAATAGAATTTTTAAACTCTTTTAAATGAATTCCCATTGAATTTAAATCAGATTCAAATTTTATTCGTTTAGTTACAATATCACTTGGATTATAGCATCCATTCAATATTGATTTCATCGCGGTTTTACTAGTATCTAAAGCGGTTAATCCTTTGTGGATACTTTCTGCAGTTTGAAAAAAATAGTTTATTTCGTTTTTTGTTTCTTCAAGATAAAAAAGGTTAATTAATTTTTGACCACTTTTATTTTTACTTGAAGTATTTATTTCTCTTACTAAATTATAAAAATCATCAAAAATTTGTTTATAAAGCAAACCATTAAAACCTAATGAATTAAATAAATGCTCAGTACTTAAAAAAATAGTTAATTCACTATTCCATTTTCCGAGTTCGTTTATATCAGCTGTATATTTAATTCCTTGATATAAAATCACTCCTTCTCTAATTAGATTTAAATTGGTCGTAAAATTGATATTTGATTGATTTTTAATTATAAACGCACTAATATATTTTGAATATTTATCAGTAACACCATTATCAATTAAATACTTATTGAAATTTTCAACTACAAATTGTTTTTCACTTTCTGTAATTTTATTATTTTCTAATTTCTCAATATAATTCAACAATTGTTCAATTATAGTATTTTGTTTATTTTGAATTGAAATGAATTCAGAATTCAAAGTTTCAAAATCTTTTTTTATAGAAGTATTAAAAACATAGTGTCCATCTTTAGAAATCACTATGTCTTTTAACCTATTTCTTACCGTAGTTCTTACTACAGATTCAGGTATTTTGAAATCATAAACTTTTTCTAATAAATAGGTAAGCTCTGTCGAATTAGTCGCCCATTTATTTTCTTGTACTACTACACCTTTTATGAATTCTGCTAAAATATCAGTTACATTTGTGTATTTTTCATTATTATATAGTTCACTAAAGAGCGCAACTGATGCAATTAGATTATTGTCGTTCATACTAATTTTAAATTTAATACATGTTTTGGTAATATTAACACTTACATTATACTTTGGTCGATATTAAAAAGCGACTACAAACTCTTTTCTATTTAGATTGGCGAATCATAATCATCCTAAATTTATCTGATTTATAAAATCTAAACTTCTTACAAGAGATTGATTCCCCTAGCCTTGATAGTAGTGAAAACCCTTTTTTGCCGTCGTTCGGCGAAAAAGATTGCAACGCATAGCAGCAAATAGCTCCAAGAAAAAATTCTTAAAAAAAAAGCCATTCTCCTCACAAAAAGGAGAACGGCAATTTTCTAATTATATAAAATCGTCGTTCTTGAAAAGTGTGAAATTAAGATCCACACATATCGCAATCTTCAGGGGCAGAATTTCTGGCCATTTCGATCATTGTTCTGTATTCTTGAGAACTCATCTCTACTTGAGCAGCAGGAACCGCTACTTGAATAGGTTTAGGTTCTTCTTGAATAGGTTCTGCTTTTTTATCGTTGTTCAATGTAAATTTAATTGCATCAACAGCAGCTTTTGTTCTTAAATAATACATTCCAGTTTTCAATCCTGATTGCCAAGCATAGAAATGCATCGAAGTCAATTTAGAGTAATTAGCGTTTTGCATAAACAAGTTCAATGATTGTGATTGATCTACAAAATATCCACGTTGACGTGACATATCAATAATATCTTTCATCGACATTTCCCAAACTGTTTTGTACAATTCCTTCAAATCTTGCGGAACATTCAAATCCTGCACCGATCCATTGTTACGCATCAATTCTTGTTTCAAGGTTTCGTTCCACAAGCCACGCTCCACCAAATCATGTAATAAATGCTTGTTTACCACAATAAATTCTCCCGAAAGGACTCTTCTTGTATATACATTAGAAGTGTATGGTTCAAAAGCTTCGTTGTTACCTAATATTTGTGACGTAGAAGCTGTTGGCATAGGCGCTACTAACAAAGAGTTACGCACGCCATGTTCCATCACTTCTTTTCTTAAGGAAGCCCAATCCCATCTACCTGAAAGTTCTTCATCCTGAACTCCCCACATATTGTACTGGAATTCTCCTTGAGACATAGGTGACCCTACAAAACTAGAGTAAGGACCTTCCTCTTTTGCCAGTTCCATAGAAGCGGTTACGGCAGCAAAATAAAGGGTTTCAAAAATTTCTTGATTTAGCTTTTTAGCCTTATCACTGGTAAACGGCAAACGCAACATGATAAATGCATCAGCTAATCCTTGTACTCCAAGACCTATTGGTCTATGGCGTTTGTTAGAGTTTTCCCCTTCTATTACAGGATAGTAATTTCTATCTATAACTTTGTTTAAATTTCTGGTCACACGTTTTGTAACCGTATATAACATGTCATGATCAAATTTACCGTTTTCAACAAACATAGGTAAAGAAAGTGAAGCCAAGTTACAAACTGCGATTTCGTCCTTGGACGTGAACTCCATAATCTCAGTACACAAGTTTGATGAACGAATCGTACCTAGATTTTTTTGATTTGATTTTCTATTTACCGCATCTTTATAAAGCATATAAGGAGTTCCAGTTTCTATTTGCGATTCTAGAATTTTCTCCCACAATTCATGTGCTTTGATGGTTTTTCTACCTTTTCCACGTTTTTCATAATCAATATACATCGCTTCAAATTCGGCGCCATATACATCATACAATCCAGGACACTCATTAGGACACATCAAGGTCCAATAGCTGTCATCTTGTACACGTTTCATAAACAAATCCGAAGTCCACATGGCAAAGAATAAATCTCTAGCACGCATTTCTTCTTTTCCAGTATTCTTTTTTAAGTCTAGGAATTCAAAAATATCAGCATGCCAAGTTTCGATATAAATCGCAAAACTACCTTTACGTTTTCCACCACCTTGATCTACATAGCGAGCGGTATCATTAAAAACTCTCAACATAGGAACAATCCCGTTAGAAGTTCCGTTAGTTCCACGAATATAGGATCCAGTGGCACGAACATTATGAATAGAAAGGCCTATTCCACCTGCTGATTGCGAGATTTTAGCCGTTTGTTTCAGCGTATCGTAAATCCCGTCAATACTATCATCCTTCATTGCTAGGAGGAAGCAAGAAGACATTTGCGGTTTAGGCGTTCCAGCGTTAAATAAAGTTGGCGTTGCGTGTGTGAAAAATTTCTTTGACATTAAGTCGTACGTTTCAATCACAGAATCCAGATCATCTAAGTGGATCCCCACCGAAACACGCATTAACATGTGCTGCGGGCGCTCTACAATTTTACCGTTTATTTTAAGCAAATACGAACGCTCCAGAGTTTTAAACCCAAAATAATCGTAGTTGAAATCTCTGTTGTATATAATATGCGAATCTAAAAACTCCGCATTTTCCATAATTACTTTATGTACTTCTTCAGATAATAGTGGTGCATATTGACCATTTCGTGGATTTACATAATGAAACATATCGTTCATTGTTTCCGAAAATGCCTTTTTTGTATTGGAATGCAAATTCGAAATAGCAATTCTAGCTGCTAACTGTGCATAATCAGGATGCGCAATCGTCATCGAAGCCGCCGTCTCTGCTGCAAGATTATCTAATTCTGATGTAGAAACTCCATCATAAAGTCCTTCAATCACTCGCATGGCTACTTTTACAGCATCTACCAAATCATTCAAACCATAGCATAGCTTTTTAATTCTATCTGTGATTTTGTCAAACATTACAGGCTCTTTGCGACCGTCTCTTTTTACTACGTACATAATTTTTTTTTGTTTTTTTAAAACAACAAATCCCTTTGCTGCTTTTGTTTGTTTGTAAATTGTTGCGAGGAAAGAAACATTGTCATACTACGTCTTTTCCTCATTTTTTTTTTGAAGCTATTTCCAGCTATCCGTTGCAATCTTTATCTTTTTTTTCTCAAAAAAAGATAAAGGATTTCCACTGCTATCTGGGCTAGAGCTAAAGTAGTAGGAAGAAATTTAGTCTAAAATCAACATGTTTAAAATAAATTAATTTACAAACTCATTAAAATTTTACTATTAAAATTCAGCATCAAAAGTTATTTTTTGAGCATCAACATCTGAGTTCATCACTCCTGATTTTTGATATTCAGCTACTTTTTTCTCAAAGAAATTTGTTTTCCCTTGTAGCGAAATCATATCCATGAAATCAAATGGATTTGAAGTATTGTATTCTCTTTCACAACCCAGTTCCACTAACAATCTATCAGCAACAAACTCTAAATACTGAGTCATCAATACGGCGTTCATCCCTATCAAACTTGCAGGAAGCGATTCAGTGATAAATTCTCTTTCAATATTCAAAGCGTCAACAATGATACTTCTAATTCTTTCTTTTGGAACTTTATTAATTAAGTGGTGGTTGTGTAAATGAACTGCAAAATCACAGTGAACACCTTCATCACGAGAAATCAACTCATTAGAGAAAGTTAATCCTGGCATTAATCCACGTTTTTTCAACCAGAAAATAGAACAAAATGCTCCAGAAAAGAAAATTCCTTCTACCGCTGCAAAAGCAATTAAACGCTCTGCAAACGAATCAGACTCGATCCATTTTAAAGCCCAATCTGCTTTTTTACGAATAGCAGGAAAAACTTCTAAAGCATTAAATAAATCATCTTTCTCTGCTTCATCTTTCACATAAGTATCAATTAATAAAGAATAGGTTTCACTATGGATATTTTCCATCATGATTTGGAAACCGTAGAAAAATTTAGCTTCTGCATATTGCACTTCATTCACGAAGTTTTCAGCTAAATTCTCATTTACAATTCCATCTGACGCTGCAAAAAATGCTAAAATGTGTTTTATAAAGTATCTTTCATCATCATTTAACTTGTTATTCCAGTCATTTAAATCCTGAGATAAGTCAATTTCTTCAGCTGTCCAAAAACTAGCCTCCATCGATTTATAAAATTCCCAAATATCGTGGTGTTTTATAGGGAATATCACGAAACGATTTTTATTTTCTTGTAAAATTGGTTCTATATTTGTCATAATAATATTTTATTTTTATAGTGAGTTTAATGAATTTTTTCACATTAAATGATTTACAAAGGTTGTGAAATATTGCGGTTATTAAAAGCCAAACTTATCCACAATATAGGGTAGTTTTTAACAAAGGATAAAATTACAGAATTTTCAATCAATTGCGCAAAACATTGATTATCAATTACTTGTGGTGACTAAAAATATTTGATAAACGTTAAAATATAGGGTAATAAATTTAATTAAAAAAATAAAATAGGTACTTATTTTTCGCTTTTTAAGTCTTGAGCAACTTGCTCTAATTCTAAATACCAATCCTCACCAAATCTACGTATTAACGCTTCTTTGACAAATTTGTAAACAGGTACTTCAAGTTCTTGTCCAAGTGAACAAGCGGGATCACAAATATCCCATTTATCGTAATTTACAGCAGCAAACTCAGTAAAATCTTTAACTCTAACGGGATAAAGGTGACAGGAAACTGGTTTTTTCCAGTCAATTATTCCTTGATTGTAGGCTTGTTCAATACCGCATAATGCAGTTTTACCATCAAAGATTACATAAGCACAATCCTTGTTATCAATTAATGGCGTTTCCAGGTCGCCATCTGTTCCAGTTACCCATGTTCCTTGCGCTTCAATTGCCGCAATTCCTTGCTTGCGCAAGAAGGGCTTTACCTTAGGATAAATTGTTTCTAAAATTTTGGTTTCTTCTAAACTGAGAGGTGCGCCGGCATCGCCATCAACGCAACAAGCACCTTTACATGCAGTTAAATTACAAACAAAATCTTTTTGAAGTAGATCCTCTGAAACTATGGTTTTTCCTAATTGAAACATTTTGCAAAGGTATTCAAAGTAATTCAAAAAAGTACTTTTGCCAATTAAAAATTCAAAAAGAAAATAAGATGATTGCAGCAAATGAACTACATAAAGGTATAATCCGATTTTTTAAATGCATTTGTTTTTTTAGCGATATTAATACATTTCATAGAAGTTATAGCTCCTTTATTGGCTAAATCTTTCATAGTCATAGTCATCATTAGAGGCTTTTCATCTGGCTTAAAGTAATTTTTCAATGCATTAGGGGTTGTTTTATTTTGTTGTGTTTTAAATAAATCAGCAAAACTGATCTTAGCCTCATTTGTAAAATAAAAAACCATTTCAAATTCCTTGTTTTTTGCTTGAATCCCTTTGCAATTATATCCCATAATAACTTTATTAGGTAGAGTGGTATAAGTATAATCATCTATCTCTTTTCTTGTATCTTCCATTTTTGAATAATCAGGTATTTTTGACACCATGGCCATCTTTACCTTCTCTTGATAAAAAGCATTGATCATAATACCGTTTTTACTATCAATTATTATAAACATATCTTCAGTGTTCCTTATTTTAAAACCAAAATATTCAGCATCTGGTTCTAGCAAATAATCAGCAATTATAAGTTTATCGTTATCACTTTTTATTTCTAATGTATATTCCCAGCTAAACGGATATGAAAGTGGAATAGTGGCTACATCTACTTTATTTTTTCCATAAACCATTCCCATAATATCTACGTTCATTCTACTTTCATTCTCCTGCTCCGAAAGAGTATCACTATTCACCGTTTTTGGCAGGACTTTATCTTGGATCTTTTTTGTTATCCTTTTTAGAATTTGCGCTTCTGCTGTGCTTACAAATATTAATAAAAGTGCCATAATTATAATTTTTACTGTCTTCTTCATAATCATACTGTTAAAATTATTATCAAATTTACAAATTGATTTTCAGATAGTTAAGGATTTATTAAACAAATTACTATTTGCAAAATATAATAATTTAAAAATAAAAGTAGATTTAGTAAACAATCAAAAATAAAAATTAATATGGCCATCAACCAAGCTTAATTATATACTTTTGCACAAAAAATCAAATGTTTGGATTAGATATTAAAGAAATAATAACTGTAGGAATGGTACTTTTTGCTGTAATCGATATTATTGGTTCAATTCCAATCATTATTGGTTTGAGGGCAAAATTTGGAATAATAGAATCTGAAAAAGCATCTATAGTTTCAGGCGTCATTATGATCACCTTTTTATTTGTAGGCGAGGAACTGCTAAAACTTATAGGAATTGATGTAAATTCATTTGCCGTTGCTGGCTCATTTGTATTATTCTTTTTAGCATTAGAAATGATTTTAGGTATTCGCATTTATCGTGATGAAGAGGCTAGTTCCGCTTCCATTGTGCCACTTGCTTTTCCATTAATTGCTGGAGCAGGAACAATGACTACCCTACTTTCATTACGATCACAATTTTATACGGTAAACATAATTATAGCCATTATTCTAAATATAATTTTAGTTTATATCGTTTTAAAATCATCTTCAAAAATAGAACGGATGTTAGGCAAAAATGGACTTGGTGTTATTAGAAAGACTTTTGGTGTAGTGCTACTTGCAATAGCTGTTAAATTATTTGCCGCGAATGTTAAAGGTCTATTTGTGTAAAAAAAAATTACTTAGTTTTACTGACTAATTGGAGAATCAAGCATAATTTGGAATTTTATAATATTCCAAATCGAATTTAATCAACAATTTTTACATCTAATTAATACTGTTTATGAAAATTTTTATTAATATATTAGTTTTTCTAGCTATTGCTTTAATTGTATTCAATGTGACTCAACTTGATTACAGAGATCCATTTAACGGTGATTCTATTGTTGCCTTTATAGGAATTGCAGCAGCTTTCTGTGCTGTAATGATTCTTTTAATTTTTAAAGTTTCTAAAAGAATCGAAGAAGAAACGAACGAAAAGTAAATATTTAATTTTACTGTTTTGATCTTTGATAGAAACATTTAAGCTGAATTATGCACTCTTAATTTTAGCAATAATTAAAAGTAGATTTAGATAAAAGTACGTCACGGTAATTTTATAAAATTGTAATGATTTTATAAAAAATTGTATTTATTTCTTACTTAGTTGCTCATACCTGGCCCGTAATTATAGTTTGCAGAAAAATTGCAGCTATATTTTAAAAAAATGCTGCAAAATCGCAAAATTCATCAAACAAATTAGATCTATCTTGAGCTTTAAATAAACGTTTTAATTGGAGATGTGAATTAAGGTTGTGCTAATTACTACTTTTACAAAAGATGTTCTAATTTAGAGACCATCTCCCTCTTTCTGCTACAAAGGCTGGAGTACTAATTTTGAAATTAAATAAATTTCTAATTATTAGAACCTTAGCTTATCAAATAAATTACTTTCCAGTCAGAAGATATAAAGCAAATCGATTGATTCATAAAGTGTAGTGACCTTAATAATTTATAATTTTAATAAATATCTTTTACATTACAATTATTTCAAAACTGCATTAATCATGGCATCTTTTTTTAAAATAATTTTATAGTAATTATTTTCACCAAATATTTGTCTTGCAAATTCTGCCATTAAATAGCGTTTTACTATCGCTTTACTTTTCCCAAAATTCAAGTTTAATCCATTTCCAAAAATGAATGTTTGAAAGGCATTGAAATAAATGTCTGTTTGGTTCATTTTAATTTCAAACTGCTCAAAAGTCAATCCTTTAAAATTATTCCTGTCTTTATCTAATTGTTCAAACACAAAATTTCCAAGGATACCCGATTGCATTAAATAAGCCGTACTTTCACTTCCATGTTCTACTTCAAGAGGGACAAAAATATCAGGGACAATTCCGCCACCGCCATAAACCGTTTTGCCTTTTTTAGTTTTGAATTTTATCGCTTTTTCAACTTTGATACTGTCTTTTTCATATAGTTCACCATTTCCAATTCTCGACTCTGACTCTTGAAAATAGGCTTCATTCCCTTTTGAATAAGGTTTTTGAATCGAACGACCTGTAGGGGTGTAATACCGAGCAATGGTTAGCCGAACGGCTGAGCCATCAGCAAAATCCATTTCTCGTTGCACCAATCCTTTTCCAAAAGAACGACGACCAATTATTGTTCCTCGATCATTATCTTGAATAGCGCCAGCAAGGATTTCGCTCGCTGATGCGCTGTTCTCATTGATAAACACATAAACATTCCCATTTTCAAAACTTCCTTTTTCAGTTGCATAAGTCTTGTCAATATTGCCGCTTTTGTTTTTTGTAAATACAATTAGCTGCTTGTTTGGCAATAATTCATCTGCAATGGCAATCGCTTCTTCCATATAACCGCCACCATTATCTCTCAAATCGATAATTAATGATTTTGCGCCTTGTTGCTTCAATTTTGCTAAACCTGTAACAAATTCATTATAGGTAGTTTCAGCAAATCTATTTATTTTTATATATGCTACATTTTTTTCTAAAAGCAATGCAGCATCAACACTTTTAATGGGGATTACATCTCTAATGATAGTAACTTTCAATTTCTTTTTTTCCGATTTTCTGTAAATGGTAAGCTCAATATTTGATCCTACGGTTCCTTTTAATTTGGAAAACAAACTATCTGTTGGCAATTTTCTACCGTATAACTTTGTTTTGTCGGCATATAAAATTCGATCTCCTGATTCTATTCCTGCCTTTGCCGAAGGGCCATTAGCCACTGGTTTTATAACCGCAACAGAATCCTTGTACATATAAAAATTCACTCCAATTCCCACAAAGTTTCCTTTCATACTTTCGGCAACTTCCAGCTGTTCACTAGGTGGAATATAAATAGAATGTGGGTCTAATTTAGCTAGAATATTATTTACTGTAAGATCTACAATACTATCTGTATTGATATCATCAACATATTCTTTGTCTATAAAATCTATTAATTTATTGAGCTTATTTTTAGAATTACTTTTCACTAAATATTCAGTAGTGTTGGGAAAATTAAGCAATCCACCCAGAACAACTCCTGCAGCAAGGGCTGAAAAGATAAAAATAGGCAAATATTTAGCGGAATATTTCATTTTACAATTCTATTTATTAGGTGCAGTACGATAACTTTTAAAATTTATTACTTCGAGCAATTACTCTTCTAAAACTGGAATATGATCTACCTCTACTCCCGCCTTGATTAGAAATGCAAGTCCTGCATCATCTTTATATCCATTTTGATACACCACTCTTTTTATTCCTGATTGATGTATTAATTTACTGCACTCTTTACATGGTGATAGCGTAATATATAAAGTAGCTCCTTCACAGGATTGAGTAGACCTTGCCACTTTCAAAATGGCATTTGCTTCAGCGTGCAGTACATCCCATCGCGTGATTCCTTCACCATCCTCACAACAATTCTCAAATCCTGAAGGTGTTCCATTATAACCATCGGAGATGATCATGCGATCCCGAACAATTATAGCGCCTACTTTTTTGCGTTTACAATAGGATAGTAAACTCCATTCTTTTGCAATTCTGAGATATGCCTTATCGTATTTATTCAATTTTTTATCGTTCATTTTATTTATTCCAAATTTCACTTGCAATAATCATAGGCACCACTACACCAATTACAAATGCTGACATGACTAAAGTCCAGTCTCGTTTTGCAAATCGGAAAACCGTTTGAACGATATACGAAAATAGTAGCACCATAAAAACCACTACAATTTGTGCTGCTTCAATTCCTAACGCAAATTCACTTAAAGGTACTAATTTAGCACTAGCACTTCCCCCTAAAATTGATTTAAAATAATTTGAAAAACCTAAGCCATGAATTATTCCAAAAAAAAGGGTAATAAAAAATACAAAATTAATACTGCTTTTTTTATTTGATTTCCCAGCGGTAAAAAGGTTAAACAAGGCTGTCATTAAAATTGTAATAGGAATAAGCAATTCAATAAGATTTACTTTTATAATTACGATCTCAAATACAGATAACATCAATGCCATTGTATGTCCTATTGTAAATACGGTAACTAACAATACAATTTGTTTCCAATCGTAGAAGGAGTAAGGAATTGCAAGAGCTATTAAAAATAAAACATGGTCGTAAGCATTAATATCCAAAACGTGTTTTAAACCTATTTGAAAGTAAATCCAAAATTCTGACATCAGTAAAATATTAAGTTGATAAGGGTTTGTAAACTTACGATTAATTTTGAAAATCTTTGATTTGAAGATCTTATTTAATACCATCCTAAATCAAAGTAATGAAAATCAAAAATTTAAAATTTAAAAATCAATAAATTTAAAAATAGATTTATCTTTGCATGTTAAAAAACAAAATTTATGTCATTTTCAGATTTATTTGATAGCGAATTTCAGCAAAGAAATAAAGGTCATTTTGCATCAATTGTACGTGTAGCGTTTACTGACGAGAAAGTATCTCTTGAGGAAAAGGCATTTTTAGATAAATTAGCCGTACGATTAGAAATTTCACCTGCAGAATATGAGGAAATTTTAGAAAATCCTTTTAAATACCCAATAAATCCTCCCTATTTACACGAACATAGAATTGAGCGATTATATGACTTAGCACGTATTGTGCATATTGACCACCATTTAGGTGATAAACAAGAAATATTGCTTAAAAAAATTGGTATTGGACTTGGATTCAATGTTGATAATATAGATTACATCGTTGATAAAGCATTGAAGTTAGTCGATAAAAAAGTTGATATTGATACTTTTAGCGTTGAAATGCATAATATGAATAAATAAATTTATTCACTTATAAGAGCTTCCTGCAAAACAGGAAGCTTTCATATAAAAAAATTGATTTAGTACTTGCTCAATTTTGCTTTAAGCATAAAATCTTCGGCTTTTTCGACCATATTATAACTTCCACAGAAAAAAGGAACACGCTGATGCAATTCAGTTGGAATGATTTCCATGATACTTCCAAAACCATCCGATGCTTTACCGCCTGCTTGCTCTACAATAAAAGCCATAGGATTACATTCATATAATAAGCGCAATTTACCCTTTGGCGCTTTAGAACTAGTAGGATAAATATAAATACCTCCCTTTATCATATTCCTATGAATATCAGACACCAAACTTCCTATGTATCGCGAAGTATAAGGCCTGTCCTCTTCTTCGGTTTGACAATATTTTATATAATCCTTGACACCTTGGGGAAAATGAACATAATTTCCTTCATTGATGGAATAAATGGGACCATCTTTAGAGAATTGCATATTAGGATGCGATAAATAAAAGGTACCAATTGCAGGGTTCAAAGTAAATCCATTAACTCCATGCCCTGTAGTGTAAACAATCATTGTCGAAGTTCCATAAATCACATAACCCGCAGCCACCTGATTGATTCCAGGTTGTAAAAAATCTTCAATACTTACAGGAGATCCAATAGGCGTTATTCTTCGATATACAGAAAAAATAGTTCCTACTGAAACATTTACATCAATATTAGAGGAGCCGTCTAATGGATCCATTAAAACTACATATTTATTATTATGGCTATTATCACTCCCTGCTACAGTAATAAAATCATCATTTTCCTCTGAGGCAATGCCGCATACAATCTCCCTATTAATTAATGTTTGAATAAAAACTTCATTTGCATAAACGTCAAGTTTTTGCTGGTCTTCACCCTGTATATTTTGTTCTCCAGCAGCTCCTATAATGTCAACTAATCCGGCTTTGTTAACCTTATAATTCACCACTTTTGCAGCTAATCTAATGGAATTGATAATTCTTGATAATTCTCCAGAGGAGTATTGGAAAGCATTCTGATTTTCGATGATAAATTCACCTAAAGTTTTGTTGCGTTGTTTCATATCGAAATCGATGTAGTTTATTTGAAGTAACAAATATCGTTTTTTTTGTGAAATTGAATTCAATAATAGTTACTTAGTTTACCACTATTGTATATTTGCCAATAAACAGGGTATTTTACAAGTTAAAAATCAACTTTTCACAGTTAGAATCCAGTAATAAATAATGTATGAATATTAGAAAAGGAAAACCAGAGGATATGAAAGCAGTTTTAGAACTGATCCAAGAATTAGCTGAATTTGAAAAAGAGCCTGATGCTGTTCTTGTAACGGAATCAGATTTAATTCGTGATGGTTTTGGCACAAATCCATTATTTAAAGTATTAGTCGCAGAAATTGTTAATGGTTATAATGATAAAGACATTGTTGGGATCGCTTTATATTATTATCGATTCTCAACATGGAAAGGAAAAACAATTCATTTAGAAGATTTAGTAGTAAAAGAAAGTATGCGTGGAACAGGTTTAGGTTACGCTTTATATTCTGAAATTATAAAACAAGGGAAAAAAGATGGAGTTCGACGAGTAGAATGGAATGTCCTAAATTGGAATACGCCTGCAATTGAATTTTATAAAAAATCAGGAGCTAGAGTTCTCGATGATTGGATGGTTGTTCAGATGGATGCGGAAGGAATAAACAATTTTGTTGAAAATAAACTAAGAAATTAAATTCCAAAAAATAAATTCCAAATTCTAATGCTGAATACAAATTGGAATTTGGAATTCGGAATATGGAATATGGAACTTAAAATATTGGAATTTACATAATTATGAGAGTATTTAAATTTGGTGGTGCATCCGTTAAAGATGCTGCAGGAATTAAAAACGTATATGACGTTTTACAAAAAGTAGGTTATGAAGATGTTTTATTAGTAGTTTCGGCAATGGGTAAAACGACTAACGCCTTAGAAGTTGTTATTAAAAATTATTTTGATAAATCTCCTGAACTGAATTCGTCGGTACAAGAAGTAAAAAACTACCACCATCAAATTTTGTTAGATTTATTTGAGCATGAAAATAAAGATGTTTTTACAGCAGTACATTTACAGTTTGCCGAGTTAGAATATTTTTTAGCGCATAATAAATCTCCAAATTATAATTTTGTTTATGACCAAATTGTCAGTTTTGGAGAACTAATTTCAACAACAATATTAAGTCATTTCATGAATTTCATGGGCACAAAAACACAGTGGCTTGACGTTCGAAATTTTATAAAAACAGATAAAAATTACAGAGATGCTGAAATAGACTGGGGATTAACTCAGAAAAACATTTCCAAAAACGTAAAGAAAAAAATTTTAAATATAACGCAAGGTTTCTTGGGATCTGATGAGAACAATTTCACCACTACATTAGGTCGAGAAGGATCTGATTATACGGCTGCTATTTTTGCTTATTGCTTAAATGCTGAAAGTGTGACCATTTGGAAAGATGTTCCTGGCGTAATGAATGCTGACCCAAGATATTTTGAAAATGCGAGTTTACTGAATCAAATATCGTATCGTGAAGCTATTGAACTTGCTTTTTATGGCGCTACGGTTATTCACCCAAAAACCTTGCAACCGTTACAAAAAAAGGAAATTCCGCTGTACGTAAAATCGTTTATCAATCCTTTGCTTAAAGGAACTAGTGTTTCTAGAGGAGCCGATTTAGAGCCTTATTTACCTTGTTTCATTGTTAAAAGAAACCAACTTCTAATTTCGCTTTCCTCGATTGATTTTTCTTTTATTATGGAAGAGCACATTAGTGAAATTTTTGCTTTGTTTCACCAATTTAAATTAAAGGTAAACTTAATTCAGAATTCGGCTATTAGTTTTTCGGTTTGTGTGGAGGATAAATTTTGCAATTTTAATGATATAAATGCCATCTTGTCTAAAAAGTTTAAGGTGGAATATAATGAGAATGTAACTTTATATACCATCAGACATTTTGATGAAAATGCAGCACAAACTGTGGAAGGAAATAAAGTTGTTTTATTAAAACAATTGAGCCGAGAAACGATGCAGGTGATTACAAAAGAATAAATAAAAATAGGAAACCACTTAGTCGTTTTCCCTTTTTTTTGGCTATCCTAATACTTGTTTGTTCCATAAATCATAATATTTTCCTTTTTGTTCTAATAAAAAACTATGATTTCCTGTTTCTACAATTGTCCCGTTTTCCATTACTAGAATAGTATAAGCATTGGCAATGGTGCTTAATCGATGGGCAATAACAATAATTGTTTTGCCTTGCGCTTTAAAATCATCTATCACCCGTTTTACAATTTGCTCTGCATTAGTATCTGGTGATGATGTAGCTTCATCCATCAATAAAACCTCAGGGTTCTTGTATAATGCTCGTGCAATAGCCAGACGCTGTTTTTGCCCGCCTGATAACATTGCGCCATTCTCGCCAATTTGGGTGCCAAATCCATTGGGTAGTTTTTCTACAAATTCAGTTATTCCGAGTTGTTTAGATAAATCTAAAATGCGTTGCATGTCTGGAAAAGAATCGCCCAAGGCAATATTTTCGATTATATTTCCTGAAAACAAATTGAGTTGTTGCGGAATAACTCCAATATAATTGCGCAAACTTTGATAATGTATAAATTGCGAGTCGTATTCACCAATGTAAATTTTGCCTTCTTTTATAGGATATAAATTTTGCAAAAGCGAAATCAGTGTTGTTTTGCCACTACCACTTTCACCAACAATAGCTGTGGTTTGATTTTTTTTGAAAACTGCATCAAAATTCTTAAAAACTTCCGTTCTAGAACCGTATCTAAAACTGACCTTTTCAAATTTTATATCGCCAATATTTTCTCTTTGCAATGCTACTTTATTCTCGGTTTCTTCTCGCTCTAAATCCATTATTTCAAAAAGACGATCGGCAGCAATAAGTGCATTTTGTGCCGTTTTATTCATACCAATAAGCGATGCCACTGGCGACGTAAAATAACCTATTAAAGCATAAAAAGAAAATAATTCGCCTGGCGTAATAGCTCTATCAATTACATAACCTGAACCTATCCACATTAAAATAACTGTAAAAATAGAAGCCAAAAACTCTGTTGAAGTTCCTGCAAAAACACTATTTAAACCTGATTTATAGCCTGAAAACAACAATTTTACAAACTTATTTTCGGTTTTAAGATTAGAGAATTCTTCTATTCCAAACTCCTTAACCGTTCTTACGTGAGTTACGCTTTCTACCAATTGGGTTTGCAATTCAGCAGCATTTTCCATTATAACTCGTTCAACCTTTTTATTGAATTTATTTAGAACAAAATAAATTGCAGCATAAAACGGAATTACCAGCAAAATAACTAAAGCTAGTTTCCAGTAATACGTAAACATTAAGGTAAACGAAAAAATAATAATAAAGATATTTACATCATATCAATAGCAACTTCATTGATAAACGACCTAATTTTAACAGCATCGCCTATTCGCGAGGTTATTTCGCCAACTTGCATTGTATCAAAAAATCGTTGCGGCAAATGCAATAAATGTTTGTAATAGCCTAAAATTAATTTGGCATCTATTAATTGCCCCGTTTTCATCACAAAAATGCTCTTTTTAGACCAATGTACGCTTGAAGCAAAATGATACCAATCATAGAAACGCTCAATAAATTAAGTAAATTTCTATTGCCTTCAACCAAAACATAATCGGTTATTTTCTGGATATAAATAGACATAGCTAAACCTAATATGGTAAATAGTATTGCACCAACCAATGCCTGAATTAAGATGGTTTTGTGTGGCTGAACTAAATGCCAAAAACGCAAAGCTGGGGAAGTTTTATCATTATAAGTTTTAAAATCATCACTGGGTGCAAAAAGAATCAAAACACTAGACCATATTTCTTGAAATTTTTGAAAAGTGTAGGTTTCTATTTTGCCATAAGCAGGATCCATTGCTTCAATTGTATCCTTATTGACTTTATAGATAACGATGTAGTGGTGCAATTGTTCTTTTACCACAACATGAGCAATGGCAGGAAGCGGAATTTTATCAATCGCATCCATGCCGCCTTTTACTCCTTTGGCAGAAAAGCCCGTTTTTGCAGCAGCCTCAATAATTCCCAGAACATTGGTGCCTCGTTTGTCTGTATTTGCATACTGACGAATGCGCGCTATAGGAAGATTTACCTTATAATGATTGCCTATAGAAGCGAGACAAGCAGCACCACAATCTTTAATATCATGTTGTTTTATTTTAATGGATGCCATTTTCTGAAAGATTATCAGAAAATAAAAGGTAGCTTGTGAGATTAAATAATAGTTTTCAACATTTTTTTTATCAACTCAGGAGTTCTTCTGTCATCGATTACAACAAGAACGTTCAAATCAATGTCATTGCTATCAAAACCTATAAAAATATGATTTTGAGTAAAATAGAATAATTTATTGTCAGAGGTTTTTTAAGGTGAAGCAATTGAAAAGCTACTTCTCTTTTCAAGCCTTGAAAAATGTAGCTTCTCACAACTTCTTTTTTTTCTCCAAGGCCAATTTCTTTTTTATTAATTCGTCTTTTAATTTCCCTTCTAGCTCTTTTTGAATGACAATTTCTTTGAGTAACTTGTTTTCTTTTTCAAGCTCTCTAATGCGTTTAAGTTGATCTGGAGTCATTCCGTGAGAAAAACCCTCTTCTCCCATAGTATCCATTTTCTTTTTCCAAGCATAATAACTCGCAGGAAATACCGAGTACTTCTCTAATGTAAGTTTAACGCCTTGTTCTGAAGCTTCTTTTATGATTTTTAGCTTCTCTTCTTTGGTAAATTTTCGTTTTTCCATCCTACAAAATTATAGTTTTTGATTTATAATTGTGTCCGATTATTTAAGGGTCCAAAACATCCATCTAAATCTCTTTTCTCCTGACTACTTAGCTCTACTAAATTCAAATTTTCTAAATTCATAATTTCTAGTTTTTAAAATTAAACATTTTTTGGTTTTAACAAGTCTATTCTCGAGATATTTTTGTTAAATCAAAATTGTGTAATAATTTTTTGATAGTCAATAACTTTTTAGAAAAAATTATTACTTTTACAATAAGATATATAATCATAAGTTATGGAAACCATTATCGATAAGATAAAAACCATTAAAGACAAAAAAGGATATTCGCATGAATACATGCGGCATCACCTACATATTAGCCAAGTTGCCTACTCTAAAATTGAAAAAAACGATCATTAAGTTTAATATTATTTTCTATCCTTCACCAATTTTACTTTCAAGATAATTGCAATAGTTATTAATGCAAAAAACAAAGGATACATAAAAGGAATGTCCAAATGAAAAACAATTCTTAAGAGCGCCAAAATAATAATTGAAATATAAACAAATAATTGTGCTGTTTTCATGTTATTGAATTAAAAAATTTCTCATTGAAATATACCATTTTTGATTACAAAAAATATTAGTCCAGTATTTTGAGAAAGAAAATAATATATATAAACTTTTTTTTCATAAAGAACTCAATGAAAATTAATTTTTAAATTATTAAAAAACCAGTGTGTACTTATCTATATGAAATAATACCATTTAGTTAAGTACACAAATCAGAATTTAACTAAATATTCTTCTGGATTTTTTTTTATTTAAGCATGACTACCAGCTACCTTCAGAACCGCTTCCTGTACTATAACCTGTACCATTACATTTTCCACAATTTCTTTCATGATACATCATCGCACCAGCTGCCACAATAGCTAAACCTTCTAATAATTTTACAACCCATCCCCCATCTACTTCTTGCACCTCCTGAGCATTAAGCTCCACTAAATTCAAATTTTCTAAATTCATAATTTCTAGTTTTTAAAATTAAACATTTTTTGGTTTTAACAAGTCTATTCTCGAGATATTTTTGTTAAATCAAAATTGTATAATAATTTTATGACAATCAATAACTTTTTAGAAAAAATCATTACTTTTATAATAAAATTTATAATTAAAAGTTATGGAAACCATTATCGATAAAAATAAAAACCATTAGAGGCAAAAAAAGATATTTGAATGAGTACATATGGCATCACTTAGACATTAGCCAAATTGTCTACTCTAAAATTGAAAAAAACGAAACCAAACTTTCAGTAGAACGACTTTATAAAATTGCGGAGATTCTGGAAACTTCAGTTGCCTCTATTCTAGTCATCAGTCCTAGCAACATTTATACTCAAAACAACAACAATGATAATGCTACCGTTATTGTACATTAAGAGGTAGAGCACTTATACCAAGACCACAAAGAAACTAACGAAAAATTTATAGCTTCGTTACAGGATGAAATACAGTTTTTGAGAGATTTACTTGTAAGTAAACCATCATAAACACACAACTTGTAAGCAAAACAATCATTAAAGGTATATTTTGGTTTGTTTGTGTAATGTATCGAAAAAGTTTTTAATACAAAACAAATAACGGCTTATCTATAAATACCATCATAACTAGCCTCATAACCAATTCATATTTTCTCAATTATCAAATTATATATACTACTTTTGATACTTTTGAGTTATTCTACTTATGTTTAAAAAACTACTTTTTTGGGTTGCCATAAGTTGTTTTTCTGCGCTACAAGCACAGGAAATTAATTTTTTATACAAATCAAAAAAGATATTGCCTTCTCGTGATACTATTTACATTGAAAAAGAAAGTATAAATCCCAGTTTTTTTAAGGTGCTTGACGCCAATGGCCAGCCAATAAACAGCTCTGAATATAACATTAATTATAAAAAAGCTTTCTTACTTTTTACAAATGTTAACAGTTCAGATTCTATCACCGTTAAATACCTGAAATTTCCTGAATTTCTAACAAAAGAATATCGAATCTACGATGCAAGCAGAGTAGTCGAAAATCAATCGGGTTTAGGAAATTTATATGCAGTTGAGGATTCTAAAATTAAAAAGAACATTCCCTTTGACGGTTTAAACACTTTAGGAAGTATCACACGGGGAATTACAATAGGCAACAATCAAAATGCGGTGCTCAATTCCAATTTAGATTTACAAATCACAGGAAAAATTTCTGAAAAAGTAAGTTTACGAGCTTCCATTCAAGATAGTAATATTCCACTTCAAGATGGTGGATATTCTCAAAAACTAGATCAGTTTGACAACGTGTTCATGGAGATTTTCAGCGACAAATGGAATATTAGAGCTGGAGATATTTTCTTAGAAAATAGAAATTCACAGTTTTTAAATTTTAATAAAAAAGTGCAAGGCTTATCCACAAGTTTTAATTTTGGCACTGAAACTAATAAAACCAATGTTTTTGCATCTGCTTCACTAGTTCGCGGTCAATATGCTAAAAGTACTATTATAGGACAGGAAGGAAATCAAGGACCTTATAAATTAAAAGGACAAAATGGCGAGTTATATGTACTCGTCATTTCAGGATCAGAGCGCGTTTATGTTAATGGATTGTTACTAAAAAGAGGAGAAAACAATGATTACACGATAGATTATAACGCAGGCGAAATTATTTTTACACCGTTATATACAATCACTTCTGAAATGCGTATTGCAATTGAATATCAATATTCTGATAGAAATTACACGCGTTTTGTAACTTATGCCGGTGCCACTCACGAAAATAAGTCATGGAGTTTTGGAGCCTATGTTTATTCAGAAAATGATCAAAAAAACCAACCTTTACAGCAAAATCTTTCGGCGGAGCAAGCTCAAATTTTAGTTGAAGCAGGGGATAATTTGAACTTGATGGTTGCTCCGTCCGCTTATTCAGATACCTATTCTGAAAACAAAGTTCTCTATAAAAAAAGCATTTTCAATGGCGTTGAAATTTTTGAGTTTTCAAATGACAAACAAGATGAACTATTTAATGTTAGATTTACTCTTGTAGGTGCTAACTCTGGAAATTATATTGTTACAAATTCAGCAAACATAACCCGAGTTTATCAATATATCGAGCCTGTAAATGGAATTCTGCAAGGAAATTACGAGCCTATTATTACACTGATTGCACCTACCAAAATCCAAGTTGCCACTTTTTTAGGAAAATACAAGCCTACTGATAAAACAGCAGTAGATTTTGAAATAGGAATAAGCAACAATGATAAAAACTTATTTTCGACACTTGATGATAAAAACAATAAAGGACTAGCAACAAAAATAAATGCAAAACAGCGTATATTCTCTAAAAAATGGAAATTAGACGCTTTTACCAATTATCAATTTATTCAAAAGAATTTTCAAGCAATTGAAAGACTATATACAATTGAATTTGACAGAGATTGGAATTTAGGCACGGCAGGAATTGGCAATCAGAGTTTGCTAATCTCAGGATTACAATTAGATTTAAATCCAAAAATTAATTCACCAAATCAGGGCAAAATTTTATATCAGTTTGAAAAACTGGATTTCTCGGATAATTTCTCAGGAAATAGGCATATTTTGGATGGATTATTTCAGCTTAAAAAATGGAGTTTTTTAAATCAAGGAAGTTTTTTAAAAAGTGAAGGTTCTGAATTCTACTCTCAGTTTTTAAGAAATCAATCTCGACTTCGTTTTCATTTTAATAAAAATTGGATTGGCTCTACGATGCGCTTAGAAAACAATCTGGAGAAAAATAAAGCGACAAATCAATTTTCGGCTTTAAGCCAAAAATTTACTGAATATGGTATTTATACCGGTCGTGGGGACAGTACAAAAGTTTTTGTAGAGTTAGGTTTTTTAAAACGAACTAATGATAGTTTACAAAATGGAATTATTAAAAAGGTCAATGCTTCGCAGTCTTTTCAATTAAAGTCTAAATTGATTCAAAACAATAAAAGTGATTTATCACTGTATGCCAACTACAGAATATTAGATTTTGAAGATCCCACTAGAAAAAAAGAATCTTCGTTGAATTCAAGAATTATTTACACCGATCGTTTTTTTAATCAGTTAATTCAGAACACAACCGTTTATGAAACGAATTCAGGAAGTATACCACAGCAAGAATTCTCTTATCTCGAAGTTCCTGTAGGACAAGGAGTTTATACTTGGAATGATTATAATAGCAACGGCATTCAAGAGTTACAAGAATTTGAAATAGCGCCATTTATTGATCAGGCAAAATTTATACGTGTGTTTTTACCCAATAGGACATATATCAAAACACACCAAAATAAATTCTCACAATCTCTAACATTCAATCCCAATCAATGGCAAAATGATAAAGGAATAAAGAAAATTATTTCCAGTTTCTATAATCAAACAGCCTTTATTATTGATAGAAAAAATCGCAGTGATGGAATTACTTTTAATTTAAACCCTTTTAGTAATTCGAATGAAAATGTGCTGGGACTGAACTCAAGTTTACGAAACAGCTTGTTTTTTAATAGAGGCAAGCAGGATCATTCAGTCACCTACACGTATTTAAAAAATAATACTAAAAACTTATTGTCTATTGGTTCACAACAAGCAACAAATAGTTTAAATCAATTACAATATGCACATTTATATAAGAAGAGTTGGCTTTTTGGTTTCTTAACTAAAACCTTTCGAACCACAATAAAATCTGAAAATTTTCCAGAAAAAAATTATGAGATCTCAGGATTTCAACTCGCTCCAAAGATTACCTATTTATTTTCAAAAAACACGAGCTGGGATATTTTCTATGAATTACAAAATAAAAATAATCAGATAGGCGTTTTTGAAAAACTAATTCAAAATCGTTTTGGAACCGCATTTGCTTACGCTAGTGATAAAAAATTTACTATGAATAGCGAACTTTCGTATTACCAGAATAAATTTAGTGGAAATGAGTTTTCGGCTGTTAGTTTTCAAATGCTAGAAGGACTGCAAATAGGACAAAACTTGACATGGAAACTGCTTTTGCAAAAAAACATTACGCAGTTCTTAGATATTAATTTCAATTACCAAGGCAGGAAAAGTGAAACGAGCCAAGCCATTCATACAGGAAATGTACAATTGCGCGCTTATTTTTAAATTAAAGATAGTTTGTCAATTGAAGTTTTCATAACACTATTTTCAATGAGTCCTAAGTCTATGAAAAAAACAATCTTAATAGCTCCTCTAAATTGGGGTTTAGGTCATGTAACAAGATGTATTCCTATAATATCTGCTTTATTGGAAAATAATTTTAACCCAATAATTGCTTCAGATGGACAAGCACTATTATTATTAAAAAAAGAATTCCCTGATTTACTAGCGCTTGAGCTTCCTTCCTACCAAATTGAATATCCCAAAAATGGTAAAAATCTAAAATGGAAGTTATTTAAAAATAGTTTAAAAACTGTCCGAGCAGTTCGACAAGAAAAAAAAATAATTGCAGAATGGATTCCGGAATATAATATAAACGGAATCATATCAGACAATAGATTAGGAATTTATAGCTATAAAGTTCCTTCTGTGTATATTACCCATCAATTGAAAGTGATGTCAGGAAATACGACTTGGATTACTAGTAAAATACATCAACAATTTATAAAAAAATACACTGAATGTTGGATCCCAGATTTTGAAAGTGAGCCAAATCTCAGCGGTAAACTTGGACATTTAGCAAAAACTAGCTTAAAAATTAAATATATTGGTTCTTTGAGTCGGCTGAATAAAAAAGATATACAAATAAAGTATGACCTAATGATTGTTCTTTCTGGACTAGAACCTCAGCGCGGACTTTTCGAGGCAAAACTAAAAAAAGAAGTTTTGAAATATGAAGGTAAAACCGTATTTATAAAAGGTGTGATTGAAGAAAATCAAATAAAAAAACAAGAAGGAAATGTAACCTATTATAATTTTATGACTTCTAAAGAACTTGAAAAAACTTTTAATTCTAGCGAACTCATTCTTTGTCGCGCTGGTTATACTACAATTATGGATTTAGCGCAACTCCAAAAAAAAGCATTTTTTGTTCCCACTCCAGGACAATTTGAACAAGAATACCTCGCTAAATATTTACTGCAAGAAAATTTAATTCCTTTCGCAACGCAGGATAATTTTAAAATAGAGCTTCTTCTAGAAATTGATAATTATAAAGGATTGCCAAGAAAAGCTTCTCAACTTAACTGGGGGAAGTTATTTCAGGTTTTTGAATAGTCACTTCACCTTTAAATTTGTCACATTTAAAAAAATCTTGTATCGAATGCAAAAAATTTATCTTTGAAGACTAATTTTAAACTATAAAAAATGCAAATTGTATTCGCTTCTAGCAATAAAAATAAAATATTTGAAATGCAGAGTATGCTTCCTGACAGTATTAAAATTCTTAGTTTAGAGGATATTGGTTGCCATGAAGATATACCAGAAACCGCAGATACTATTGAAGGTAACGCAATTTTAAAAGCAAATTACGTAAGCAGTAAATATGGTTGCGATTGCTTTGCTGATGATACAGGCTTAGAAGTTGAAATCTTAAATGGCGAACCTGGCGTATTTTCAGCTCGATATGCTGGAGAACAACGCAGTGCTGAGGACAACATGAATAAATTACTGACTGCACTTGGAAACAAAGACAATAGAAATGCACATTTTAAAACGGTAATAGCCTTGAACATAAATGGTATTCAAAAATTATTTACAGGAGTTGCAGAAGGCGAAATTACAATTGAACAGTCGGGAGATGGAGGATTTGGTTATGATCCTATTTTTAAACCAAAAGGCTATGTGGAAACATTTGCAGAATTATCGCTAGAAATAAAAAATGAAATTAGTCACAGAGGTAAAGCGACAAAGCAATTGCTTGATTATTTGACAAAACTTGGATAATTAAACATTTCTTCATTATTTACGTGCGAAAATTATTCTATAGTAAAGTAATTAAGATCTAAATTGATTAAACAAATTTTCCGAATTCATTATTAAAAACATAACAATCTGATAATCAAATCACAATTTCTTAAAATAGCATTAGTTTATATAAATAATTTAGAGTAATTTTGCACCCTATTTTAAAAATACATATGAATAAATTTGAACAATTAGGATTGAGTGAATCGTTACTGAAGGCGATTTTAGATCTAGGATTTGAAAGTCCGACCGAAGTACAGGAGAAAGCGATTCCCCTATTATTGGAAAAAGATACAGATATGGTTGCGTTGGCTCAGACAGGGACAGGGAAAACGGCAGCTTTTGGTTTTCCAGTTATTCAGAAAATTGATGCTGACAACAGAAACACACAAGCATTAATTTTATCTCCAACACGCGAACTTTGTTTGCAGATTACCAACGAAATTAAAAACTACTCTAAATACGAAAAAGGTATTAATGTGGTAGCAGTTTACGGCGGAGCGAGCATTACAGACCAAGCGAGAGACATAAAGAGAGGTGCACAAATTATTGTGGCAACTCCAGGAAGAATGCAAGATATGATTAATAGAGGTTTAGTTAACATCTCTCAAATTAATTACTGTATTCTTGACGAAGCTGACGAAATGTTAAACATGGGTTTCTACGAAGACATCGTAAACATCCTTTCTACAACGCCAGACGACAAAAACACATGGTTATTCTCTGCCACAATGCCTGCCGAAGTAGCACGTATTGGAAAACAATTCATGAAAGATCCAATTGAAATTACAGTTGGAACTAAAAATTCAGGTTCAGCTACCGTTTCTCACGAATTTTACTTAGTAAATGCACGTGATCGTTACGAAGCTTTGAAGCGCTTAGCTGATGCTAATCCAGATATTTTCTCAGTAGTTTTTTGTCGTACTAAAAGAGATACGCAAGCAGTTGCCGAAAAATTAATTGAAGATGGATACAGCGCAGCAGCTTTGCACGGAGATTTATCTCAAGCACAACGGGATGGTGTAATGAAATCTTTTAGAGGAAGACAAATCCAAATGCTTGTAGCGACTGATGTTGCGGCACGTGGAATTGACGTTGATAATATTACTCACGTAGTAAATTACCAATTACCTGACGAAATAGAAACATATACTCACCGTTCAGGTCGTACTGGTCGTGCTGGAAAACTAGGAACTTCGATTGTAATTGTCACTAAAAGCGAATTGCGTAAAATTTCTTCAATCGAAAGAATTATTAAGCAAAAATTTGAAGAAAAAACCATTCCATCTGGAATTGAAATCTGCGAAATTCAATTACTACACTTAGCTACTAAAATTAAGGATACTGAAGTTGATCACGAAATTGACAACTACTTACCAGCAATTAATAGCGTTCTTGAAGGTTTATCAAAAGAGGAATTGATCAAGAAAATGGTATCAGTTGAATTCAATCGTTTCATCAATTATTACAAGAAAACTAGAGATATTTCAGGACAATCTTCAGTTTCTGAAAGACGTGATCGTGATGATAGAGATGGTGCTCCAAGAGAAAACAATAATGGTGGCGCAACAAGATATTTTGTGAACATAGGTTCTAGAGATAATTTTGACTGGATGTCATTAAAGGACTATTTGAAAGAAACATTAGACTTAGGTCGTGATGACGTTTTCAAAGTAGATGTAAAAGAAGGTTTCTCTTTCTTTAACACTGATCCAGAGCATACGGATAAAGTAATGGAAGTATTGAACAACGTACAGTTAGAAGGACGTAGAATCAATGTTGAAATTTCTAAGAACGACGGTGGCGGAAGACGTGATCATAATGGAAGAAGTTCTGGCGGAAGTTTTGGTAGCGGAAGAAGTTCAGCACCTAGAAGAGAAGGTAGTTTTGCTCCAAGACGTGAAGGTTCTTCAGGTGGCGGATTTAGAAGCGACAGAAATTCAGCTCCTAGGGAAGGTGGATTTGGCGGAAGAAGTGATTCAAGAAGCTCCGCTCCAAGAAGAGAGGGTGGTTTTACATCTGATAGACCGAGAACGGAAGGATCATCTGAAAGAGCACCTAGACGTTCTGAAAGCTTTGGTGATTCCCCAAGACCTAGAAGACCTAGAAAAGAGTAACATTCATTGTTAATCTTCTTATAATTATATTAAGAAACTACAAAATATTACATCCTGATTTATTACTTTTAAAGTTTTAAATTAGAATATGAAATATTTTGTAGTTTTTTTATTTTTAATCTTATCCACAACTGCTATTTCGCAAGTTAAAGAACCCTCCCATAAAGTAAACGCTATCATTATCAGCAACACTACTAAGCAACCTTTGGTTGGTGTCAATATTATCAATGTCAATAAAGTTAGAGGAGCCACAACTGATTTAGATGGCTACTTTGAAATAGATGTTCAAGTCAATGATACTTTACATGTTACTAGCTTAGGTTTTCAGTCGCTACGAGTAAGAGTAACAAATGACTGGATAAAAAATATTACTACAAAAATTCAACTTACCGAAAAAGCAATTGCTCTAGAAGAAGTGGTTATTCGCCCCTTTAACTTAACTGGTTACCTAGAAGTTGACACCAAAATAATTCCCGTTAAAGAAAATTTTAGATATAGTATTTCTGGTCTGACCCAAGGTTATGAGGCAGGTCAATATTCTCCAAATGCTTTTGGTAGAGTTTTAGGATCCATTTTTAATCCGGCAGATGTTCTTTACAATTTCTTCGGGAAAAATCCCAAAGAACTTAGAAAATTAAAGGAAATGAAGAAAGACGACACCGTGAGAAATCTTTTAGAATCAAAATTTGATAGAGAAATGATTGCTGTGCTTTTAGGTGTAGATAAAAATGAAATCGCTGAAATTTTACAGCGTTGTAATTATTCAGAGTCATTTATACAAACCGCAAACGATCTTCAAATTATGGATGCCATCAGTGGTTGTTATGAGGAATATAAGGTCTTGAAAAAGAAGTAAGGGGAAATGAAATTTCAAACTTTAAAATTCCAAATTCTAATAATGGGAGGGAATTAAATTCCAAACTTTTAAATTCCACATTCCAATAATGGGAGGGAATTAAATTGCAAACTTTAAATTCCAAATTGCAAAGCTTTTAGAATAGAAATTAATTTTTTAAATTCCAAGTTCAACAATTTGGGAAATGAAATTCCAAACTTTAAAGTTCTAAATTCCAGTACATGTAAAGTAGAAATTCTATTTTTTTAAATTCCAAATTCCAAAAATTGTAGAAAGAAAATTTACATAATCTACAAGAAAAATTCCAAATTTTAAAAAAGCAAATTCAATATTTTAGGTTGCAATAATAAGCCCTTTTTATATTAATTAGTCTGAAGGTAAATGCAATGGCAAAATATCACAATTATTTTTCCATCCACTTTAAATTAGTAAAATAATTTTTTAAAGTTAAAAATTAATGCTAATTCGTGAAAATTGTGTAAAAAAAAGTGTCGCCGTTGATTTGCAATATTTTTTGTTTCCAAATCAAAAAATAACCTATATTTACTCGTAATACTAAACACTAATTTTAAATATCTAAATCATGGCAAAAAGTCAAGACGCAAAGAAAACTGCGAAAAAAGAGCCTTTAAAAACAGCAAAGGAAAAGAAAGAAGAAAAAAGAGATAAGAAAAACTCTCCAAAAAGAGATTAATTTCTAACAAGAAAGGCTGTCGCGTTTTACTGACAGCCTTTTTTATATTTAATCAAGTTATTATCTAGAATAATTTGGTGCTTCTTTTGTAATAGTAACATTGTGCGGGTGGCTTTCATTAATTCCACTAGCCGTAATTCGAACAAAACGACCTATTTCTTGCAAAGTTGGAATGTCCTTTGAGCCACAATAACCCATTCCAGCACGAAGACCACCAATGAATTGTTGCATACTCTCATTTAATTCACCTTTGTAAGGCACACGACCTACTATACCCTCGGGAACTAATTTCTTTACATCATCTTCTACATCCTGAAAATAACGATCTTTTGACCCTTCCTGCATCGCCTCAATAGAACCCATTCCCCGATAGGATTTAAATTTTCTTCCTTCAAAAATAATAGTTTCGCCAGGAGATTCCATAGTTCCAGCTAAAAGTGAACCTAACATAACGCAATCAGCACCTGCAGCGATAGCTTTAGGAATATCACCTGTATACCTAATTCCACCATCAGCGATAACAGGAACACCAGATCCTTTTATTGCCGCAGCAACTTCAAGCACCGCTGAAAACTGAGGAAAACCAACACCAGCTACAATACGAGTGGTACAAATTGAACCAGGTCCAATTCCTACTTTTACGCCATCGGCACCATTTTCAACTAAAAATCTAGCTGCTTCCGGAGTGGCAATGTTACCGACAATTACATCTATTTGGGGAAATTTACTTTTTACTTCTTTTAAAACATTTACAACTCCTTGACTGTGTCCATGAGCGGTATCAATAATTATAGCATCTACGCCTGCATTTACTAATGCTTCTGCTCTTTGTACCGCATCACCCGTTACGCCTATTGCAGCAGCAACACGCAAACGACCAAATACATCTTTATTTGCAATAGGTTTTTGTGTAAGCTTAGTGATATCTCTAAAGGTAATTAATCCAACTAATTTATAGTCCTTATTTACAACAGGTAATTTCTCGATTTTGTGTCCTTGTAAAACTACCTCAGCTTGTTCAAGAGAAGTTCCTTCAGCAACAGTCACTAAATTCTCGCTAGTCATTACCTCAACTATAGGTCGTGAACTGTTTTTTTCAAAACGCAAATCTCTATTAGTCACTATTCCTTTTAGAATTTGATTTTCATCAACAATAGGGATTCCACCTATTCCAAATTCTTTCATTGCATTTTTGGCATCAGCCACAGTAGAAGTTAATGGTAAAGTAACAGGATCGATAATCATTCCTGATTCTGCACGTTTCACTTTCCTAACCTTTGCAGCTTGCTGCTCTATGGTCATATTTTTATGCAAAACGCCTATTCCTCCTTCTTGAGCCATAGCGATTGCCATTGCACTCTCCGTAACTGTATCCATAGCAGCAGATACAATAGGAACATTTAGCGTTATATTTCGAGAAAATTTAGATTTTATACTCACTTCGCGCGGAAGCACATTAGAGTAATTTGGAACTAATAGAACATCATCGTAAGTTAATCCTTCACCGATAATCTTAGTGTTGTGTGCGATCATTGCAATTGTACTTGGAGATTAATTGCGTGCAAATATAAACAATCTTAAGCAAAAAAGCAGGCTGTTTCTGGAATTAATAATTAAATTGCAGTTCAAAGTCAATTCTTTGCAACTCTGAAACACAAGGTTTCTAATCTATAATTAAAATTCCTTTATGTTATGATAACAGCTAACCAAACTGAAAAACTAAAAGGCCTGTCTAACGACGAAGTATTAAAGTCAAGAGCAATATTTGGTGAGAATTCAATAATTCACGAGGAGAAGAATGTTTTTTTGAATTCTATTTTGGAAATGATTATCGAACCGATGTTCTTGCTGTTAATAGCTGCCGCTGCTATTTATTTTATAACTGGCGATTACGGGAATGGTATTTTTATGACGGCTGCAATAGCATTAATTTCGACCATTTCCCTTTATCAAGAATCAAAAAGTAGATCAGCGATACAAACTTTAAAAAAACTTTCACAACCTAACAGCAAAGTCATTCGCAATAACGAAACAGTAGAAATTCCAAGTGAAGAAATTGTCATTGGGGATCTCATTCAAACCGAAGAAGGCACTTTTATTCCTGCTGATGGAGTTATTATTCAATCTAATGATTTTGCAGTAAACGAATCTATTTTAACAGGCGAATCGATGGCTGTTTTTAAAAATGAATCAGCAACAGATAATACCGTTTTTCTTGGCACAGTTGTGACCAGTGGATTGGCAATTTGTAAAGTTACAGCCATTGGAAACAAGACCCAGTTAGGAAAAATAGGTAAAAGTTTAGAGGAAATTGCTGTCGAAAAAACACCATTGCAATTGCAAATAGGGAGTTTTGTAAAAAAAATGTCTATTGTTGGTTTAATAATTTTTGGAATTGTTTGGGCCATCAATTATTATAACACAGGAGCTGTTTTGGATAGCCTATTAAAAGCGCTTACACTTGCAATGAGCATCATTCCTGAGGAAATTCCGGTTGCTTTTACCACTTTTATGGCGCTAGGTTCTTGGCGGTTAATGAAAATGGGAATCATTGTTAAACAAACTAAAACAGTAGAAACTTTAGGAAGCGCTACCGTAATTTGCACTGATAAAACGGGTACAATTACTGAAAATAAAATGAGTCTTGCAATGGGTTATACGTTTGCTAATGATGCAATAAATAGTGATTTTTCGTCTGAATTAAGTATTGAATTATTGACTATCGCTATGTGGGCTAGCGAACCCATTCCTTTTGATGCAATGGAAAATGCCTTGCATGATGCTTACGCCAAATTAAATATAGTTGATGAAAGACCTAATTTTAAATTAGTTCATGAGTACCCTTTAGATGGAAAACCGCCAATGATGACTCATGTATTCGAAAATAAGAATGGAACAAGAATTATTGCTGCCAAAGGAGCAACAGAGGCACTAATCGCAACTTCAAATTTATCTGAAAAAGAAAAAGAGCAGGTTTTAACGGCAATGAAAACAATGGCATTAGAAGGCTATAGAGTTCTGGGTGTTGGTGTCTCTCATTTTCAAGGTAATAATTATCCTCAAAAACAGCAGGATTTTAAATTTGATTTTAAAGGTTTAGTTGCGTTTTATGATCCGCCAAAAGCGAATATAAAAGCAACATTCGAAACTTTCTATAATGCCGGAATTCAGATAAAAATTGTTACAGGAGACAATGCCGAAACAACAGCAACTATTGCCAAACAAGTTGGTTTTCGAAATGCCGATAAAACACTAAATGGCGATGAATTGATGGCCATGGACGATGCCACTCTTAAAACCAGAGTGATGGAAACCGCCATATTTACCAGAATGTTTCCTGAGGCAAAACTAAAAATTATAAAAGCCTTAAAAGACAACAATCAAATTGTAGCGATGACTGGCGATGGTGTTAATGATGGACCAGCATTAAAATCAGCTCACATAGGAATCGCCATGGGAAAAAAAGGAACCGAAATTGCAAAGCAAGCCGCAAATTTAATTTTAATAGATGACGATTTCTCTAAAATGATTGATGCTATCGCTATGGGTCGAAAAATTTATAGCAATCTAAAAAAAGCTATTCAGTATATCATTTCCATTCACATTCCTATTATTCTAATTGTCTTTATTCCGCTGGCACTGGGCTGGATTTATCCTAATATATTTTCTCCAGTTCATGTGATTTTTCTAGAAATAATTATGGGGCCAACTTGTTCGATAATTTATGAAAATGAACCAATGGAACGCAATTTAATGCAAGTCAAACCTAGACCTTTTACCAATACTTTTTTTAAACTCAATGAAATCACAATCAGTATCATTCAGGGTTTACTGATAACTCTTGGATTATTATTTATTTATCAATATTGCGTTGCTCTAAATTATTCTGAAACCACCACTAGAACTTTAGTTTTCTTAACTTTAATAGCTGCAAATATTTTTTTGACATTAACAAACCGGTCTTTTTATTACTCTATTTTCACGACTTTACGCTATAAAAATAATCTAGTTTTAATTATTGTAAGCGCAACTATTGTTATGACAGCTTCGTTACTATTTATTCCAGTTTTCACTACTTTCTTTGAATTTGAAAAAGTGTCTGGAGTGCAACTAAGTTTAAGTATTTTAGTTGGATTTCTTTCGGTAATTTGGATCGAAATTTACAAAATATTTAAAAGAAGAAAAGTACTCCTTTAGCATGATGTTTAGTTTTTTCTATTCTTAAAAACGACATTTAATCCAAGTTGGAACGAAATACTATTTGCTTTTGTAACATCACTATATTCTAAAAGATTATCCGCAATAACATAGAAATTTATAAATCCAAAATTACTAGACAAACCTAGACCTATATTTTTAAAAGAATAGGAATCTAAAGTGTAGGTAGCTTTTAAATTTAAGGATTTGAAAACTTTTCGACGATAATAGGTTGTTAAAGCAATTAACGGTGTTCTTGGTGTGGTCATTACAAATAGCTGAGCACCAATAGCGTTTTTAAAAATTGTCTCCGGATTAGAATTTAAGCAGTCACAGTCCTCAGGTCTTTCTTCATCAAATGAAAATTGAATCGAACTGTTAAACTTTGCGGGGCGCCAAGTGGTATATTTTGAATTTAAGGTGTCTAATGGAATTGCTTCTTGAAAATCTTCATATAGGTTGTCAACAGAATCACCAGAACTAAATTTAGGAATTATACCTCTATAATTATAAAGTCCTTTCAAGGAATAGCTTTCGACATCTTTAGCGTGTCTAATAAAACCAACATCTAAAATGCTGGCTGTGATTTGGATGTCTTTTTTTGGGTAATAAGTAAAACCCGCATCGAATCCTAATCCTAAATTACCTCCTAAAAGAGCTCTTTTTGTTATATCCTTAGTTACGTTTGGAGTTGCAGTTTCATCAAAATACTCCTTAATTCCCGAAGTATTAAGTTGCAATTGCGAATAAACCTGTTGATCATAAACTCCTGTATTTGACGGAATTGTGTAAACGTAACCCGAGTTATTAGTTGTAGTTGCATTAAAAATACTAGAGTAAATTTTTGCACGTACCCCAAAAATGAGTTTTGCATTAATATTTTTATGAAAACCAATATGATAAACAGATAGTAATTCTGCTTTTACATTTAGGTCGCCTAAATTAAAAATTTTACCCAAATAATTCCTATTGCCATTTAATGCTAAAATGGCTAAATCTTTTGGAACATAACTTAAAGCATCAAATTCTTGGTACATCCCAAAGGAAACGTATATATCATTATCTCTTTTACCAATCTTGAAACCACCATTAAAAATCTCTAATTGTTGGTTTATTGCTAAATGGTCTTTTCTAGTGGTTGAAAATACAGCATTGCGTAATTTTATATTAAAATCAACATCATTTTTTGCAAATAAATCATAAGCAGAAAAACCCGTTGAACCCACATTAGCAGAAATCCCGGACAATAACGGAATTCCAATATACCATTTATACTTGAAATCAGAACCAGGATTTATCAATAGTAATTGTGGAACTGAAGTAAAATTATATAGAACTTGCTTATTTTGAGAAAAACAATTCACCGCTAGAAATAGAATATTGACTAGTAATAATTTTTTCATTCAATTACTAAGTAAGCGGTTATACTTGAACGCAGTTTTAAACTACCTATACTTAAATCAGTCATGGTGCGACTAGGTCGCATTACTAGAATAAAAGTAATTTTAGTAGTTTTTTTTAATAAATCAAGTTGCAAGCCTTCAAATAGATCAGTTTTAGTAGTTTTATTTTCTGCACTTGTGTAAGATGGAATAGCTAACTTGAGAGCATGTACTGACTGATTGTCTTTATCTAAAAATAAAACATCTAAAGTGTATGCTCTATTTATCGTGTTTTCTAACTCATAGAAAAGCTCCACTTTTTTTAATCTTTGTCTAAAAAAAGAATCGTCGAATATTTGGATGGTTGAAGTCTCAAAAATAATATTTCGCTCTACTCCATTAGTTACAAATTGAGTGGCCTTTGCGTCAAAATAAGCTAAGTTAGTAACAATTACAGGTTCTAATTTTATAGTGTTTACTTGTTCAAAATCAAGATCACTTGCACAAGAAAAAGAAAAAATTAGCAATATTGCTAATATTATAGATCGATTAAAAGTTAACACTTTCATACTATTCCGAGTAAAATGATGTTGTCTTATATACTACAACCAACGTGTCAAAACTAATTTTATTATTTGCGTAATTACGTAAAAATTACAAAACCGCTTTGTTTAATGGTAATCACTAAATAATCTTGAGGCATCATTATATGCGCTTTCAAAACTCATTGGACTCAAATTAGTTAACTCCTTTTGAGCTGTAAAATAAGACAGTAACTTTTCGGTAGGCATATTTCCTGTTAGTTTATCAATAGCCATTGGGCAACCACCCAAACCTTGAATAGCGCCATCAAAACGGCGGCATCCTGCTTTATAAGCTGCATCAATTTTCTCAAACCATTTATCTGGAGTGGTATGTAAGTGCGCTCCAAACTCTACTTGGGGATAAGCTGGAATTAAATTTGAAAATAAATAAGAGATTACGTCAGCATTGGAGCTGCCCACTGTATCCGAGAGAGATAGAATTTTCACACCCATATTTGCTAGTTTACGAGTCCAATCACCTACAATTTCGACATTCCAAGGATCACCGTAAGGATTGCCAAAACCCATTGACAAGTAAGCCACAACTTCCTTATTATTTTTAGCTGCTATATTTAAAATTTCTTGAAGTGTCACTAAACTTTCAGCAATAGTTTTATGAGTATTACGCATTTGAAAATTCTCAGAAATAGAAAATGGAAACCCTAAATACTGAATCTCTTTATGAATAGAAGCTAGTTCAGCACCTTTTGTGTTGGCAATTATAGCTAATAATTTACTACTGGTTTGAGATAAATCAAGTCGTTCAAGAACCTCAGCGGTATCTTGCATTTGCGGAATCGCTTTTGGAGAAACAAAACTGCCAAAATCGATACTGTCAAACCCCACACGTAATAGCGATTGAATATAAGCCACCTTTTTCTCAGTAGGAATAAATGGTTTAATGCCCTGCATCGCATCACGTGGACATTCTATAATTTTTATTGACTCCATAGAAAGCCAAAGATACTAAAGATATTGTTTTTACGAAATCGTTTTTTATATAAGTTGATTAAGAACTATTACGTATTATGGTAATAATACTAATTATTACACTTTTAGGTAATAAATTGAAGTATTACACATTTTGGTAATAATTATTGCTCCCATAAAAAAAAGTAGTAATTTTAGCAAATGATTGCAATACTGACAGCAGATATAATTAACTCTAGAAAACTACCTCCTAGTAAATGGATTAAAGGTTTAAAAACCTTATTGAACACCATTGGGAAAACTCCAAATGATTGGGAAATATATCGCGGTGATGAATTTCAATTAGAAATAAAAAATCCTGAAGAAGCATTATTCACAGCCTTCCAACTGAAAGCATATTTTAAATCTATCAATTTAGACATTAGAATAAGTTTAGGTTTTGGGGATATAACATATAAATCAAAAAAAATTACGGAAAGTAACGGTAACGCTTTTATTCGTTCTGGTGAAACATTTGAAACTTTAAAAAAACAAAAATTAAATTTAGCAATCAATTCTGGAAACATAGACTTTGATGAAGAAATAAACTTAATTTTAAAATTAAGTTTATCTTTTATGGATAACTGGCTCCAACAAGCTGCTGAATTTGTACTAATTGCCATTCAAAATCCAACACTTTCGCAAGAAGAAATTGGTGTGAAACTAGGCATAAATCAAGCCGCAGTTAGCCGAAGACAAAAACGCTCCAACTATGAATTATTACTACAAGTTGAACAGCATTTTCGAGGGAAAATAAAAACACTTGAGGTATGATTGTATTTGTAAAGCTACTTTTGGCACATTTACTTGGTGATTTTTTATTGCAACCCACTTCATGGGTAAAAGATAAAGAGCAAAAAAAACACAAAAGTATTTACTTGTACTTGCATATTTTTTTACACTTTATTTTAGCTTGGATTTTAGTTGGAGAACAAGATTTTGGCTGGTATGCTTTAGCTTTGGCAATTTCACATGGCTGTATTGACTTTTTGAAACTGTATTTTCAAACTGCAAGAACAAAACGCAGTTGGTTTCTAGCAGATCAAATTTTACACTTGTTAATAATTGCTGCAATTACTTTACTTTATAACAACACCTTATTTGCATTTTCAGCTTTAGGTAACCAATTTTGGTATATTATAACTGCTATTATTCTCTTAACAAAACCAACATCAATACTTATTAAAAACATCATCTCAATTTGGACACCTGAAAACAAATCGAAAGATGAATCGTTGCAAAATGCGGGGAATTATATAGGACTGCTAGAACGACTTTTCGTGTTCTGCTTTATTTTGACAGGACATTTTGAAGCAATTGGTTTTTTATTAGCCGCAAAATCAATTTTTAGATTTGGCGATTTAAAAGAAGCTAAAGACCGAAAGCTCACTGAATATGTGTTGATTGGAACTTTATTAAGTTTTGGAATTGCATTGTTAATTGGACTTCTAGTCCAAGCAGGATTACGATTTTCTTTTTAGAATTTCTTTATTTATGGCTTTCACTAGTGCTGGACCTTCATATATAAAGCCAGTATATAATTGTACCAAACTGGCTCCAGCATCCAGTTTTTCAAGAGCATCTTGCGCTGAATGAATTCCTCCTACTCCAATAATTGGAAATGATTTATTGCTTTTTTCAGATAAAAAACGAATTACCTCGGTTGAGCGATTAGACAAGGGTTTACCTGACAATCCGCCCATTTCTAATTTATTATCGGACTGTAAACCTTCCCTAGAAAGCGTTGTATTTGTCGCAATAACACCTGCGATTTTGGTTTCATTTACAATTTCAATGATATCAAGAAGTTGCTCATCTGTCAAATCTGGAGCGATTTTTAATAAAATTGGTTTTTGTTTTGGCTTAGCCAAATTCCTATTTTGAATTGTTTGTAACAGTTGCTTCAATGGTTCTTTATCTTGCAAAGCACGAAGATTAGGCGTGTTTGGTGAACTTACATTTACAACAAAATAATCTACATAATCAAAAAGTGCTTCAAAACAAATTTCATAATCATTAGTGGCATTTTCATTTGGCGTCACTTTATTTTTGCCAATGTTTCCTCCTATTAATACACCCGTATTTTTTTTCAACCGTTCTACAGCCGCCGTAACACCTCCATTATTAAAACCCATTCTATTGATTATCGCTGAATCTTCCTTTAAACGAAACAATCGCTTTTTTGGATTTCCCTCTTGACCTACCGGAGTTAGCGTTCCTATTTCTATAAATCCAAAACCAAAATTGGATAATTCTTTATACAAGACCGCATCTTTATCGAAACCAGCAGCTAAACCAACTGGATTTGGAAATTTTAATCCAAAAACTTCGGTTTCTAATCGCTTATCATTAATTGCGTACAAGGCTCTAAAAATTGATGAAAACCCTGGTATTTTAGACAATAAGCGGATTAAAGAAAAAGTAAAATAATGTACTTTTTCAGGATCAAATTGAAAAAGAATCGGACGTATAAGCAGTTTGTACATTGTGAAGTTGTTGTGTTATGCAAAAATAGAATTATCTGGTCGATAAATAAATAATTGTACACTAAATTACTTCACCAAATTTTTAAGCTAAAAAAAAGCTCCTGAAAAAAATGATTATATTTGTATAAAATTGAAAAAAAATGCAAAATATTATAGATCGTTTTATCAGTTACGTCATTATTGACACGGAATCTGATGCGAATTCAGAAACTACTCCAAGTACAAATAAGCAATGGAATCTTGCCAATAAACTAGTTGAAGAATTAAAAGCTATCGGAATGGAAGAGGTTACCATAGACGATAAAGCTTATATTATGGCTACTTTACCGAGTAATGTTGACCACAAAGTACCCACTATTGGATTTGTATCTCATTTTGATACTTCACCGGACTTTTGCGGAGCTAATGTAAAACCGCAAGTTATAACCAATTATGACGGTAAAGATATTATTCTAAATGCTGAAAAAAATATTGTTTTATCTCCAAATTATTTCAAGGATCTACTACAATACAAAGGACAAACCTTGATTACGACCGATGGACTGACCTTGTTAGGAGCTGATGATAAGGCGGGTATTACAGAAATTGTCACAGCAATGGAATACCTCGTCAAAAATCCAGATATTAAGCATGGAAAAATCAGAGTTGGATTTACACCCGATGAAGAAATTGGTCGTGGAGCAAATCATTTTGATGTAGAAAAATTTGGAGCTGACTGGGCATACACTATGGATGGAAGCCAAATAGGAGAATTAGAATACGAAAACTTTAACGCAGCAGGCGCCAAAATAACATTTAAAGGTAAAAGCGTTCATCCTGGATATGCTAAAGGTAAAATGATCAATTCTATGTTGATCGCTAATGATTTTATCAATAAGTTACCAATAGATGAAACTCCCGAAACCACTAAAGGATATGAAGGTTTTTTTCATGTTCATCATTTGAAAGGATCAATAGAAGAAACCGTTTTAGAGCTTATTATTCGCGATCATAGCAAGAAAAAATTTGAAAAGCGCAAAAAATTAATTGAAAAAATTACCAGAAAAATCAATAAGAAATTTGCAAAACAGTTTGGCGAAGATATTGTAATAGCTGAAATAAAAGATCAGTATTACAATATGAAAGAAAAGGTTTTACCAGTTAAACATATTGTAGACATTGCTGAAAAAGCGATGAAGGAGATTGGAATAAAACCACTTATAAAGCCTATTCGCGGTGGAACTGACGGATCACAATTATCATACAAAGGGTTGCCTTGTCCAAATATTTTTGCAGGTGGTCATAATTTTCATGGAAAATATGAATATGTTCCAGCAGAAAGCATGCAAAAAGCAGTAGAAGTAATTGTAAAAATTGCAGAGCTAACAGCTATTGAAAAGCAAGTAAATAAATAAAATTAAAGTTCTTATATCCTTAATTTAAATAATGAGATCTTTAAAAAAAACCGATTTGTTTAAAATCGGTTTTTTTATAGTTTATGTTACTTCTGAATTTCTTTAATTTTATATCTAACTTTTTGAAGCGTAAAAGAAAATTCAGACCCCACACCAAAAGAACTATCGACATAAATTTTCTCGTTGTGTGCTTCGATAATATGTTTTACAATTGACAAACCCAGTCCTGAACCACCTTCTGTTCTTGCTCCGCTTTTATCAACTCTATAAAATCTTTCAAAAAGGCGTGGAATATTTTTTTTCACAATCCCCTCGCCGTTGTCCGTAATTCGAACTATAACTTTGTCTTTTGTTAAATTTTCTATACTTACTTCTGTTGCGCCTTTTACTTCACCATATTTGATTGAATTAACCATTAAATTGACAACTGCTTGTTGGATTTTTTCTTGATCGCCCTTTACCATAATAGGTTCATTATACTTCATGTCAAACATTAACAAAATATCTTTTTTAGATGCTTTCATTTCAAGCATATCAAAAACATTTTGAATAAGCTTCACAATATCAAATTCAGTTATTTCTAAGTTTAATTCTCCTATTTCAAGTTTAGAAATCATATCTAAATCCTGAACAATATAGATGAGCCTTTCAACTCCTTTTTCGGCTCGTTCTAAATATTTTTTCCGAATTGCTTTGTCATTCATAGCTCCATCAAGTAGTGTTGACAAGTAGCCTTGAACCATAAATAAAGGTGTTTTTAATTCGTGAGACACATTGCCAAGAAATTCGCGTCTGTATTCTTCACGCACTTTTAGAGTTTCAATTTCTAACTTTTTATCGGTTGCAAATTTTTTAACTTCACGTGTAAGCGTTGCCATATCAGTGGTTATTGGCTGACTTCTAAAAGTGCTTGATTCAAGCAAAGCAACATCATCATAAATTTTTTTTACCTTTTTGTAAATGAAGCGTTCCACGCGATATTGGATTACTACAAATGAAAAAGAAGCAATTAATAGAGCAAAAATCAAACAGAATTGAAAAGAGAAATTGAAAAATAAGTAGGTCAAAAGACCAACTAATCCAGTAGAGAAAAAAGTAATGTAAAGTGATGACATTACGGCAAAACGGTATGTTTTTTTAAAATTCACAGTGATTTATACTTCAAACTTATATCCCACACCTTTTATAGTTTTAAATAATTCTTCGCCTATTTTTTCTCGAAGTTTCCTAATATGAACATCAATCGTTCTTCCTCCAACTACAACTTCATTTCCCCATACTTTTTCCAATATTTCATCTCTTTGAAAAACCTTTCCGGGTTTTGAAGCTAAGAGATAAAAAAGTTCAAATTCTTTTCTTGGTAAAACAATTTCAACGTTATCCTTTACAATTTTATACTCTTCTCGATTGATTTCAATACCACCTACATTAAGTGTTTCGCTATTTTGATCTTTTTCAGTTAACCTGCGCAATAAAGCTTTTACTTTACTAACTAGCAATTTAGGCTTTATAGGTTTTGTAATATAATCATCTGCACCAGCTTCAAATCCTGCCACTTGCGAGTAATCTTCGCTTCTAGCAGTTAAAAAAGTAATTAAAACATTACTGAGTTCAGGAATTTTTCGAATATTCTCGCATGCTTCCATTCCGTCCATCTCTGGCATCATGACATCCATAATAATAAGATCCGGAATCACTTTCTTAGCCATTGCAATTGCCTCCTTACCATTAGTAGCAGTAAATATTTGATAATCTTCCTGCGCAAGGTTATATCCTACAATTTCTAAGATATCTGGCTCATCATCCACTAATAGGATTTTAGTGTTTTTTTTCTTCATAAAAGTTTCGAAAATTGTTCTTTGAGTGGTAAATGTAATCATAAATGAGCAACTGAAAAGGTAGTATTGCTAAATTTACTAAGCGTGTAATAATTAAATTTAAGAATTTAAATAGTACTATTAATAATGTAGAATTATATGTTAAAGCAAAAATTACAATAAACAATTGAAAAACCTTGTAGTTTTAAACCTATTATTAAATCCATCAAAAAGTTTAATACGTTTTTTTGAAATTTTTTTTTACTTTATTATTTGAATTTTTTTTGTACTTTTACTATCCAAATTACATCTAATGACAAAAAACTACTTTTATATTTTCACTTTATTGGTTATTTTATTTTCTCTGAACTTATCGGCTCAAGAAATCAAACCTCAACCTAGGATACAAGAAGTCACACTAATTGAAGGCTTAAATTTGTATCCTAATCCTGTGACTAACGGTAAAATTTATATTTCAACAAAGAATGATTTTGATAAAGAAATTGTTATTTTTGACGTGTTAGGCAAGAAGGTTCTTCAAACTATTTTGAATTCAAGAGAATTAAACGTTTCTAGTTTATCTTCGGGAATATACATCATTAAGATAAATGAAAAAGAAGCATCCGCAACTAGAAAATTAATTATCCGATAATACACCTTAAATTATATCACAAAGTCTCTTTTTAATAGAGACTTTTTTTACGCTTTTTAAATAAATATTTTTACCATTAAATTTCACTTTTAAACAGTTTAGTCTTGGTATGCATTTTAAAAATTTGATTACTTTTGCAAAAAAATTTCTTGTTAACAACCTCTAATATATTCTCTATTTCGAGCCAAAAACAATTTGAAAAAATTGCTTTGAAAGTATTTCGTTTCCAATTCGAAAATAATCTTGTTTATCGAGAGTTTTGTGAGTTGTTAAAAATTGATGCTCAAAAGATAAAAGCATTACATGAAATTCCTTTTTTACCTATACAGTTTTTTAAAAGCCATGAAGTAGTTTCTAATAAAAACGCTATTCAGGAAGCTTTTACCAGCAGCGGAACAACAGGATTGATTACCAGTAAACATTTAGTTACCGATGTTTCTTTATATGAAGAAAGTTATCGCCAAGGATTTTCTCAGTTTTATGGCAATATTGAAGATTATGTAGTTTTAGCGCTACTTCCTTCCTATTTAGAGCGTGAGGGTTCATCGTTAATTTATATGGTGAAGGATTTAATTGGAATGTCAAAGCATCCTGAAAGTGGGTTCTATTTGCATAATCACAATGAGCTTATTTCTAAACTTATTGCGTTAGATCAAGTAGGTCAAAATGTTATTTTAATTGGAGTTACTTTTGCTTTATTGGATTTAATCGAAAAACATCAGTTTCAACTAAAACATACCATTATTATGGAGACAGGTGGTATGAAAGGAAAACGTAAGGAAATGATTAGAGAAGAATTACATCAGCAACTTTGTGAAGGTTTTGGAGTTTCAGCAATCCATTCAGAATATGGGATGACAGAACTGCTCTCACAAGCGTATTCCCTTGGCGAAGGCGTTTTTGAATGTCCATCATGGATTCAAATTCTAGTGCGTGATACAGAAGATGCTCTAACGTATATCCCTGATGGAAAAACGGGCGGAATTAATGTAATTGACTTAGCAAATATTAATTCTTGTTCTTTTATAGCAACGCAAGATTTAGGCAAAAAATATCCCAATAACTCTTTTGAGGTATTGGGACGTTTTGATAATTCTGATATTCGAGGTTGTAACTTGATGGTGATGTGAAGGCTAATTGTTGATTTGTTTAATTAGTTAACAGATATTTTGAATAAACAGCTAAACCACTCTAACCAAAAAATAATTTTTCTTGCCACTTTGCAATAGCACGAACTGATTGTTAATTAAATCTTTTGTAGTAAGAACAAAACCTTCAATAACTTTTTCTCTATTAACTGAAATAGAATTAGCCGTTAAGGCTCGTCTGGCTTCACCATTAGATTTAAAAAATCCTGTTTTTTCATTTAAAACGGCAATGATATCAATTCCTGATCCTAATTCAACTTTACTAATTTCAGCCTGAGGAACACCTTCAAAAACATCTAAGAAAGTAGCTTCATCTAGTTGTTTCAAATCTGCAGCAGTAGAATTTCCAAATAATATATTTGATGCTTTTATTGCATTATCTAAATCAGCTGCTGAATGAACCATTGTTGTTATCTCTTCGGCTAAACGTTTTTGTAACAAACGTAAATGTGGAGTTTCTTTATGATATTGAGTTAATATTTCAATTTCATCTTTTGTTAAAAAAGTAAATATTTTAATATATTTTTCAGCATCAACATCAGAGGTATTCAACCAATATTGATAAAATTTATAAGGAGAAGTTCTTGCTGCATCTAACCAAATATTTCCACCTTCAGATTTGCCGAATTTTGTTCCGTCCGCTTTTGTGATTAAAGGGCAAGTCAATGCGTAGGCTTTCCCTCCAGCAATTCTACGAATTAATTCAGTTCCCGTGGTGATATTTCCCCATTGATCACTCCCGCCCATTTGCAACGTACAGCTTCTATTTTTATATAAATGTAAGAAGTCATATCCTTGAACTAGTTGATACGTAAACTCAGTAAATGACATTCCTTCGGCAGCTTCAGAAGACAACCGCTTTTTTACGGAATCCTTAGACATCATATAATTCACTGTAATGTGCTTTCCAACATCCCGAATAAAATCTAAGAAAGAAAAGTTTTTCATCCAGTCGTAATTATTCACTAATTCAGCTGCGTTTTCCCCATCAGATGTAAAGTCTAAAAAACGAGCTAATTGCCCTTTTATAGCTTCTTGATTGTGACGCAAAGTGCTTTCATCCAATAAATTTCTTTCATTCGATTTTCCTGACGGATCACCAATCATTCCCGTTGCACCACCAACTAATGCTAATGGTTTATGTCCTGATAACTGAAAATGCTTTAAAAGCATTACTCCTACTAAATGTCCTATATGCAACGAATCAGCAGTTGGATCAATTCCTACGTAAGCTACGCGCATTTGTTCCATTAAATGTTCTTCTGTGCCGGGCATAACATCATGAAGCATTCCTCTCCAAGTCACTTCTTCAATAAAATTTTTCATCTTTTCTAAGCAATTTGCGCAAAGATAGTAATTCAACTTTAATGACAATATCAATTTGTATAGCATTAATACTAGCAATACTAATATAATTGATCGTCATTGTTACTCAATATACGCAGATCATTTTCTAAAAATGAAATTGATTGATTACATTTACAAAATGATTTTAGTAACAGGAGGAACTGGATTAGTTGGCGCTCATATAGTATTACATTTAATTGAGAATGGAGAAAAAGTGCGTGCCATTTATCGAAATTTTGAAAGTATAGAAAAAACGAAATCACTCTTTGCACGTTATAAAAAAACGCATTTATTTGAATTAATACAATGGATTCAGGCTGATATAATTGATGTTCCATCTCTAGAAAATGCATTTCTAGGAATCAATAAGGTCTATCACTGCGCTGCCATTATTTCTTTTGATCCTAAAGATGAAGAATTGATTAGAAAGGTTAATATTGAGGGAACCGCCAATATTGTTAATTTCTGTCTCGCTTATAAAATTGAAAAATTATGCTTTGTTAGTTCGATAGCTGCTTTAGGTGACTTAGCATCTTACGAAAAAATGATCACTGAAAAAACAGAATGGAATCCAGAGAAACCGCATAGTGATTACGCCATTTCAAAATATGGCGCTGAAATGGAAATGTGGAGAGGTCAACAAGAAGGATTAGACATTATTATTATCAATCCTGGTGTAATTATTGGCCCTGGTTTTCAAGAAAGTGGTAGCGGATTGTTATTTAAAAAAGTAGCTAATGGGCTTTCATTTTACACATTAGGATCTACAGGTTTTATTGCTGTATCTGATGTTGTGATGATTGCAGAGAAATTAATGAATAGCGACATTCAAAACAAAAGATTTACATTAGTAGCGCAAAATATTGTTTTTAAAACTATATTTAACAGCATTGCAGATGCTTTACAAAAGCAAAGGCCTACTAAACATGCTACCCCCTTTTTTATGGAAATAGTTTGGAGAATAGATTGGTTTTTGGCTACTTTTTTTGGAAAAAAAAGAGAATTCACAAGAGCTACAGCTAAAGCATCTTGTTCTAAAAATTTATATTCTAATAAAAAAATAAAGAACGCTTTAAATATTGAGTTTAAGGATATAGAACTCTATATTCAAGAAATTTCACACTCATAAATCTAGTGCTTAATTACTGTAAGGGCTGTTCTTTTATCACAGACTTTTTTACTAAATTTTTCTTTATAAATCTTACTTTCTCTTTATATAAAGTGTCAGCTACAAGTAATGGCGCTTTTTTTAGCTTTACTTTTTTAATTTCTTTTGCTTTCTTTTCTTCTAATTTAATTAACGAATCAGTAATAACTTTTTGCATTTCAATACGAGCTTCAACTTGGTCGAACAAAATTTTATATTCTTTATAATCGGCAGAATAATAAACATTACTTTTTACAAACTGGAGACTGTCTACTTTGTATTTTTTAAATATATAGTCTGTAGCATTAATTTTAAAACTATCTAAAGAAGTTGGATTTTGATATTTTATACCTTCTAAAATCGATATATCATACATAATATTGACCATAACATCCTTATCAATTAAACGTTTGGGCTTTTTTACTAAATCGCCTGTACAACTTATCAATAGCATTAATATTACAGCAGAAATGAATGACTTTCTCATTTTTTACATATTATCTTTCAAACAATAAACGCTTACCTGCGCGAATATTTTTTACTTTAAAAGCAGCATAAACTAACTCACCATTAACTAGGGTATGTGTTATTCTCGACTTAAAGGTAAATTCCTCAAATGGAGACCAACCACATTTAGATAAAATATTTTCTTTTTTTACACTCCATGGCAAACCAGAATTTACGATCACTAAATCAGCGTAATAACCTACTTTAATAAATCCACGTTTTTCTATTTTAAAAATTTTAGCAGGATTATGACACATCTTTTCAACTATCTTCTCAATACTAATTTTTCCTTGATGGAACGCCTCAAACATGGCCACTACAGCATGTTGTACCAGTGGCCCACCAGAAGGAGCTTTTAAATAGGATTGTTTTTTCTCTTCCAGGGTATGTGGTGCATGATCTGTAGCAACCACATCAATTCTACCATCAATTAATGCTTCCCAAAGCGCTTTTCTATCATCAACGGATTTTATAGCTGGGTTCCATTTAATAAAATTACCTTTCGTTTTATAATCTTCATCAGAAAACCATAAATGATGGATACACACTTCAGCGGTAATTAATTTATCTTCTAATGGGATTTTATTGGTAAAAAATTCAAGTTCTTTGGCTGTTGATAAATGAAAGACGTGCAGTCTTGCTCCTGTTTTTTTGGCTAGTTTAACTATTCTTTCTGTAGATTTGTAGCATGCTTCAACAGATCTAATTTCTGGATGACATTCAACTGGAATATCTTCTCCATATTGTAATTTAAATTTCTCTAAATTTGACTGTACCGTATTTTCATCTTCACTATGAACTGCAATAAGCAATTTTGTGGATGAGAATATTTTTTCTAAAGCCTCTGAACTATCAACTAACATATCGCCTGTTGATGAACCTAAGAATAGTTTTAATCCAGCAACATTTCTGGGATTAGTTTTTAAAATTTCTTCTAAATTTTCATTGGTTCCGCCCATCATAAATGAATAATTAGCGTAAGACTTTTGAGCAGCTAACTCATATTTTTGCTCTAATATTTCTTGTGTAATGGCATTAGGAACTGTATTTGGCTGTTCAATAAAAGAAGTGATTCCACCTGCGATTGCAGCTTTAGATTCAGATTCTATATCACCCTTGTGTGTTAATCCTGGTTCTCTAAAATGTACCTGATCATCGATAGCTCCTGGCATTAAGTAACTCCCTTCAGCATCAATAATTTTACAATCTGGTGATTTAGCACTGATGTTTTCTGAAATCTCAACAATTAAATCATTTTCAATTAATACATCGCCTTCAAAAATCACCCCTTCATTTACTATTTTGGCATTCTTAATTAAAACCCTGTTCATCGTTTCTATTTCTTATAATGTGTTAAATAATTTTTTTAATCTTAACGCAACAACGCCAAAAACAGCCTCTACAATAATAGAGTTACTCATTTTAGATTGCCCTTTTGTTCTATCAGTAAAAATAATAGGTACTTCTACAATTAGAAAATTTTTACAATAGGTTCTATATTTCATTTCGATTTGAAAAGCATAGCCCACAAATCTTATTTTGTCTAAATTGATTTTCTCCAAAACCTCACGTTTGTAACATACAAAACCAGCGGTAGCATCATGAATTTTCATTCCCGTTATTAATCGCACATAAACCGATGCAAAGTAAGACATTAAAACGCGACTCAATGGCCAGTTTACAACATTTACTCCAGTTACATATCGAGAACCAATTGATAAATCAGCATCGCCCAAATGACAGGCATTGTATAATTTCTCTAAATCTTTTGGATTATGCGAAAAATCAGCATCCATTTCAAAAATATATTGATACTTTCGGTTTAAAGCCCATTTGAATCCGTGCACATAAGCAGTTCCTAAACCCTCTTTTTTTGCTCGCTTCTCTAAAAACAATACCTCTTTAAACTCCTCTTGAAGTAGAATAACTTTATTTGCTGTATGATCTGGAGAATTATCATCAATTATTAAAACATGAAAGGATTTGTGCTGCGACAATACCGAACGAATAATACTTTCAATATTCTCAATTTCATTGTAGGTAGGAATAATAACAACACAATCATTCATATTTTGACTAATTTCAGCGCAAAAGTAAACTTTTTCTACGATTAGAAGCTTAATAAAATTATAATAAAAAGAATCATATAAAAATTAGTAATTTTACAGCGATATGATGGAAAATACACTTGAGCTGAGAATTATTGAGAGCAAAGACTGGGCAACAGCACTTTTTATATTGTCATTTGCGATTATAACAATTGTTAAATCAGTTTTTGAAAATAGATTTAGCGATTTTGCTAACTTAATTTATTCCAATAAATATATTAAAGTGTATAAAGATAGTACGAACTTAAATAGCACTTTCACTTTATCTCTTTTTTTTGTTCAAATTGTTTCTCTTGCCTTTTTTATTCAAATCACATTAAGTTATTTTGGATATGCCAGTAAAACAGATTGGTTACTATATATTCAAATCTTCACATTTCTGATTTTTTTTATTTTATCAAAATACTTGATTGAAAAAATTATTGCTACTTCTTTTAATATTGAAGAATTTATGGAGCAATTTAATCTCCAGAAAGTGACTTATAGAACTTACATTGGACTTTTCATTCTCCCTTTGAATATAATTTTATTTTATTATGACTCCTTTTCAACTATTATACCTTTAATAATTATTGCTATAATATTGATTGCAAATGCACTAACTTATTTGATTTCAATTAAAAATTATCAAAATATAATATTCGGTAAGTTGTTTTACTTTATTTTATATCTTTGCGCTCTCGAAATAGCACCTTATTATTTTATGTATTATTGGTTTACAAAAGGGAATGCTTAGAAATAGTGAAAATATGAAAGTGAAAACAATTTTGGTCTCACAACCTGAACCTAAGGTAGAAAATTCACCTTACTTTGAACTTCAGCAAAAGCATAAAGTAAAGTTTGATTTTAGGCCTTTTATTCATGTTGAAGGTGTAAATGCTAAAGAAATCCGACTTCAAAAAATAGATCTTAATAATTACTCAGCGATAATATTAACGAGTAAAAATGCTGTTGATCACTTTTTTAGAGTAGCCGAAGAAATGCGCTTTAAAATTCCCGAAGGATTAAAATATTTTTGTCAATCAGAGGCAATTGCTTTTTATTTACAAAAATACGTTGTGTATAGAAAACGTAAAATTTACGTAGGCCCAAAGGATTTTGCCGATTTATCCCCATTAATAAAAAAATATAAGGATGAAAAATTCTTATTACCTGCCTCAGATCAATTAAATGCTGATGCACAAATAACTTTAAATGCGTTAAAAGTAGATTGGACGCCTGCCGTATTTTATAAAACAGTAATGAGTGATTTATCTGATCTTGCTGATGTATATTATGATATTTTGGCATTCTTTAGCCCTACTGGAATAAAATCATTATTTATGAACTTTCCAGATTTTAAACAAAACGAAACTCGAATTGCGGTTTTTGGAAGCACTACTCAAAAAGAAGCGATAGAGCACGGATTAAGAGTTGATATTCTTGCTCCAACACCTTCTACACCTTCTATGACTATGGCTTTAGAAAAATATATTATTGAAGCTAATAAAGGAAAATAAAAATATTATTTTTGATATTCAAATGCCACTCAAATTCTGTGTGGTATTTTTTTTAAAAATTAAATGATTTTAAATTATCATATTTTGTCTATTTTCGATTTCAAAATGTAACTAGAATACAGTTTTTAATTTAAAATTATATTTTATGAACATTAATTCCTAAACTGTCGAAATTGACGGTATTGATAAAGAAATTTTGCGCAATTTAATGGATGATACCCGTACACCAATTCTCCAAATTGCAAATAAAATAGGAATTTCGGGAGCGACAATTCATCAACGATTGCGTAAACTGGAACAATCGGGTGTTATTTCACGCTCCAAATTTACTGTAAACAATAAAATTTTAGGTTATAATACAATGGCTTTTGTAGGGATTTATCTTGACAAGGCAGCGCGAAATCATGAAGCTCTGAAAGATTTAAGGAAAATACCCGAAGTCTTGGAATGTCATTACACTACAGGAAACTGGTCTATTTTGATAAAAATTATTTGTAGAGATAATGAACATCTAATGCACTTACTAAACACAAAAATTCAAGCAATAGAAGGTGTTTCAAGAACATAAACTTTCATATCCTTAGATCAACAAATTGACAGACAAATCCAGCTTTAATTGTTAATTAGGGAATGAGAAAATGAGATGTTTTGAAAATATGAGAATATGAAAAGGTGAGAATTCGAAAATATGAGAATTCGAAAAGGGGCATAATTTGAAAAAAGCCGCTTCATTGTAGCAATGAAACGGCTCTTGTTTGTAAACAATTTTCTATTTTTCTAATTAATTAATTCTCTAATTAATCTCTCCTACCGCCCATATAAATAGAAACGTAATATAATAAAGTGGCAATTGATCCTAACGCGGCAACAACGTAAGTTCTAGCGGCCCATTTCAATGAATCCTTAGCACCCGCTTGTTCTTGCTGTGTTAGCATTCTTTTATTTTCTAACCATGCTAATGCACGATTACTAGCGTCATATTCTACAGGCAAAGTAACAATTGAAAATAGAGTAGTCGCTGCAAAAATGATAATTCCTACTAACAACAATTGAGGAAAAGTGTTTAATAATAATATACCGCCAAGTAATATCCATTGCATATAACTTGACGCTACATTTACAATAGGCACCAATTTAGAGCGCATTGTTAGCCATTGATATCCAACCGCATGTTGCACTGCGTGACCACATTCATGGGCCGCAACGGCAGCTGCTGCTGCATTTCTTTGATTGTAAACAGCCTCACTTAAATTAACTGTTTTATCCATTGGATTATAATGATCTGTTAATCTTCCTGGTGTAGAAATTACTCTTACATCACGAATGCCATTATCAGCGAGCATTTTTTCAGCAATTTCAGCACCTGACATTCCGTTTTGTAATTGTAATTTAGAATAATGTTCAAATTTACTTTTTAGTCTTGAACTAACTAGCCAGCTGAATAACATGATTGCTCCAGCTAAAATTAAATATCCCATTCCCATAGTTTTTTCTTTTATTTTTTGAGTTAAAAGCTAATCAGCAAATTACGACCCAAAAATTAACAATGCCAAATTGACACTAGTTAAATATTTGCAAATAAAAAACCCAAACTCCAGCAATAAAAATTTGGGTTGATATTATTAAAATTTCAGATACTATCCCACTAAATTGATAATCTTGCCTGGAACAATAATCACTTTATTTGGAATTTTTCCGTCTAATTGCTTGATGGTTCTCTCGTCTTTCATTACGATTTCCTCAATTTGATCTTTGGTTAAGTCCAATGGCAATTTTATAGTAAAACGCATTTTTCCATTAAATGAAACCGGATATTCTTTTTCACTTTCTACTAAATGAGCTGGTTCGAAAACTGGAAAAGCAACCGTTGAGATCGAGCCTTTATTTCCTAACAAAGACCATAATTCCTCAGCGATGTGCGGTGCATAAGGCGAAATCACAATCGCTAATGGTTCGAGAATTACACGAGAATGACAGTTTTGCGTCGACAATTCATTTACACAAATCATAAACTGCGATACCGAAGTATTGAAAGAAAAATTCTCAATATCCTCTGCTACTTTTTTAATGGTTTTGTGTAGCGATTTTAAATTTTCTCTTGTTGGGGCTTCATCAGTGACAATCAAACCATTTTCATCAAAATACAAGCGACACAATTTCTTTAAGAAACCAAAAACTCCCGAAATTCCCGCAGTATTCCAAGGTTTAGCTTGTTCCAGTGGCCCTAAGAACATCTCATACAAACGCAATGTATCGGCTCCATATTCGTTACAAATATCATCTGGAGTTACCACATTATATTTGGATTTTGACATTTTTTCTATTTCGCGACCCACTATATATTTTCCGTTTTCTTCTCTTACGAATTCGGCATTTTTATAATCTTCTCTCCAATTCTTGAAAGCTTCAATATCTAATTCATCTGATGAATTAATCATTGAAACATCAACATGAATTGGCTGTACGTTTTGATCTGTAATTTTATTTTTTGAAACGTAAGTATTAGTTCCATTTAATCGATACACAAATGCGCTCATTCCTAAAATCATTCCCTGATTAATCAGTTTTTTAAATGGCTCTTCGGTTGGTGCAAAGCCTCTGTCCTTTAGAAATTTATTCCAAAAACGAGCGTATAATAAGTGACCCGTTGCATGCTCGTTTCCACCAATATATAAATCTACACTTTCCCAGTATTTTAATGCCTCTTGACTAGCAAATTCATTCTCATTATTTGCATCCATATAACGCATCCAATACCATGAACTTCCTGCCCAGCCTGGCATGGTGTTTAACTCTAGAGGAAAAATAGTTTCATTATCGACTAAGTCAGTATTGATAACTTTATTATTCACGCTATCCCAAGCCCAAACTGCCGCATTTCCTAACGGTGGCAATCCATCTTCAGTGGGTAGATAATTTTCTACTTCTGGTAAAATAATGGGTAAATATTTTGCCTCAATCATTTGCGGTAAACCATTCACGTAATACACGGGAAAAGGTTCTCCCCAATATCTTTGACGAGAAAAAACCGCATCACGAAGGCGATAATTTGTTTTACCTTTTCCTTGAGTCATTTCTTCTAACGCTGCAATTACTTTTTGAGTTCCCTCTTTATAACCCAATCCATTTAAAAAATCAGAATCTACTAACTTGAAACCTTCCTTTGATCCATAAGCAGCTTCAGAAATATCTTGATCAAAAATATTCTTGATTTTAGGCATACCTCCAGAAGTTTCGGGATTGTCTTTAAAGAAATTGGCAAAAGCATAATCTCTTTCGTCACCGCATGGAACAGCCATAACAGCTCCAGTTCCATAACCTGCTAATACGTAATCACCAATCCAAACAGGAACAGGTTTTTTAGTAAAAGGATGTTCAGCATAAGCTCCTGTAAAAACTCCAGATATTGTTTTTACATCCGCCATACGTTCTCTTTCGGAACGTTTAGAAGACGCAAAAATATATTCGTTTACTTTATCCAAATGTTCTGGCGTTGTAATTTGTAAAACCAAAGGATGCTCAGGAGCCAACGTCATAAAAGTGACTCCAAAAATAGTGTCAGGACGAGTTGTGAAAACGGTTATATACCTAGCAACCTCTGCGACATTCCTTATAGTATCAAGTTCAATAGTGATTGTATCTAAAACACCCGCTAAGTTTCTTAAAATTTCTTCATCCTTAAAACGAATAACTTTAAACCCTTGTTTAGTGAGAATTTGTGTTTTTTCATCAATACTTAGATCAATAGAATTTTGATTTTCACCATCAACTTCAATGACTATCTTTTTTGACAAACAAACAAAATCAACAATATGATCTGCAATTAAATGTTTTTGCAAAAATTTATAATCAATCGCTTTAGAATGTATACTAGACCATAAAATTTGCTCTGCATTGGTTAAGATATTTTCTGATTCTTTCTCTTTTTCTGATAAATTAGAGTTGTTAGCATTACTTAAATTTATTGTAGAAATATCAGAAGACAAATCAGGTGATAAAACTCGGAATGATACCATGGCTCCGACTGATTTTCCAATCCAATTCCTCTGGCTTTCTTTGATACTTTCACTCCAATCTATATCGTTTAAACCTTGTAACAATCGCTCAGCATACGCTGAAATTCGCATACTCCACTGTGTCATTTTTTTTCTAACAACGGTAAAACCACCGCGTTCCGAAACGCCATTTATAATTTCGTCATTGGCTAAAACTGTTCCTAATCCTGGACACCAGTTGACCTCCGTTTCTGCTAAATATGTTAATCGGTATTGTAATAGGATTTTTTCTTGTTGTTCTTTGGCGAAAGCGCTCCATTCGCTTGACGAAAAAACTTCAATATTATCATCACAAACTGCGTTTACATTTTCATTTCCTTGTTTTTCAAAAATTGCTATCAAAATCGAAATATCCTCTGCCTTATCGTTGGTCTTGTTATACCAAGAATTAAACAATTGAATGAAAATCCACTGGGTATGTTTGTAATAATCCGGATTAGAGGTGCGCACTTCCCGACTCCAATCAAATGAAAATCCAATTTTGTCTAATTGTTTTCTATATCCAGCAATTTTATTCCCTTCTTTATCCACCCCACCATCAATATTAACTGATGTTGTATCTTCGGGACGCTGACCGGTTTGAATCGCATATTGTTCTGCTGGTAGCCCAAAACTGTCATAACCCATGGGATGCAATACATTAAAACCTTGATGCCTTTTATAACGAGAATAGACATCTGACGCAATGTAACCTAATGGATGTCCTACATGTAAACCAGCTCCAGATGGATATGGAAACATGTCAAGCACATAATACTTTGGTTTTTGAGAATTGTTTTCGGCTTTAAAAGTTTCATTTTCTAACCAATACTTTTGCCATTTGGCTTCAATTTCGTTCGGATTGTATTTCATTCTCTTTTTTATTGTTATATAGTGGTGTCATGCTTTCGCACACGCAAGCCATCTAGCAAATTATTTTAACACATTCACTGTTTTGATTCCCGAATGGGTTGCAAAATTTATGGTCGCAAAATTACGTTTATTGTACGAAAGTTGAAACTTTGGACGTTATTAACTTTAAATAAAGAAATTCTTTATTATTTTTACCCCATAATTTTAATAAACTATGAGTTCTTCCTTTGACAATTTTCAAAAACGTCGTCTTATTTCTTCTTATTTCTCAGTAGTGCTAAGTGTCTTCTTAGTTTTATTTCTATTGGGTTTCTTAGGTCTTTTTATCATAAATTCTAAAAAACTAGCGAATGATTTTAGAGAAAATATTGCTATGACAGTGTTTTTCAAAAATGAAGCTAATGATAGCATTTTAAAAGGTTTTGGAACAGAATTAAAAGCGAATCGTTTTGTAAAATCGTATGATTTTGTTGCAAAAGATGCTGCAGCTAAACAACATACAGACATTATAGGTGAAGATTTTATGACTTTTCTTGGAGAAAATCCATTACAAAACTCTTATGACATTAATTTAAAAGCTGATTACGTTGTTAAAGATAGTATTGCTAAAATAGAAGCCGACTTACGTAAAAATACAATGGTTTCAGATATTGTTTATGATAAGCAATTAGTGAATTTAGTGAATGATAACATTAAAAAAGTAAGTAGCTGGATTTTAATTATCAGTAGCTTCCTAGCCATAATTGCTGTTTTGTTAATCAATAGTTCATTGCGTTTATCAATTCACTCCAATCGATTTATTATAAAAACGATGCAAATGGTTGGCGCTACTAAATCGTTTATTAGAAAACCTTTTGTAATTAGAAGTATTAAACTAGGAATGTTAGGAGCATTACTTGCCATTTTAGCGTTAATTGGAGTATTAATTTACGTTGAAAATAGTTTTCCTAATCTAGGTATTTTAAATGATAAAGCACTAATTGGAATTGTGCTTGTGGGAGTTTTTGGATTTGGCGTGTTAATCACTTGGTTAAGTACTTACTTTGCGACACAAAGATTCTTGAACTTAAGAACGGATGATTTATATTGATTTACAAGAGTACAGATTAATGATTTTTTGATTTCAGATTTAATAAAAATGCACCTCAATTTAGCACAAATGAAAAATAACGAACAGAAATCAGAATTTCTTTTTGATAAAATAAATTATAAAATTCTATTAATTGGAATTGCAGTTATAACGCTAGGATTTATCTTAATGGCAGGCGGTGGAAGCGATGATCCTAACGTATTTAGTGATGAAATTTTTAATTTTAGAAGAATTCGATTAGCGCCAACAACCGTTTTAATTGGTTTTGGGATTACCATTTATGCTATTCTTAAAAATACTAAAAAAGCATAAATGAATATATTACAGGCTTTTTTAATTGCCATTATTGAAGGATTGACAGAATTTCTTCCGGTTTCTTCAACAGCTCATATGGTATTTGTTAGTTCCTACTTTGGCATACAAGAAGATGATTTTGTAAAACTATTTCAGGTTTCAATTCAATTTGGAGCCATTTTAGCAGTGGTCGCATTGTACTGGAAAAAGTTTTTCGATTTTTCCAAATTCAATTTTTATATAAAACTTGTTTGTGCTGTAATTCCAGCGTTGGTTTTAGGAAAGTTATTTGATGATAAAATTGAAGCTGTGTTAGGAGATCCTATTCCCATTGCTATTGTTTTGATTTTAGGTGGCATAGTTCTACTTTTCATTGATAATCGTTTTCAAAATCCAACCGTAAAAAAGGAAGAAGATATTACAGTAAAACAAGCTATTATAATTGGTTTTTGGCAATGTTTAGCTATGATGCCGGGAACAAGCAGATCTGCAGCCTCTATTATTGGTGGAATGCAACAAGGACTAACGCGTCATGTTGCGGCTGAATTTTCATTTTTTCTTGCCGTACCTACAATGATGGCCGTTACGTGTTATTCTGTTTTCTTAAAAACATACGAGTCTTCGCAAATGAAAGGTTATGAGTTAATTTTAAAATCAAATGAAAACATTCAACTTTTTCTTATTGGTAATGTAGTAGCTTTTATAATTGCCGTTTTAGCAATAAAATTTTTTATTGAAATCATTAAAAAATATGGTTTTAAACCCTGGGGTTATTACCGTATTATTGTTGGTGTTTTTTTATTAATTTACTTTTCATACTTTAAATAATTACTTTGAAGACATTCGAAAATTTCCTAGAAGGACAAATTTTGCTTATTGATAAACCGTTGAATTGGTCTTCCTTTCAGGCTGTAAATAAATTAAAGTATGCACTTATTAACAAACTTGGACTTCCTAAAAAGTTTAAGATTGGTCATGCCGGAACGCTCGATCCCTTAGCAACTGGGTTATTGTTAGTTTGCACAGGGAAATTCACTAAAAAAATTACTGAGCTTCAAGGTCAAGCCAAAGAATATACTGGAACTTTTCACATTGGTGCTACTACTCCATCCTACGATTTAGAGACAGCGATTGATCAAACCTATTCCACTTTACATATTGATGATGCATTGATTCATAATACAGTGCAGCAATTTCTTGGAGAAATCGATCAAAAACCACCTATTTATTCTGCTATAAAGAAAGATGGTGTTCGATTGTATGAACATGCGAGAGCGGGAGAGACTGTGGAAATTGCTTATAGAAAAACAACGATTCACGAATTTGAAATTACAAGAATTGCGCTTCCAGAAATTGATTTTAGGGTTGTTTGTAGTAAAGGGACGTACATCCGTTCATTAGCTTTTGATTTTGGAAAAGCGATGAATTCAGGTTCTCATTTAACGGCTTTACGCCGTACAAAGATTGGTGATTACAATGTCATTAATGCAATTGACGTCATTGAATTTGAAGATAGTTTATCAGCTAAGATATAACATTATGATGCGACTTGTAGCTCTTACTTTATTTTTATTCTTAAGTTTATCAGCTTCATCCCAAAATAAAAAATTCACTTACTTCCAATTTGATCTATCTGCAGCCATTAGAGGAAATCCTGATGCTAGTGCAGTAGATCAATATACCCAGAAAAAAGGTTCTTGGCTTATTCCTGATGGTTTAGGAACAAAGTTTGGTTATGGAATTCATCATAAAGAGTGGATTGCTTTGGGTGTTCACACTGGAATAAATTGGGAATGGACTGATAAATTAGTCGTTGCACCAGTTTTTGCTAATTTTAAATTAAGTCCTAAAGTGGGTGAAGACACTAGAATAACGTTACAATTGGGTTATGGGAAAGCGATAGTTTTAGGTCGTGGCTCTTTAATGGGAGAATATAAAAAAGCAAGTATCGGTATACAAACCGTTGATGATCTTATTCTTTTTATCGAATTGAATCATTATTCTTTACCTATGTATAAACAAAGAGATTCTGGAAATATAAGTTTAGGAATTGCACTGGTTACCTTCTAAAAGCAAAAACACATGACAAACTAGTTAAATTAATTTGCGATGTGTTTTTTTTTAATAAAATTTAAAGTAGTTTTTAAACCATACTTTTACTTTAAAACTAGCCAAAGCTGCGTGTTAATAATTAGCAACATTTTTACCTCCAAAGAGGAAAGACGATACATAATCATAAACTTTCTCAAATAATTTTTTCATAACGATGTTTTATAAATTGTTAAACAATAATTAAACAGTCATAATAAAATTAGATTAAAAAAATAGACTTGGGATAATGAAGTGAAATTACAAAATATATTTGAATAATTACGGTAATTGTTAATTATCTAATTGCGTCATTAAATCAATCAATTCATGCTGAGCACTGATACCTTTATCCTGAAAATACCACATTTGAAGATTTGTTTTTGCAGTTTCATCAACAATACCAAATTCTTTTTTATAATTCTGTATTAATTCCATTGCTCCTTTTGGTCTTGGACCCCAATGACTCAAGACACTTCCAGTTTGTTTATCAATGATTACCACGATAGGAATAGATTTTGAATTATTGGTCAAAAACAAATTCATAAAATCATCATTATCATCTCGCAAAACAATACTTAACTCTACTTTTTCTGATGCGACAGCCATTTTATCAATGATAGGTAATAATTGTGCAGCATCACCACACCATCCTTCAGATATAACTAGCCATATATACTCTCCTTTTAAGGATTGTAATTTCAGTACGTTTTCCTCTGTGATTTTTATCGTTTTATCTAAACGATTCATACGAGTTTCATTTAGCGAACTATAATGGGTTAAATCATCAGATTGTTGATGACCAGTAGATTTATTTTCTAATAGCAAATCAGAAACTAATTTTCTATATTCTAAATAAGGATGACTATTAAATAATGCTTTCGCTATTGTGGTTTTCATAATTTCATTTTTATACTTACAAAGTTAACCTATTTAAAAGGTAAAATTGTGACATATATCACTTTGAGAAAATCGAAAGTTGTAATTTTGGACTAAATTAAAATTATGAATTTAAAAACAAAATCAATTGGTCTCATCCTTTCTGGTGGAGGTTCAAAAGGTTTAGCTCATGCTGGAGCTATTAAATTTCTTGAGGAGCAAAATATTATACCTGATAGAATTGCTGGAACCAGTGCTGGATCTATTGTGGGAGCGTTATATGCTTGGGGAAAAACGCCAGAAGAGATACTTGATTTTTTTAAGTCCATTTATCTTTTCCATTGGAAACACCTAACTTTTAAAAAAGCAGGACTAATTAACTCCGAATCGTTTAAGCATTATTTTCATAATATCTTTAAAGATGCCACATTAGCGGAATTAAAAATACCAATCCAAATCACAGCAACAGATATGGTAAGAGGAAAACTAAAAGTATTTAATCCTGATACTAAGATTATTGACGCCATTCTAGCCTCATCTGCGTTTCCAGGCATTATGTCACCTTATGAAATAGCAGGACAATTGTACAGCGATGGCGGAATTCTAAATCATTTCCCAACGGATATATTGCAAGGACATTGTGAAACTTTAATTGGTATATACGTCAGTCCTATTCAAAAGATTGAAGCTAAAGATTTAAATTCTATTAAAGCAGTTACAACAAGAGCATTTGATATTCTCTCTGCCAATTCTAATATGCACAAGTTTAATAATTGCGATTGGGTTATTGAACCTACAGATTTGTGTTTGTATAGAACTTTTGAAACTAGTAAAATTAAGATGGATGCAGTCTTTAAAATTGGTTATGAAGCAGCAAAAGAATCATTTGAAAAACTTAAATTATAAAATTTTTGCAACACTATTTTTAAAAATCAGAATATGTCTATATTTGCACCAATCAACACAACTCAAAAATGAAATACAAAAGAATTCTTCTAAAATTAAGCGGTGAAGCCTTAATGGGTGATTTGCAATATGGAATTGATCCGAAAAGACTTGCGGAATATGCTGATGAAATAAAGCAAATTCATCAAAAAGGGGTAGAAATAGCTATTGTTATAGGCGGTGGAAATATTTTTAGAGGAGTTGCTGGAGCTAGTGCAGGAATGGATCGCGTGCAAGGTGATTATATGGGAATGCTTGCTACTGTTATAAATGGTATGGCATTGCAAGGAGCACTTGAAGAGAAAGGAATGAAAACACGTTTACAAACGGCGCTAAAAATGGAATCCATAGCCGAACCATACATTAAAAGAAGAGCGGATCGTCATCTTGAAAAAGGAAGAATTGTAATTTTTGGGGCAGGAACGGGAAACCCTTATTTTACAACAGATACAGCTGCGGTTTTACGTGGTATAGAAATCAATGCCAATGTAATTTTAAAAGGAACCCGTGTTGATGGTGTTTATGATTGTGATCCTGAAAAAAATGCGTCAGCTGTGAAATTTGATTTCATTTCATTTGATGATGTGTTAAAAAAAGGATTGAATGTAATGGATACTACGGCATTTACTTTAAGCCAAGAAAATAAGTTGCCAATTGTAGTTTTTGATATGAATACGGTAGGAAACTTATTAAAAATTTGTGAAGGTGAAAATATAGGAACAGTAGTAAATATTTAAGTTCCCAAATTGTTTAAAAGGATTAAAAATAAATAAATCATGACTGAAGAAATTGAATTTATATTAGATAGTACTAAGGAATCTATGACAGGTTCTATTGCGCATTTAGAAAAAGAATTTTTAAACATTCGTGCTGGAAAAGCATCTCCTGCGATGCTTGGAAGTGTTTTTGTAGATTATTATGGATCAGCAACTCCACTTTCTCAGGTTTCTAAAATCAGTGTTCCTGATGCGCGAACCATTACCTTACAACCTTTTGAAAAAAACATGTTACATGTAATTGAGAAAGCAATAATGATTGCTAATATAGGTTTTAACCCTATGAATAATGGTGATGTTATTATTATAAGTGTTCCTGCCTTAACAGAAGAAAGAAGACGCGAACTTGCCAAACAAGCAAAAGCTGAATCAGAAGATGCAAAAGTGGGAATAAGAAACGCACGTAAAGATGCTAATACTGATATTAAAAAATTAGAGAAAGAAGGAACTTCAGAAGATCTATGTAAAAATGCTGAAGATGAAGTTCAAAACTTAACGAATAGTTTTATTAAAAAAATAGATGAACTTCTTGTTCATAAAGAAGCTGAAATCATGAAAGTCTAAGTTCTTTAAAGTCATTAAAAAATCCGTTTTAGTAAAATCATTTTAAGATTTAGTAAAACGGATTTTTTATTTTAGTGTAAACGCAAGCAATTTTATGTACTCGAAACAAATTTCAAACCAATAATAGAACTGATTAAAGTTGTTATAAAAAATATTCTCCAGAAATCAGCAGGTTCTTTAAATACAAAAATACCAACTAATACGGTTCCTACTGCTCCAATGCCTGTCCAAACAGCGTAAGCAGTTCCTATAGGTAAGGTTTGTGTGGCTTTATAAAGCAGCAACATACTTATAGCTAAACAAATTAAAAATCCTACTAACCACAATATTGAGGCCATACCCGTACTTTGTTGGGCTTTGCCTAAACATGTAGCAAAACCTACCTCAAATAATCCACCAATTATCAATAAAATCCAATTCATTTTAATACTACTGTTTAATAATTAATACAGATGGAACATCGCTTAACCATTCATTTGTCGAATCTACTAATTCTTTCCAACTATTAAGGGTAATTAACATTAAATCCTGTTGCTTTAAAAACCCTTGTTTAATAACTTTATTTGTAATCAGTTCTATATTATTCGGATATTTATTTTCTAATGACTCAATTGCGCTTTTCAAAACAAAATTAGAATTAGCATGTCCTTTTGCATCTAAAATAACAATTTTTGAATTATTATTAAAAACCAATTTTTGAACATAATCAAATAAAAAAGAATCTTCAGTTGCAAAAATAGGAATAAAAATACTATTTATAACTTTTAAATTCTTGTCAATTAATATTCCAATTGGCATTTTTGTTTTAGAAATAATTTGTCGGGTGCGTTCATCAAAAGGCGAGTTTTCGAACAAACCTTCCTTACCTGTAAATTTATCGATTAGACGATCAGGATTAATAATTCTCGTTGTAAATCCAATAAGCTTTCCTAAAAGAGTACCTTCAAAAATAGATTTTCCCAAACCTATTAACAGTAAATCATAATCTCCTTGATTAGCCACATCAGCTATCTCATTTTCAATGTCTTGCGTAGATTTAAAAATGGTTACAATATCTTGATCTAATAATTGAGATTCTTTAACAATAGGATTAAAACTATTTTTCTCTTTATGATCTAAATTAAAGGAATGCACTTCATCACTTAATGATAGATGCATTACTGTAATACTTGATTTTTCTTTTTCTTTTTTAATTAAACTATTAGCTAATCTCAATAATGATTTTCCTTTTTCATTATTCCCAAAAGAAATTAAAATTCGGTATTGATTAACGATTGTTGATTCGCTAATATCAGTTCCATCTTTAGTTTTAAATATGAAATTAATTAAATCTAGAGCTGGACCAGTCATAAAAGTAGTTACTAGAGCCATTATAACCATCATCGTGAAAATTTCGGGAGTTAAAACCTTTAACTCTAATCCAATATTCAAAACGATAAGTTCCATTAATCCTCTGGTATTCATTAAAGCGCCAATCGTTAAACTATCGCGCCAACTTTGTCCAACGAATTTAGCTGCCAAAGCACTTCCTACAAATTTTCCAACCACTGCAATTAGTATAATAAATCCAGTTATTTTCCAAAGATAAGGATCATTTAAAAGTCCTATTTCTGTTTTCAAACCTGTAAAAACAAAAAACAAGGGAAGTAGAAGAATTAAAGCCACATCCTCTACTTTTTCAATAAAAATTGTTCTAAATTTAGGAATATCTGGCATGATTGCACCAGCCATAAATGCGCCAAACAGTGCATGAATCCCAATTATCTCAGTAGCGTAAGAGGACATAATGAGTACTAAGAAAAATATAGCAACAACTGGTTTTACAATAGTATCTTTTGAACCATATAAGTCACCAATCCTTTTTAGAAAGGGCTTCACTATGAAAATCATTGCAAGTACGTAAATAATTGCAAGCATAATAATGTACAACGAACTAACGAAAGTTCCTGCTTTGACAATAGCAATTACTACGGCTAGAATACACCATGCAGTAATATCATCTGCCGCGGCACAAGTAATTACAATTGCACCCAATTTTGTTTTATGAATTCCCCTTTCTTGCACGATCCGCGCTAAAACAGGAAAAGCAGTAATACTTAGCGCAATTCCCATAAATAAACTAAAGGAGAGAAACTTCACTCCTTCAGGAGCAAATTGATCATATACAAAATAAGCTAGTCCAATTCCTAAAGCAAATGGTATTACAATACTCGCATGACTAATAACAACTGCATCATTTGCTTTATTTTTTAAGACCTTCATGTCTAATTCCATTCCTATTACAAACATGAAAAGAATCAAACCTATTTGACTTAAAAATTTTAAGTTTCCTAACGATTCAACAGGAAATAAAGTAGATGAAAAATCTGGAAAATACAATCCTAATAAAGATGGGCCAAGAGCAATTCCAGCAATAATTTCACCTATAACAGAGGGCTGTCCAATCTTTTTAAAAACCCAGCCAAAAAAACGAGCAACAAGAATTATAGTTACTATTTGTGCCAAAAGAATTGCTAAAGGATCTTGAATATTATGTTGCATTGAAGCTAAAAAATCACTCCAGGAACCGTTGCCACTTTCGGGTGTTTGGATTGTTTTACTTGCTTCGAGAAACTTTCCTTTACTAATAATCCAATAAATCAAAACGGAAAAACTCCCCGTTAAAAGTAGGTAAAAGAGCGTGTTTTTATATTTTTTCATATTTGTTTTTTAAGACTCTCCATTTTTTTAAAAAACCAAAGATGAGAAATTTTACTGAATCTAAAATAACTGTAAAATTATTATATTGTTAACATAATCAGCCCACATTACAAACTTACCTGCCAATATATAGCCGTTAATTTTCAAGATTTAATCCCTTTTAATTACCTTTGCACCCACTTTATAAAATTTATGAAAAAGAAATTAAAAGTCGGTATTTGGGAAACAGTTGCTCATATCGTGCTTAGAAATAGAATTTTAATGTTATCCATAATAGCAGTGATAACAATTCTTTTAGCGTTACAATGGAAAAATATACAGTTTTCATTTACAGAAGCTAATTTACTGCCAGACGATCATATTGTTAATAAGGAATATAACGCTTTTCTAAAAAAATTTGGTGAGGAAGGTAACTTGATTGTAGTTGGCGTAAAGGATAATGCTTTTTTTACACCAAAAGCTTTTGCTGCTTGGAATAAATTAATGACTGACATAAAAGCACAAAAGGAAGTTGATTTAGTGGTATCCATCAATGATTTAAAGCAATTGAAGAAAAATGATTCATTGCAAACTTTTGAACTCCTTCCATTTGTAGACAGCAGTAAAACAAAAAGTCAGAACTATTTGAATGGCATTAAGAAGGACTTGTTTCAAAACATGCCTTTTTATGAAGGATTACTTTTTAATAAAAAGAGCGGAAGCATACGCTCTGCCATTTATTTAGATAAAGAAATTGTCAATACTGAAAAACGTAGAGATTATATTGTAAAAAACTTTCTTCCAAAAATTGAAGCGTTTGAAAAAGAAACAGGAATTGATTTACGCGTTTCAGGAATGCCTTATATTCGTACGCTGAACGCAATGAGTATTTTAAGCGAAATCAGTTTGTTTATTGGCGCATCATTATTTCTTACATCACTTATATTTTTCTTCTTTTTTAGATCATTTAGAGCGACCTTAATTGCAATATTAATAGTAGTTACAGGTGTTATGTGGACTTTTGGTTTATTAGGATTGTTCAATTATCATATTACCGTTCTTACGGCGCTTGTTCCAACTTTAGTAATTGTCATTGGAATTCCAAATTGTATTTTCTTAACTAATAAATACCAGCAAGAATATAGCGCTCATCGTAATAAAGCGAGAGCTTTACAACGTGTTATTACAAAAGTAGGTACAGCAACATTAATGACAAATCTTACTACCGCTGCAGGATTTGCCACTTTTATTATTACCAGTAGCCAACTTCTAAAGGAATTTGGTATTATATCGTCTTTGAGTATTGTCTCCCTATTCTTTTTGTGTTTAATAGTAATCCCTATTTATTACAGTTATCAACCCGTTCCTAAACAAAAACATCTTGAACATTTAAATCGAAATTATACACGTGTATTTATCAACTGGATAGAAAAAACTGTTAAATATAACAGACGTTATGTTTATACTATTGCGTTACTTATTTTCGGCGTTAGTATTATTGGTGCTTTTAAAATCAAAACCTCTGGAAGTTTGATCGAAGACATGCCAAAAAATACGAGTTTTTATAAAGACATCTTATTTTTTGAAAATGAATTTGACGGAATTATGCCTCTTGAAATAACAGTTGATACTAAAAGAAAGAAGGGAGTCATGAAGTTATCTACTTTAGAAAAAATGGATGAACTTCAAAAAACTATAGAAGAAATTCCAGAACTTTCTAAGCCTATCTCGATATTGAATTTAGTAAAATATTCTAAGCAGGCTTACTTTAATGGCAATCCTGATTATTATGATTTACCTAGCTCACAAGAGCAAAATTTTATTTTGGGTTATGCAAAAAATGCTACTAAAAATAGCAAAGACAACTTAATGAAAAGTTACGTTGACAGTACTGGGCAAGTCGCTAGAATTACTACGTTTATGCGCGACATTGGAACCGGTAATATGGCTAAAATAGAGGATAAACTTGCAGCCAAAGCAGATGAAGTTTTTCCAAAAGATAAATTTAATGTAGTGATGACCGGAAAAGCATTAGTGTTTGAAAAAGGAACACAGTATTTGTTAGATAATTTAGTGAGCTCCTTATTATTTGCTGTATTTTTAATTTCATTATTAATGGTATTTATGTTCCGTTCTTTCAAGATGGTAATCGTTTCTTTGATTCCAAATTTACTACCTTTGATCATTACGGCAGGCTTAATGGGCTATTTTGGCATCCCATTAAAACCCTCTACTATTTTAGTATTTAGTATTGCCTTTGGTCTTTCTGTAGATGATACGATTCATTTCTTGGCACAATATCGACAAGAGTTAAAGCACAATAAATGGAAAATTAAAAGATCAGTTTTTGCAACTATAAAAGAATCTGGAATCAGTATGTTTTACACCTCAGTAGTTTTATTCGTTGGTTTCTCCGTGTTTATGTTGTCTGATTTTGGGGGAACTGTTGCTCTAGGTGGTTTAATTGCGGTTACATTAGCATTTGGTATGTTGTCTAACTTATTGTTATTACCTTGTTTAGTTTTAACACTTAATAAATCATTAGCTAATAAACAAGAGTTTATCAAACCTAAAATTGACATATTAAACAACCCAAACGAGCAAGATGATTTAAATCTGAAATAATCATAAAGTAATTCTTAAATATATCCCGTGTCAGAATACGGGATTTTTCTTATTCAAAAAGAATTTCTGAATTTCCTATGAGCTATTAAGAATAAAACATGTGATTTTTCAGAGAAAAATTAGCACTTGAAATTAAGAGCAGGCTTAAATTGTGAAGACAAATTATAATGTCTTATGACCATTTACTAGATGTTATGAGGTTTAAGATTAGCACCTAGGTACTACACTTTGGAAAGATAAAAACAATAGAAACCGCATTATACAGCTGTTAAGTTAATTGTAAATGATTTTACGCACTGTTTTAAATGCTTTACTTTTGTAAGCTGTTACTAGCAATAAATTTTATTTTGGTAAAAAACAGATTTAAATTTATACAAATACGAAGATTATGAATAATACAATCAAAATCTTGAGTATCGCTTTAGTTCTACTTTGTACTTATTCTGCATCTGCACAATTGACGGTAACCTATAGCGATTTAAATCAAGAAGGTGCTTTGGAATTAGCTAAACAGGCTAATATAGAAGCTCAAAAAATGAACAAGAAAATTTCTGTTGCGGTATTAAATGCTTCGGGAGTTACACTTTTGTTATTAAAAGGGGATAATGTTGGTCCTCATAATACAGAAGCTTCACGCAGAAAAGCGTATACTTCTTTATCCACAAAAACGGCAAGTTTTCAACTTATGAAAAATGCGGAAGAAAGTAAGGATGCTAAAAATCTAAACACATTACCAGAACTTTTATTATTGGGCGGCGGAGCACCTATATGGAAAGATGGAAATTTAGTAGGAAGCATCGGTATTTCAGGCGGTGGCGGCTCAGAAAATGATAATAATATCGCTGTAAAAGCAGTTCAAAATTTAGGTTTTAAAATCAGTCAATAATCCATTAATTAAATTACAATGAAAATAAAAAGTCTCTTATTAGTATTATTTCTCGCTACAGCAAGTATGACCTTTGCTCAAGAAGTAAAACACCAATTATCAAGTCATATTCTTGACATCACACAGGGGAAACCAGCTCCTGATGTTAAAATAACTTTATCTAAACAAGATAAAAACGCGAATTGGACAAAAGTCGATGAAAAATTTACAGATAAAAATGGTCGTATTGGAGATTTCTTGAAAGCAGACGGGAAAAACAATACTGGAATTTATAAATTAACTTTCCACACAGCACCTTATTTTGAAAAAGCGGGACAAAAATCATTTTATCCTTACATTGAAATTGTGTTCGAACTAAAGGATAACGAGCATTACCACGTTCCAATAACCCTATCCGCTTTTGGTTACTCCACTTATAGAGGAAACTAAATTATCACTTCTATTTTAGATTAGCTTAAAAAAGTTCGTTCTTAAGATATTTTAGAGGATTTAAATCCCGATCATCGTCGGGATTTGAATCCTCTTTTTTTTATAAAATATATTTTTTCTAACTTTACGAAATACCATCTTTCTTAATATCATTTTATCAAAAGTACTTCGTACACAGCGTTATTGATAAAAATGAATATGAAGTATAACAAATAGAATTCACATGTTAGAAAATTTTGGAGATAAAGTGATTAAGTTTAATCAACAATTAGATTTTTCTGGAGAACTGCCCGAAGGTTTTCAAGTGATTAATCCCTTTAGTGACAATCTTGAAACTAGTGTAGTCATGAAACAGTTTTATCAAAAATTCTATGCTGATTTAAATCCAAGAAAATTTATTATCGGAATCAATCCAAGTCGGCATGGAGCGGGTGTAACCGGAGTTCCATTTACAGATACTAAACGTTTAGAAAGTTTTTGTGGAATAAAAATGGCGTCGGCACATACACATGAGATTTCCTCTGTCTTTATGTATAATATGATTGAAGATTTTGGCGGAGTTAAAGATTTTTATAAGCAGTTTTATATTAATTCGCCTTTCCCGTTAGCTATTGTTCAAAAAAATAAAAGTGGAAAATGGGTTAATGCCAATTATTATGATGACAATTCGCTATTTACAATGGTTAAGGATTTTATGATTTTAACCTTAAAAAATCATATTAGTTTAGGGCTAGACACATCGGAAGTGTATGTATTAGGTAAAAAAAATGCTGTTTATCTACAGAAATTAAATGGAGAAGCAAATTTATTTAAAAGCTTAAAAATACTTGAACATCCACGTTATATTCAGCAATATAAATCCAAGGAAATGCAAATTTATATTGATAAATATATCATCACTTTAAATAGAGCAAGATAATTTCATAAATAGGAATCCACATACTGCTAATGAAATGTTAATAACAGCTTTTACTATATTCAATTCTTTGAAATGATTATTATATAGATTACATTAGCATTTAGTAAAAAGCAACCTGATGAACAGTAGAAATTTTTTTTATAAAAAGTCATATAACTTAGGGTTAGTCTTGTCATTACAGTATAAGCAAGATGATGCTTTTTTAAAAAGTTCTAAAGAGTTTATATCTTAAACCCTGTCGCTACCCAAGACAGGGACTACCTCACTATTCAATCTTTATTTTTAAAATAATGCATCAAAACTTTGATGAAGTTTTTCATGATCAAATCTCATCTTTAAATAGTGTGAGTGTTTGATATTTGGGTTAAAAAAACTTTTAAAAGATTTGTAATAAAACAAAACAAAATGTCAAAAAATTTAATTTTAACAACAGGAATTTACGATATGATTAAAGATCATGTCAAAAGAAAAAAAGCAACGCCAACGCAAGAAGCAACTTTACTGGCACAACTTAAAAATGCTAAACAAGTAACTAGAAAAGAACTACCCCTAGATGTTGTAAACATTGACACTCGTGCCACTATAAAGTATTTAGACAATAACGAGGAAGAAGTTTTCACATTTGTTGCGCCAGATAAAGCAAAAAGAAGAAATAATACTGAGTCTATAATGTCTACCATGGGACTAGCTTTAGTAGGTTATCAACAAGGTGATACTCTTACTTGGTCATTTGAAGAAGGTGAAAAACAAATAGAATTACTCAAAGTAGAGAAAATTTAATTTTACTATTTTTAAAATATAAAATATTCAATAAGCAGTTTCAAATTTAGTTTTGAGACTGTTTTTTTTGTTTTATTATGTAACGTTATTACGTTTGAGGATATTAAGTTCAGTTTTACAGCGATATAAATAAATCCAAGTTCATCAAGTTGCTCCGAAAAGTTTTTAACTTTACGGATGTGAATTTGATTTTTAAACTGATGTTCATACACCTTATTTAATTTGCTAAATTTCCACTTTTGAGGATGCGATTATCAATATTAAAATGACGTTAAAGTACTGACGCGCGCTGAGATATTTGTACCTCAACGCAAAGCATGATATTTTAAAGATTTTACTTTAAGTTTTAAACGTTTCTTTCATTAAACTAAAAGACAAGTACAAAACCTCAGTGCTAAACAATATTTATCTTTGCGAAAATCTGTAAATATATTATAAGTTATCTACTTGTCTATTAATGGTTTTACATTAAATTGAAGGCAACAATTCATTTGTAAATAACTCTTGCGTTCTAATCTTAGAGTTTTCTAAATTGCTTTCAATCAACCAATTTAAAAATGAGTCAACTCTTTCCGGATTCATAAACCCGCAATTATTATAATCTCCAAAATAACTGATTGTTGCATTGTGTGCTTTTTCAAGATCAATGTTTTCTTTATCATAAGCTGTTATGTAAAGATTTAAAATCTCAATTACTACTGACTTATTCTCTTGAGCGTACAAATAACCTTTGCGTGTAGCTTCAATAAAATTTGAATAGAGGGTTTTATTATTTTTTAGGTTATTTCGTTTAGTGATAATAACTGGAGAGTAGCCGTATGGAATAGAATAATCTTTGAGTGACCACTTATTTAAATCAATGTTTTTACTTTCAGCTTCTACGCCTTCCCAATTATTGAATATCCAAGTTGCATCAGCTGTACCATTTAATAATGTATTCCAAATGCCTAATTTATCAGGATACACAATATTAAAAATTCCCTTTCCACCGTCCCGTTTAACAAGTTCTTTTACGATTTTGTCTTCATAACGCGCTTTATAGGAGGCATACGTTTTCCCATCTAATGCTTTTGGACTTTTTAATATAGTTGATTTTAAAGATGCAATACTACTAATATCTTCTTGTAAAATTGCAAAGACTGCAATGGCGTCTACTTTATTTTCTTTATTATTAAGGCTAATCACTGTCTCAAAAGGTGCTAATACAAAATCAGCAATGTCTAACTCTAGCTTTTTACCTGGAGTAGTTAGATAATTGTCAGTAATAGGATCTATAATTATCAAGTCAATACCATATTGCTCATAAATCCCTAATTCTTTTGCGATTAAAATACCAATATGATTCACATTTGGAGTCCAATCTAAAGCAATTTTTAATGTTTTCATCTAAGTTTTATAAGATTAGTGTATTATAAAATTATTAATTTTTCAAAAATTAAATAGTGTTTGCCAAATATAGATTTTATAAGTCATAAAAATAAAGTTGCGGTCGCAAAATCGTAAAAGTGATAAAAGTACTGCTTTTCCTGAGCAAGATTATTGGCTATTAAGAACATTGCACCACGTTTCCAACTTTACGGATCTGACTACCAGTTTTAAACTGATGTTGAGAAAAACCACCCCAATATAACATCTTAATTAAATCTCTGTGAATTGCTGAGATGTTTCCATCGTGACAATTGGAATAGTGTGTCTCAATAAAAACGCTTCGCAAAATTTCTAATTTTGAGGATGTGATTACCAGTTTTAAACTGATGTTAAAAGCTTGCATATCCGTTAAATTCTAGCCCCAACAGCAATGGAAATCCTTATTGTTTTTGTCTTCAAAAACAATAAGATTGAAATGGATAGCGGAAAATAGCTCCAAATTCCAGAATCCTCTTTAGATTGCTTCAATTCTCACGATGACAATTAAAAACAATTCATTTATATTTGCAGGTAGGTTATAAAAACAATTTTAATATCAACGATAGACATAAAATGAGACATACAAAAGTTAAAGACTTACTAAACAGTAAAACGACGCTTCACGAAGTAAATGCTAAAGGATGGGTGAGAACTTTTAGAAATAATCAATTTATAGCCTTAAACGATGGTTCGACCATTGATAATATTCAGTGTGTGGTCGATTTTGAGAACACGCCAGACGAAACTTTAAAAAGGATTACAACTGGAGCGGCAATATCAGTAACGGGAACTTTAATAGAAAGTAAAGGTGCTGGACAAAAATTTGAGATTCAGGTGGCAAAATTAGAAATTCTGGGAGATTCTGATGCAGAAAAATTTCCAATCCAACCAAAGAATAAACCTAGTCTTGATTTTTTACGTGAAAATGCACATTTAAGAGTCCGCACAAATATGTTTGGAGCGATAATGAGAGTACGTTCAGTATTGTCTTATGCGGTTCATAGTTATTTTCAACAAAAAGGATTTGTCTATGTAAATACCCCAATTATTACTGGATCTGACGCTGAAGGTGCTGGAGAAATGTTTAAAGTAACTGCATTACCATTTGACGGAACGCCGCGGACAGAGGATGGAAAAGTAAATTATAAAGAAGATTTCTTTGGAAAAGAAACCAACTTAACGGTTTCTGGTCAATTAGAAGGAGAAACTTTTGCAATGGCTTTGGGCCAAATTTATACTTTTGGACCCACATTTAGAGCAGAAAATTCTAATACTTCGCGTCACCTTGCTGAATTTTGGATGATTGAACCAGAAGTAGCGTTCAACGATTTGAATAACAATATGGACTTAGCCGAAGATTTTATTCAATATGTTATAAAATACACAATGGATAAATGTCCCGAGGATTTAAAGTTCTTAGAAGGTCGTTTATTAGATGAGGAAAAATCAAAACCAGTTGCTGAAAGAAGCGAAATGCCCCTTTTAGAAAAATTAAACTTTGTTTTAGAAAATAATTTCAAACGTGTTTCATATACAGAAGCAATAGATATCTTGAGAGATTGTACTCCCAACAAAAAGAAAAAATTCAATTATATCATTAACGAATGGGGAGCTGATTTACAATCAGAACATGAACGTTATTTAGTAGAAAAACACTTTAAATGTCCCGTGATCTTATTTGATTATCCCGCTAATATTAAAGCATTTTATATGCGTTTAAACGAAGATGGGAAAACAGTTCGCGCCATGGATATTCTTTTTCCAGGAATTGGAGAAATTGTAGGTGGCTCTCAAAGAGAGGAACGTTTTGATGTGTTAGTTGAAAAAATGAAAGCTCTGGGAATTGATGAACAAGAATTATGGTGGTATTTAGACACCAGACGTTTTGGATCAGCAGTTCACTCTGGTTTTGGACTTGGATTTGAAAGATTAGTACTTTTTGTAACTGGAATGACTAATATTAGAGATGTAATTCCTTTCCCAAGAACACCACAAAATGCTGAATTTTAAAAAGGCTTATTCGGTTAATCGTTTATTTGTTTAACCGATAATTCCGATTAAAAAATTAAACAAATAAACGATTACAGTAAATGCTAAAGCAATTCTTAAATTTAAAATTATCACAAAAATTATCTCCTCAACAAATACAGTTGATGAAGTTAATTCAATTGCCTACTCAAGCTTTTGAACAGCGTTTATTGGAAGAAATGAACGAAAATCCAGCTCTTGAAGCAGGAAAAGAAGACGACGAATTCGAAAAAGATGAATTCGAAAATGAAGAGTTCGATGATTATGATGAGGCTGAATCCGAGCGAATTGAAGCTGAAGACATTAATATAGATGAGTATTTAAGTAACGATGAAATTCCAGATTATAAAACGCAAACAAATAATTATAGTGATGACGATGAAAATAGAGAAACACCTTTTGCAGCGCCAGTAAGCTTTCATCAAGATCTAATCAATCAATTGAATACGTTTATCTTAAATGATCAAGAACGTGAAATTGCAGAATTTTTAGTAGGCAGCATAGATGACATGGGATATATACGTAGAAGTATTCCCGATATGGTTGATGATATGGCTTTTACCCAAGGTATTTACACCGATGAAAAAATGGTCGAAAAAATGATGCAAGTTATTCATGAACTGGAACCGTCAGGTGTGGGCGCCCGCGATTTACAAGAATGCTTACTATTGCAGTTAAAACATAAAACACCTACAGAATATGTAGATCTTGCCACTGATATTATCTTTAATCAATTTGATGCGTTTACTAAAAAGCATTATGATAAATTAATTCAAAAATATAGTGTTTCGACTGAACAGCTCAAAAAAGCGGTTCATGAAATAGAAAAATTAAATCCAAAACCAGGCGGAGCGTTTACTGGCAATAATAAAATCACAGAAAATGTAGTTCCTGATTTTGCAATTCGAATTGTGGATGGCGAATTGGAATTAACTTTAAATGGCAGAAATGCCCCTTCGTTACATGTTTCCAAAGACTATCAGGAGATGATGCAAACATATAAGGATTCTCGCAATAAATCAGCACAACAAAAAGATGCAGTCCAATTTATAAAACAAAAGTTAGATTCTGCGAAATGGTTTATTGATGCGATCCGTCAGCGTCAGGAAACACTTTTTGTAACCATGAATGCAATTATGCACTATCAAGAAGAGTTCTTCCTTGAAGGCGATGAAACCAAGTTACGACCTATGATTTTAAAAGATATTGCAGACCAAGTTGGCTTGGATATTTCGACAATTTCGCGTGTGGCTAATAGCAAATATGTAGAAACACCTTATGGTACAAAATTGATAAAAGAATTCTTTTCTGAATCGATGAAAAATGATCAAGGCGAAGATGTTTCTACTTTAGAAATAAAAAAAATACTTCAAAATACTATTGAGGAAGAAGACAAAAAAAAGCCACTTCCTGATGATCAATTAGCCGATATTTTAAAAGAAAAAGGCTACCCAATAGCTAGAAGAACAATAGCTAAATATAGAGAACAACTAGATATTCCTGTTGCTAGAATGAGAAAGAAAATGTAAAATTTATTTTTTTAATACTCTTTAATTTATTAACCTTTGTCAAAGTTTTGAACTTTGACAAAGGTTAATAAAGTTATAAAAATTTGGATTTTGAATAAATCTAAAGAAGATAATAATCAACAATTAAATTCAAAGTAAATGGATAATCGAAATGAAATAATTGCAGCTGATTCATTTTATCATATTTACAATAGAGGTATAAATAATTGTCATATCTTCTTAAATGAAGAAAACAAGTTATACTTTTTATCAAAATTCAATAATTATTAAGCGGCGTTTGCGAAGTTTATTGTTATTGCCTCATGGACAATCATTTTCATTTTCTTGTAAAAATTAAAACAAAAGAAACTTTACAAGATTTTGTAGAAAAAAATACAAAATTAAAGTTAGATAAAGATTCTGGATTACATTCAGCAACCAAAATTTTCAGTAAACAAATGGCCAAGTTTCTTAGTTGCTACACCCAATCTTTTAATAAGGTAAATAATCGTCATGGAGCTTAATTTGAATCACCATTTAAAAGATTAAAAATAAAATTTGAAGAGCATCTCAAAAATTTAATCATTTACATTCATTTAAATCCAAATAGTAGTGGAAAAAGTTACAAAACCTATCCATTTTCTTCTCACTTAGCTATTCTATCTTTAAATAAAACAAAAAATCAAAGAAAAGAAGTTATTGCACTATTTGAAAATTTGGAAAACTTCATTTATTCACATAGTCATCCATCAAAATTCGAATATGATTTTTAGTGATTTAGAACTTAATTATGTTTAAAAATTGAAAATATTAAGTTTTATCAAAGTTTTACTGGTTATCATTTGTACCCCTTCGACCTTTGCTCCCTTTGTCAAAGTTTTGACCTTTGAAAAAGGGAGCAAGGTTAGAAAAGTTACAATCAAATACATATATCTATACTCAAGATTATTTTAAATACTTTTTATACGTAATGCTAGATAATAATTATGATATTAAACTAATGTTCTACTTCATTTCCATTGAATAGGTATGAAGGTAAAACTATTTACCTAAATCTTTATGCATTGCATGATAATAAGCCGCTCGGCTCAAAGGTTCATATTCTTCAGTTTCGCCTAGCATCACTAGTTTATCATTATCTGTTTTTCTAAAGCTATAATTGGCTAGATTGCCAGTGCGAGTACACACTGCGTGTACCTTGGTTACATATTCTGCTGTTGCCATTAATGCTGGCATAGGTCCAAAAGGATTTCCTTTAAAATCCATATCTAAACCGGCAACAATTACTCGTATTCCCTGATTAGCTAGATCATTACAAATTTTCACAATTTCATCATCAAAAAACTGAGCCTCATCAATTCCTACAACATCGCAACCTTGCGCCAAAATAGCAATATTTGCAGCTGCAGGAACAGGCGTTGAACGAATTTCATTAGCGTCATGAGAAACAACCATTTCCTCATCATAGCGTGTATCAATAGCTGGCTTGAAAATTTCTACTTTTTGTTTGGCAAATTGGGCTCTTTTCAAGCGACGAATCAATTCCTCAGTTTTACCTGAAAACATTGACCCACAAATAACTTCGATCCAGCCAAATTGCTCTTTATGATTTACTGTATTTTCGAGAAACATTTTGTATTTTTCTAACTTAAAAAATGAATAGTTTTTATTACTTTGTACTGGACAAAACGACTTAAAAATTGTATACTTTTACGTCGTTTCAAAAGTATGACTTTTTTATTAAAAGGTCGCTTCTTCCACACGCTAAAATAAAAATCCTAAAGGAATACATTAAAAAAAACTCACCTAATACATTATAATTTCTAAATTATGAAAAAAAAATTGGAAGCCGATTTAATCAGCATTGCCCACAGAGTGTTACAGTTAAAAAATAAATCTGATATCAATCAATTGTATTTAGAAACGCAAAAATTATATGAAAAATTGGCAGTCTTACGCTTTGTAGACGAACACTTTAGCGAAGCTAAACCGACTATTGGAAGTTCAGATGTTGTACATAAAATAGAATCAATTTTTGACATCACTTCAAAAGAATTGGAACCTGAAATTAGTGAGGCCGATTCCGAAAATAGTAATAAATCTCAATCATCTTTAATAGAAGATGAATCAATAAATTCAATAGTTGCGACTTCAAAAAATGAAAAAGTAGAAGAAGTAACTCCAAATGAAGATTTAATAGCTGTAGAAATTAGTGAAGAAAATAGTAATGAAGTAAATCCTGAAAATGATATAAAAGTGACTCTCGAACCTGCTGAAAATATAATTACTATAGAACGCAAAGAAGTACAAAATGAAGTAGAGGAATTAGAAATTGAAACTGTTCCTATAACTGCTCCATTTGAATCATCTCAAATAAATGAAGTGGAACTTGACTTAGAAGTGCCAAAAAAAGCGGAAGTGGTACAAATTTCTTTTCAAGATTTATTAGGCAGTGACTATCATGAAACCCTCTTTGTGAAAAAACAAGAAATATCAAAAACTCCATCAAATAGTAGCGTTGAAACTACTCAAGACTTGGGGGAGCCTATATTAAATCTAAAATTAGACGCTTTTAACAAAGATAATAATGACCATACAGATCCAAAAGTAGTTTCACTAAATGAAAAATTAGGCAAAGGAATAAATATCGATTTAAATGATCGACTTGCTTTTATAAAACATCTTTTCGGAAATAGTACCGAAGATTATAACCGCGTTTTAAGTCAGTTAATCACATTTGACACATTTTACGATACCAGAGATTTTGTACAAGAAATGGTAAAACCTGATTATAATAATTGGGAAGGCAAACAAGAGTATGAAGACCGTTTTATGGATATTATCGAAAAAAAATTCTTATAAACTTATTTAGCTTCGCCAAATAAATGATACAGCAAATTCAGTTTAAACTGCAATTTGTAATAAATTATTTCACTTATGTCAAAATTATATATCGTTCCTACACCCATAGGTAATCTTGAGGATATGACTTTTAGAGCCATTCGAATCCTAAAGGAAGTAGACTTAATTCTTGCAGAAGACACTCGCACGAGCGGCAAGTTATTAAAACATTTTGAGATTGGTACGCACATGTATAGCCACCACATGCACAATGAACACAAAACGGTAGAAAACTTAATATCTCGATTAAAAGCTGGTGAAAATATCGCATTAATATCTGACGCTGGAACACCTGCCATTTCTGATCCAGGGTTTCTATTAACTAGAGCTTGTATTGAAAATGGTGTTGAAGTCGAATGTTTGCCCGGAGCAACTGCATTTGTACCTGCATTAGTTAATAGCGGTTTACCCAACGATAAATTTATTTTTGAAGGTTTTTTACCTGATAAAAAAGGCAAACAAACACGTTATTTGGCTTTAGCCGAGGAAACTCGCACCATGATTTTATACGTATCGCCACATAAATTAGTAAAAACTTTAACTGAGTTTATTACTTATTTTGGAGCGGAAAGAGCCGTTTGTGTATGTAGAGAACTATCTAAATTGCACGAGGAAAATGTAAGGGGAACTGTAAAAGAAGTTTTAACACATTTTGAAAAAATAGCTCCACGAGGAGAAATCGTGGTAGTTTTAGCAGGAAAACCAATTATTAAAGAACCAAAAAAATCAAAATTCTCAGTTGAAAAAAAAATATGAATACTAACAAAATTATAATTATTGGTGCAGGATTATCAGGTTTAATGATCGCTTATCTCTTACAGAAAAAAGGATTTGAAATCACTATTTTAGAAGCCAATACTCGTATTGGTGGTCGCATAGAGACTGTTACTGGATCAAGTGGAGCAACTGTAGAAATGGGTGCAACTTGGTTTAGCAATCCTCATCAAAATCTTATTGCATTATTAAACGAATTCAAGATTCCTTATTTTAAACAACATACGCAGGGAATATCTCTATTTGAAACCATGTCATTTGTGCCTCCGCAAAAATTTGAAATTTCAGATAATGAAGAATCATCTTTTCGAATTGTTGGTGGAACATCTCAATTAATTAAAAAATTAGTAGAAGAAGTAGGTATCCAAAATATTAAAACAGCAACTAAGGTTATTGCAATAGAAGAAATTGACAACAATGTAGAACTTACAGATTCTAATGGCGTTAAATATGCAGCAGAGAAAGTGATAAGCACTTTGCCACCACATTTATTAGTGCAAACTATAGGTTTTAAACCTACTTTACCTGATACTATGCAACGCTTGGCAAAGAGAACGCATACTTGGATGGGAGAGTCCATAAAATTTGCTGTTGAATATCAGCGCCCGTTTTGGAGAGAAAAGCACTATTCAGGAACTTTATACAGTCAGGCGAGTATTATTCAAGAAATGTATGATCACAGCACTGCCGATAATCAAGGTTTTGCTTTAAAAGGATTCTTAAATGGCGGTACATATACACTTTCACAAGAAGAGCGACAAGAGAAAGTTATACAACAATTGGCAAAGCTTTTTGGAACACAAGCATCGAATTATATCGCTTATCATGAAAGATTATGGCGCAAAGAACCACTTACCTTTTTCCCCTATGAAAATTTAGTGATGGGTCATGAAAATAATGGACACGCTGAATATAGAAATAGTTTCTTTGACAATAAATTTTATATTTCAGGTTCAGAAACAGCGTCAGTAAATCCCGGATATATGGAAGGAGCAATTGTAGCTGCTAAAAACATTGCTTCACAATTTTAAAAAACAAGTAAATGAACATAAATTCTTTCTTAGAAAAACTTAATCAAACTCCTGAAGCAATCACTTTCGCAGAAACGATTGCAATTATTGAGGACAATTATACTTTTGACCCCACAGCTTTTGAAAACGGTAAATTGCATAATCAGGCTGGTGAAAACTCAGGTTCATGTAAAATATTTGCTTTTGCAGAAATGAAAAACTTATCTGAATCAGCAACACTATTTTGTTTTGGCGCTTATTATTACGACGAAGTGTTGAAAAATCCGGAAGCAACCAATCACCAAAACATTCGTAACTTTATGCAAACAGGATGGGACGGCATAGCATTTTATGGAAGTCCACTTGCTGTAAAATAGTGCAGTCATAAATTTAAGGAAAAAATTAAGCTGAATTGTTGTTTAAAACTGACAAAAATCTAAAATCATGCGTTGGACCATTAAACCCAAACCCTCTGAAGATAAAATTCAACATTTGGCGCAAGCCTTAAATGTGGAGGATTTTGTGGCTACTTTATTAATACAACGTGGAATTGAAACTTTTGAGGACGCTAAGAATTTTTTTCGTCCATCATTAGACCACTTGCATGATCCCTATTTAATGAAAGATATGGATAAGGCAGTTTATAGAATTGAAAAAGCAATTCTAAATCAGGAACGAATTCTTGTTTTTGGTGATTATGATGTTGATGGTACAACTGCTGTTTCCCTAGTTTCCTCTTATTTAAAAACGTATTATGATGGCGTGGGAACCTATATTCCAGATAGATATAGGGAAGGTTATGGCATTTCATTTATGGGAATTGACTATGCTGATGATAATGAATTCTCACTTATAATTGCTTTGGATTGCGGCATAAAATCAATAGATCATGTTGCTTACGCAAAAGAGCGAAATATTGATTTTATTATTTGTGATCACCATAGACCAGGAGCTTTTTTGCCAGAAGCTGTTGCCGTTCTCGATCCAAAAAGAGACGATTGTCAGTATCCGTATGACGAATTATGTGGCTGTGGAATTGGTTTTAAATTGATTCAGGCTTTAGCCAAAAGTAGAAATCAAACCATTGATGATTTAGTGCCATACTTAGATTTAGTCGCAACTGCGATTGCTGCCGATATTGTTCCTATGACAGGCGAAAATAGAGTTCTAGCACATTTTGGTTTACAAGTGATCAATAGTGATCCTAGACCAGGAATTAAAGCATTAATTTTTCAAGTAAAAAAACAAGTTCTGGATATTACTGATGTTGTTTTTATAATTGCACCTCGAATTAATGCAGCTGGTAGAATAAAACATGGCAATCATGCCGTTGAATTATTAACCGAATTTGGGTTTGAACAAGCACAACAATTTGCCTCTGAAATTGAAGCTTATAATTCTGAGCGAAAGGACTTAGATAAGGTAATAACCAAAGAAGCTTTGCAGCAAATTGAGGATAATAATGAGCAAGAAAGATTTACATCGGTAGTTTTTCAAGAAAATTGGCATAAAGGTGTTATCGGAATTGTGGCCTCTCGCTTAATAGAAACCTACTATCGCCCTACTTTGGTTTTTACGAAAAGTGGAGACAAATATGCTGCTTCGGCACGCTCCGTAAAAGGCTTTGATGTCTATAATGCTTTAGAAGCTTGTTCTGAACATTTAGAGCAATTTGGCGGACACATGTACGCGGCTGGGATGACTTTAGCTGCAGATAACTATACGATTTTCAAAGAAGCCTTTGAAAAAGAGGTCAAAAAAACCATTGCCGCTGATATGCTTATTCCAGAAATTGCAATAGATGCTGAAATCACTTTTTCTGATATTACTCCAAAATTGATTCGGATTCTAAAACAATTTGAGCCGTTTGGACCCATGAATATGACTCCCATTTTTTTTAGCACAAATGTCAAAGATACAGGTTATGGTAAACCCATGGGAAAAGAAAATGAGCATTTAAGACTTTTCATAAAACAAAATGGGACTGAGGGAATTGCAGCTATTGGTTTTAGTTTAGGTGAGAAATACGATATAACTTCGAACCAAAAATCTTTTCAAATTGCTTATTGTATCGATGAAAATGAATGGAATGGTACAGTTTCCGTTCAGTTAAGATTAAAATGTATTAAGTAATGAGCTCTTTAAATACTAAAAAAAACGATCCCTATTCTGCACTTCGGTATAAAGAGTTTAACATTTTTCTACTGTTGCGTTTTGCAATGGTTTTTGGATGGTCTATGCAGTTTATTGTTATAGAGTGGGAAGTTTATAGCTTGACTAAAAACCCATTATCACTAGGGATTATTGGACTGATGGAGGTGATTCCTGCTGTTTCGATGGCACTATTTGCAGGACATGTTGTAGATCAAAAAGAGAAAAAAGGATTGCTTTTTAAATGTATTTTAGGCTTTTCAGTTATAAGTTTAGGTTTATTTTTATTTACTTGGCCTCCTTTTATTAAAGATTTATCTACAAATATGATTCTGTATTCTATTTACTTTTTTGTGTTTTTAGGAGGATTAGTTCGTGCTTTTCTAGGTCCAACTATATTTTCGCTTTTAGCATTAATTGTGCCTAAAAAAATCTATCCTAATGCGGCTACTTGGAGCAGTTCTGTATGGCAAATTAGTTCTGTTTTAGGTCCTGCAGTAGCTGGCTTTTCTATTAATTGGATTGGTGTTCACTGGTCTATGTCAATTGTGTTGTTTTGTTCTTTACTTGCTTTAAGTGCTTTAACACAAATAGAAACGAAGCCTATTTTAAATCCAAAAATAGGCGAACCTATAATGGAAAGTTTGAAAGAAGGAGTGAAATTTGTTTTCCAGAATAAAACCATTTTAGGCGCCTTATCATTAGATATGATCGCTGTACTTTTTGGAGGCGCAGTAGCCTTGCTTCCCATTTTTGCACAAGATATTTTGAAAGTGGGACCAGAAGGTTTTGGGGTTCTTAGAGCTGCTCCAGCAGTTGGCGCTTTTTTAATGTTGATTATATCGGCATATATTCCATTTACTAAAAATGCAGGAATGAAATTATTAATTGCGATTTTCGCATTTGGAATATGTATAATCGTTTTTGGCCTTTCCTCCATTTTTTGGCTATCGGTTGCCGCCTTATTTTTTAGTGGAGTTTTCGATGGAATTTCGGTAGTGATACGACAAACCATTTTGCAACTCAAAACTCCTGATCACATGCGAGGAAGAGTAGCTGCCGTAAATTCAATTTTTGTTGGCTCTTCTAATGAGTTAGGTGCATTTGAAAGCGGACTTACAGCTAAACTTATGGGAACTGTTAATGCTGTAATTTTTGGTGGAAGTATGACTTTAATTACGGTGTTTTTTACAGGTGCGATATCGCCAACATTTAGAAAATTAGATTTGCAAAAAGATGTTGAGGAGCATGAAAATTCATAATTTGATGTAGAATATTTGGTTTGGTCATGAAAAAAAAGCAATGTACATTATCAAGTTTATTGTGGTACATCAGCAAAAAAATTTATCTAAGCTCTTGTACTTTTTATAAATTTTCCTTTATTAGAAAATACTTTAATAATATATTGTCCATTAACTAATATCCCTAACTCGTAACTAATATCGCTTTTTCCCCTTGTTACAATGATAGTATCTAATATGGAATAATTAGGATATTTTTCTTTCATATAGTTCAATGCTTCTACTGGAATTTCACTGCGCTCTACCACCGCGGCAAATGCGATTAGGTCTCCTACATTATCATAAATGGCCGATGAATTTCTATTATCAAAAATAAAACGCGCTTCATGAACTAATTTCTGATTGTAACGCCCTTCATAACTTGAAACCCAGTTGGGTTCTTGAGAAGGAAATTTCAAATTAAAATCAGTTGTAACACTAAGCGGAATAGCTAATTGCGGTTCCTCAGTGGCTAGCTTTTGTGAAACAACAGTTGTTGAGGTAAAGAAAAATAATGAAAAAAATAATAGGATAGCCTTCGACATAATTTCAATTTTTATTAAAGTTAAATTAATTAAAAATAAAAACTTAGTAATGCTTTAAATTTTGGCTAAAAATTAATAGCGATATTTTTGATAGAAATTTTCCTAAGCTAAAATTTAAGTTTAATAAATGTTCCTTTTTCGCTACTTATTAGTTAACCACTAAATTTATTATATCTTTATTATTCTATTTAGAATAAATATAAATAATTGCTATCTTTGTTTTAAAGAGTACAGCAATGGAACAAATAAAGCAATTACATTACAATGATATTGGAACTTCATTCTACTGGAGAAAAGATGGTTTGATATTATACGACAGGGTGCAACTGATTTTTAGAAAGACTGGTTTTTATTTTAGCAAAGAGGAATTACAATTTTTTAGCAATTGTATTGAGGAAAGTTTTTTATTAAATAAAGATTGCGCTACCTGTGACTTAAAAAAGTATTGTCACCAATTTTTATTAAAAACACCGTTTCTTCAAATTGATTTAGCGGTCACCATGCACGAGTTAGATCAGGCAAAAGACTTAATAGAAGGTACATTGTTTAAAATAAAACTTGACGAATACCTTTTTGGAGTAGGAATGAATTAATTTTTAAATTTTTTGATTTCGAATTTCTCACCATCAAAAACACCGTAGGTGAAATAGCTAATCCAGTCGCCTAAATTCACATATTCAGCAGCTTCCCCAACTTTTACGATCATAGGTAAGTGACGATGACCAAAAATAAGGTAGTTATAATGCTTAGTTTCTAGTTTCCTTTTAGCATATAAAATAAGCCATTCGTTATCTTCACCAAGAAAGATAACATCTTCATCACCAGAAATCAACTTATTTTTCACCGACAGATATTGTGCTAAACGCACACCAATATCAGGATGCAACCATCTAAAAAGCCATTTGAAAAATGGATTAGTAAATACTTTTTTCATGCGTTTATATCCTAAATCTCCAGGCCCTTTTCCGTCACCATGGCCTATTAAGAAAGTTTTGTCACCAAATGTATATTCTTGATTATCATGAAAAACAGGAATATTCAGTTCTTTCTGGAAATAATCCTCCATCCATAAATCATGATTTCCAACAAAAAAATAAATAGGAATACCGCTATCTCGAATTTCTGCTAATTTGCCTAAAACTCTAACAAATCCTTTTGGGACAACCGTTTTATATTCAAACCAAAAATCAAATAAATCACCTAATAAAAAAATTGCTTCGGCATCTTGCTTTACCTCGTCTAGCCAAGCCACAAATTTTTTTTCTCGTGGATAACTTAGTTCCGCTGTAGGAGCGCCAAAATGTTGGTCAGACGCAAAATATATTTTTTTTTGATTCGGTAATTGCATGAAACATTTATGTATTATCACTGGCAAACCATTCTGCAAAAGAAGAATCAGTTTCTTGTAATTTTAAAGAGAAAAGAGTAATTCCTTTTGGTAATCTATTGCTGATTCTTGTAGAAAAATCAACTACCATGTTTTCACTTGTGGGCTGGTAATCTACTAATATAACGTGGTGACCACGATTGATGAGCTCAGTAGCCAATTCTACATGAGGCGTAGTTCCATTGAAAACTGTAGCGTGATCAAACTGATCTACAACTTCCTCTTTTACAATTTTTTTTAAGTCAGTAAAGTCAATTACCATCCCAAATTTTACATTTGTGCGATCTGTAATTGGCGATCCTATAACGGTTACTGATAATTTATAACTATGTCCATGAACATTTTTACATTTCCCGTCATAGCCGTATAAAGCGTGCCCGGTTTCGAAACTAAATTGTTTTGTAATTCTGATATTGCTCATTGGAAATTTATTTTGATGCAAATTTAGTAAATAATTAAAGTTCTTTGTCTCTTTTTTTCGCACTTGTGTACATCCAGTAAGCTAGTAAAACTAAAACTACAAAAGGAATGAAAGAACCAATTACAACGCCAACTTGATAACCGCTATCAGTAGCATTTTTTAATTTTTCTTCAATATTTACTTTTTGAATCAATGTGAGAAGTGACATAATCGTTTATTTTTTAAATTGCAATAAAGCTTCCTTAGTAAAATCAGAAAGTACTAATTTGCCAGAAATAGCAGCACGCTCTACTAGAAGTGTTTCCCAATCTTGGGTTCCTTCCCACAAAACTTTCTTCATTTCTATCAAAGCGTCAGGATTATAACTAGATAATTTTAAGCTAAAATTACTAACTGCAGCGTCAAGTTCTTCAACAGTATCAAATACTTCAGCATATAATCCTTTGGCGCAAGCCCACTTTGCTGATTTCCAATCTTGTGCTGCTAGTGTCATTTCAGACATGGCAATTTTCCCCATTTTTCTTGAAACAGCGGGTTCAATAACAAAAGGCCCAATTCCTATTGCTAGTTCTGAAAGTTTTATAGAAGCACTGTTTGTTGCTAATGTATAATCGCAAGCACTAGCAATTCCTACTCCGCCACCCACCGCTTTTCCATGAATGCGTCCAATGATAAGCTTAGAACAAGATCGCATAGCATTTATTAAATTCGCAAATCCAGAGAAAAATTGAGTTCCTTCAGCTTCATTCGCAACTGCTAAAAGTTCGTCAAATGAAGCTCCAGCACAAAATGCAGCCGTCCCTTCACTTTTTATTATTATAACTGAAATCCCATTTTCAATACTCAATTTATTAAACTCAGCAGTTAGTCTATCTAGTAACACACTGGGAAAGGAATTACTAGCGGGATGACCAAAAGTGACTGTTGCAATTCTATTTTCAATGATAGTAAAAAGGGAACCCATTGCGTTTTCTGATACCATAGCAGGAATTTTGGTGCAAAGTTAAAAATATAAAAGGGAATGAACTCTTTTTTAGAAGATTTAGAATTGATTGTTGAAATAAGGATTTTAAAAAAAATGCGTAATAAAAAGAAATACTTCCTTTTTAAAAAATTATTACATAACAAAAAAGCTCTGCATTTCTGCAAAGCTTTTTTAAATTTGTGGAGAATACCGGATTCGAACCGGTCACCTCTTGCCTGCCAGGCAAGCACTCTAGCCAAATGAGCTAATCCCCCATTGTGCTCGCAAATATAATATAATAATGTCTGAAACCTAAAAATATATTTTAAAAAAAGAAATTTATTGAGAGGCTATTATGCTTCAAAATAATTAACTGATACAGTTAAACTCTAAAAAAGTATTTAATTGAGCCTTAATTTTATCGGAATATCTTTTTAGGTTTATAATTCACTTTAAAAATAAATGCGAATTGTAGTTTTTTGAAACAATCGAAGTATATTCGCCATCTTAAAATTAAGCTATAAAAAGTAGGTACTTCTTTTAGTAAACAGTCTATATTATGAAACAGTTATTTTCAAACTTATTATTTAAAGTTTTCCTTGCCATTGTGTTGGGCATTGTGTTTGGTTTATATTTACCTGAGTCGATCAATAGAGTTTTTACCACCTTTAATTCTTTTTTTGGTCAGTTTCTTAATTTTGCAATTCCATTAATTATAATGGGATTGATAATGCCTGCAATTTCTGATCTTGGAAAAGGTGCTGGTAAATTATTACTATTAACTGCTGCTATTGCTTACGGCTCTACTTTGTTTTCAGGCTTTATGACTTATTTTGCTGCTGTAAGTATTTTTCCACAATTGTTAGAATCTCAAATAAGCAATGTAGCTCAAATAGGCAGCTCAAAAGCAGAATTAACACCTTACTTTACTATAATTATTCCACCTGCTTTAGATGTTATGACTGCATTAGTTTTTGCTTTTGTAATCGGATTGGGATTATCTTATCAAGATAAATCAAGCTTGAAATTAGTAGTCAAAGATTTTCAAATCATTATCATGCAATTGATAGAAAACGTCATTATTCCACTATTGCCGTTATTTATTTTAGGCATATTTACAAGCATGACTTTTAGCGGCAAAGTATTCTCCATATTATCAGTTTTTATTAGTATCATAGGAGTTATTTTCGCACTGCATATTTTATTGTTATTAGTTCAATTTACTGTTGCAGGACTATTGACAAAGAAGAATCCAATTAAATTACTAGCTACCATGATGCCTGCTTATTTCACTGCATTGGGTACGCAATCGTCGGCGGCTACAATACCCGTAACGTTAGAACAAACATTGAAAAATGGAGTTTCACAAAAAATCGCTGGTTTTGTAATTCCGCTTTGTGCTACCATTCACTTATCTGGAAGTACGATGAAAATTACAGCATGTGCTATGGCCTTGATGATTTTAGAGGGAATGCCGTTTGACTTTACCTTGATTGCTGGTTTTATATTTATGTTAGGTATCGCCATGGTTGCAGCACCAGGCGTTCCTGGAGGAGCAATAATGGCAGCTGTAGGGATTTTACAGTCTATGTTAGGTTTTACCGAAGAAATGACTGGTTTGATGATTGCACTATATATTGCTATGGATAGTTTTGGTACCGCTTGCAATGTTACTGGAGACGGCGCCATAGCTTTGATTATTGATAAAGTCACCAAAGAAAAATTAATTTCTTAAATTTAATCTTATCAATTAAGTGATAAAGGCAGTTTGCTACCGTGATTTTATAATAAATATGAAAAAGTCATTATCACATAAAATTTTGTTGCCAGAATTTATTTTTTAAAATACTATAAAAAGTCAAAGTCTTAAAAATGTAGAAGATTAAACTCCGTTCAGCGAGACAAAACACTATTTTAAAATATTCAGATTACGGATAGTATATTTTAATATCTTTTCAAAGCATTTTTAAAATAAACAAAACCTTGACATCTTAGGCAATGTCATTAAGTTAAGGATAATAAATAAAGTTGTTGTTTTTGTCAGTCCGATGAAGGAGTACTCGTAGGTTTAATCGAACAGGCAAAGCGATCTCAACAAACGAGTGCAACAAACAAAGATTCTTCCTCCGTCAGAATGACAAAGTTGGAGCGTTAAAAGCTTAACTAAACGACATTTACATATCAAGGTCTTGTTGATTGCTCTTATATATTGCCAATTAATCACAATATTGATCATTTAAATCAATAATTCGGATTCAATAGGACTATATATAATAAAATTAATAATTTATTTTTCCGACAGATCTCATTACTTTAACTATTTTAGCCTTTCTATTATTGATATAAGACGAAGAACTAGTTGCCTTAAATTTTCGAGGATTGGGTAAAATTGCTGCTATTCCCGCTGCTTGAATAAGAGTTAGAGATTTAGCGTCTTTTCTATACCAATGTTGCGTTGCAGCTTGTGCTCCATAAACGCCATCACCCATTTCGATACTGTTTAAATATACTTCCATGATGCGCTCTTTACCCCAAATCAACTCAATCAAAACGGTGAAGTAAGCTTCTAATCCTTTACGTAGATAACTTCGTCCTTGCCATAGAAATACATTTTTCGCTGTTTGTTGTGATATGGTACTACCTCCTTTTATTCTTCGACCTCTTTCATTGTTTTTAAATGCTTTTTGCATAGCACCAAAATCAAAACCATTATGTCTTAAAAATGTACCGTCTTCACTAGCAATCACCGCTTTTTGAAGATTCGTGGATATATTTTCAATAGGTTCCCAATCATGACTGAAATACACTTCTTTTCCGGCTGTTTTATTTTCGATGGCACGAATAAGCATTAAAGGCGTAAAGAATACGGGTACAAATTTAAAAAACACTACTAAAAACAATGACGCCCCAAAAAACCACAGCACTATTTTGAATAAAAGAAGGAAAATTTTTCTCATGAAAGAAGTAGGTTGTTTCTTAATAGATTTTCTAGTTTTTGTTGGAATTATTTTAGTGGCCATTATATTAAATCAGCTAATTCTGTTCCTATTACACTTCCTATCGCCACGCCCATTCCACCTAGTCGTACTCCACAGTAAACACCATCTGACAATTGAGATACAATAGGATTTTTATGAGCACCAACGCCCATAATACCACTCCAGCGATGTTCAATTTGGAAATCTTGGTGCGGCAAAATTACTTCTTTTAATAATTGTTCCAATTTTTTTTGTACAATTTCCGTTTGTCCAAATTCAGCGGTGTTTTCTGAATTAAAATCTAAGTTTCGGCCACCGCCCAGTAAAATACGATCGCCAATATTCCTAAAATAATAATATCCCTTATCTAAATGAAAAGTGCCTTTTATGGCTAGATTTTTTATAGGCTTTGTGATTAAAACCTGGGCGCGAGCCGGTTGTACAGCTGCATCTATTAATTGATTGGCAAAGCCATTTGTGGCAAACAATAGTTTTTTTGTTTTAAAACTAAAATCATTTAATACGACTTCAACTTGATTTCCCGTATCATGATAAGCTGTAATCGTTTGCTTATTCAGGATCAAAATATTATTTGAAACAGCCATTTTCAATAAAGCCTGCATCATATTTCCAGTATCAATCTGGGCTTCAAAAGGATTGAAAATTATCGAATCTTGTATTTGCTCAAATTTAAACAGATTACTTTTTTTTGCAAAAACAACGGTTTCAAAAATGGGTTTAAGCATTTCATTGATAAAAGGCAATTTTTGGAGACATTCATCAAATGCACTTTGCTCGTCTTTTAAAAAAAGTTCATAACCGCCATAATCTTTAAAATCTATAGCAGCATCTCCTAATCGTGTTCGCAGCATTTGCAAGCCATTCCATCGTTTTTGTATCAAAGAAATTACCTCTTGCTCAGAATGAGTCTGCAAATCATCTATTATTTCTGATAGACTTCCAAAACAAGCAAAGCCCGCATTTTTGGTGCTGGCGCCTTGAGGCAAAATGCCTTTCTCTAAAACTAGAATTTTACTTTCTGGGAATCTTTCGCGTAAGCGTAAGGCAGTATGTAAACCTACTATTCCGCTTCCTACAATGGTGTAATCAATATGAGTAAACCAGTTTTTTAATTCCCAATAACTTAAGTCCATTGCTATGATATTTTTATAAAAATAATGATTTTTTGATACCAATGACATTAGATCCAAAAAACAAAATTATAGAATATATCAATAGTGAAAAAATTAGAGCGATTTTTAAGGCCAAAAATAATGAGATTATAAAAATGATTATCGTTTAGAAAACTTCATTTTGTGGAGATTAATAAAATCTATTTAAGGAGATTTTCTATCAACTGAACATAAAAATCAGTAGGGGATATTTTCTGATCACAGTTGGTTATGGTTTTTAAATGAATTTGTAAAAAATGTTGATGCAAAGCCCCTTCCACTATCGAAGAAGCTAATGTTTTAGAAAACTCATAATCAGGTTTTACCTCTTCAATCATTACTACTAAACGATTAATAACTCGTTTATAAATCGAAAAAAAACCTTCTTTATTTTCGTCATCCACTTCCTTTGTCAATAAAGTTTTAGTAAACTCAGCAATGATAATTCTGTTGAGAACTGCTTCATTTATATGTTGGGTTTCCGAATCATCATTTATTTTTTCGGTGACAATTGTAATCCCTTTTTTCAATTTTTCTAAAGGATTGTCTACATTATTAGTTGCAAAAACTAATTTGTATTCGATCCAACTCCAATACCAAGAAGACAAATATAACATCAGCTTATGTTTGCTTTCAAAATACCGATAAATAGAGCTTTCATTAGAAGCAATTTTGTCTCCTAATTTTTTAAATGTAAAATTTTCAAATCCTATTTCATCAATTAAAAGAATACTACTATTTATTATTTTTTTTCCCAAATTTGAAGTTTCAGGATTTTTTAGATATAACTTTTCATTAACCGTAATGGCGATATTTGCTAGAATGGAATCCATAATATTTTTTATTTATTAGCCGTTGAAGGAACAGTTTTCATTTGAATAATATCTACTAAAAAGGCAAAAGCCATAGAGAAATAAATATATCCCTTTGGAATTTCAAATTGAAATCCTTCTGCAATCAAAGATACCCCTATCATCATTAAGAAACAAAGCGCTAAAACTTTAAAAGAAGGATGTTTTGAAATAAATTCGCTTATTGGTTTTGCCGCTATAAGCATGATAAGTACTGTAACGATTACCGCTGTGTACATAATCCATAATTCATCTACCATTCCCACTGCCGTAATTATAGAGTCAACTGAAAAAACTAAATCTAAAATAATAACTTCAACTAGCAATTTTTTAAAACTCACTTTTTTAATTTCGGCTGGACCACCTGAATTGGCAACCTCAGTTTTATGATAAATCTCTTTTGTGCTTTTATAAATTAAGAATAGTCCTCCTGCAATTAAAATTAACCCTTTCCCAGTAAACGAAACATCATTAAACTCAAATAGTTCTTTGTCTAGTTTTAAAATCCAAGATATTAATCCTAATAAGGCTAAACGCATAAACATTGCTAACCCAATTCCCCAATATCTAAGTTTATTCCGTTGACTTTCGGGTAATTTGTCGGCTAATATTGAGATGAAAATAATATTGTCAATTCCTAAAATAACTTCTAAGGCAATCAAGGATAATAAAGGAATAATAAACTCTGTCATTAGGTTTTAAATTTGTTTGATTAGTTCGTACAATAAAAAATCTATTTATCGATTTGATAAATAGATTTTTTACAATTTTAAATATGAATTAAATAATTACTCTCTATAAAGTGGTATCTGTAAAGTTTTATTGGATGAAATCTAATTTACCCGTTTCCAAGCTATAATAAACTCCTACAATTTTAATTTCGCCTTTACTTTCCATTTCTTTTAAAATTGGACTTTCCTTTCTAATGTTTTCGATAGTGTTTTTCACATTATTCTCTGCCACTAATTTTACGTAATCGTCATTTTTAACTTTCTTTTCGCCCGTGAAGCTCGATGACATCGCTATAGCAGGTTTAATATTATCTACTAATGAAGTAATATTTCCTAAATCAACATTATCAATTGTAGCTTTTACAGCTCCACAATGTTGGTGTGCCATTACCATAATCACTTTTGCACCAGCAACTTTACACGCAAATTCCATACTTCCTAACATATTTTCGTCAGCAAAATTTCCAGCTACTCGTCCCACAAATACATCTCCGATACCTTGATCAAATACATCTTCAACTGGAACTCTACTATCTACGCAACTAAGTATAAATGCTTTTGGGAACTGCCCTTCTGCTGATTTTCTTAGTTGCTCATCGTGATCTCTAACCGTTAGGTTATTATTTCTGAAACGCTCATTACCTGCTTTGAAATCAGCAAGGATTTCGTCAGGAGTCAATTTTGCTTGATCCTCAGCGGTTACAATGTGATTTTGGATTGGTTTATCAACATTAATAGTTGTTGTAGACTCTCCTTCTTTTTTATCTGTTGTTTCTTTGTTCTCTTTGCAACTGACCATTATGACAGATAGACAAAGTAGAGATAATTTTAAATAATTGTTTTTCATGATTAAATATATTAAGGGTTGTTATATTAAAAATTGTGATGAATACTAAACTGCAATTGATCTTTAGCTGCGTTTTCTGTAGACTGATTTATGAAGCCTATTTGTGCTCTGATTTTATTAGTGATTCCGTAACCCAATCCTACATACAATCGGTTTCTATCAAACACATTTACAGTGCTGTTATTACCAATATTTTTTTCGCCATTTAAAAAAATTTCGTTGTATAAAGCCACATAAAGAGTGTTTTTCTCTATTTTATTGCTGTTAATAGGAATATTTGCTGCTAGGTTATATCTAAAACGTGTTCTAAAATCTTGGTTTTCTACAAAACGTTGTTCATATCTAAACCGATGAGTAAAATAAAGTCTTTTTCCTATTTTTTGAGGCAAGAGTACTTCTTGATAAATTCGATTCTCATTTCTAGTATCGTCATTTTCTCCAATTTTGCCTGAAGTTATATTGGCATAGCCGAGCGCTAATGTAATATTTGAATTTTTTGGAGAATAGGTTGCAGCACTTCTAACTAAAAATTGCTCTAAGTCGCCTATTGCATTAAAGTTACGGTATTGCAAATCTCCTTGAATGCCAAGAGAACTATTTTTTAGTTTTGTATTATAGAAATACATATACCACGCACCAAGATCATTTTCTGTAGTGTTTTGCGCAATTGCGGCAGTACTGGAACATAGAAATAAAATAATAAAAATTTTGATAGATTTCATGTTATAATTCCAAATATTTTGCGTAAATATAATAGTATTACTATCATTAATTTAAATATTTTAACTTTTATTTATAAAATTTTCGTTAGAGTAAAAGTTCAATTAGATTTAAGTATAAGATCTTAATTATTAAAAACTGACTTTTTGAATGCTTTTTAAAAATTAAAAGGATAATAAAAAAACTATAAACTCGATCAAAAGAGCAAAATATTTAAAAATAATTAAATATAATTTTAAATTATTTTAACTAAATAGTAGCTAGTGATATCACTACATCAGCTAAAAAAACAAAAAAATTAGTTAATTTTATGCTCTGAAATAAAACAAATAGCAAAATGAAAAAATTACTAATAATACCTTTATTAATGATGAGTTTAAATGCCATGACACAAAATGTAATGATACCAGAATTATTATGGAAATTAGGTAGAGTTACACCTTTGGGTCTTTCAAACGATGGGAAAAATATAGTTTACAAAGTCACTTCGCCATCCGTGGAAGAAAACAAATCAGACTCTAAGATTTATACTTTAACTGTGAATGGCGGTATCCCCACTGAAGTAAATGATACTAAAACTCTATTAAAGGATAAAAAAATATCCCCTAATGGAAAATTTATCATTTACAATGAAGAAGTAAAAATTGATAAAGTGCATGGAAAAGATTTTTATCCAAATCTACCCAAATCAAATGCTCAAATTTACGATGGATTAGATTATCGCCATTGGGACACTTGGAATGAAGGAATTTTTAATCACGTTTTTTACAAAGAAAATAAAGAAGGTGCAACAGGAATTGATATTCTTAAGGGAGAAAATTATAATAGTCCTCAAAAACCCTTTGGAGGAGACGAGGATTATATTTGGTCACCTGATAGTAAAAGTATTCTTTATGTTTCTAAGAAAAAAGCAGGGACACAATATGCCATTTCTACCAATACTGACATTTATGAATACAATTTAGAAACTGGCAAAACAATTAATAGAACTGCCGATAATCCTGGTTATGATGTAGCTCCACAATTTTCACCTACAGGAAATCTGACTTGGTTGCAAATGAAAAGAGACGGTTTTGAAGCAGATAAGAATGACTTAATTGTTAGTTTCAAAGGGATAAACATGAATTTAACTGCACAGTGGGACGGAACTGTAGATAGTTATTTGTGGAGTAAAGATGGTAGCAAAATATATTTTGTTGCTCCTATTGATGGCACAAAACAATTATTTGCAGTTAACTTTCCTGGCGTAAAACGTTCCGAAGCTTCGGGAGCTGTAACGGTGAGCCAAATCACTAAAGGTGAATTTGACGTAAATGCAATTATTGGCTTTTCTGGAGATAATGTGATCGTAACAAGAACTGATATGAATCATGCTGCTGAAATTTTCTCTTATAATTTGAAGAAAAATTCATGGAATCAATTATCAAATGTGAATACAAGTACCTACAATTCTTTAGCATTAAGCAAAACGGAGCGAAGATATGTAACTACAACGGATGGCAAAAAAATGTTAGTTTGGGTAATTCTCCCTCCTAATTTTGATGCTTCAAAAAAATATCCAACACTTTTATACTGTCAAGGTGGACCACAATCACCATTGACGCAAAGCTATTCTTTCCGTTGGAATTTTCAATTGATGGCTGCAAACGGCTATATAGTTGTAGCACCTAACCGTCGCGGAATGCCAGGTCATGGTGTAGAATGGAATGAGCAAATCAGCAAAGATTGGGGCGGACAAGTGATGCAAGATTATCTATCAGCAATTGATGAAGTTGCTAAGGAAAAGTATGTTGATGCAGATCGTTTAGGATGTGTTGGTGCGAGTTATGGGGGTTATTCTGCTTTTTATTTAGCTGGAATTCACAACAATCGTTTTAAAACATTTATTTCTCATGACGGTGTCTTTAATACACAAAGCATGTTTGGAACTACCGAAGAAGTATTTTTTAACAATTGGGATTTTGGAGGAGCATATTGGGAAAAAGATAATGCGATTGCTCAAAAGGCCTATAATGAATTCAATCCTATCAACAATGTGGACAAATGGAATACACCTATTTTAATCATTCAAGGAGGAAAAGATTTTAGAGTATCAGAGGGACAATCACAAGAAGCTTTTCAAGCCGCACAATTAAGAGGTATCAAAAGTAGATTTTTATATTTTCCAGAGGAAAATCACTGGGTATTGAAACCACAGAACGCTCAAGTTTGGCAAAAAGAGTTCTACAAATGGCTAACGGAAACGTTGTAAAATAGCGCAATTTAGGTTCACAAGGTTGTGATTCAAAACAAAAAAACCTCACTTCGCAGTGAGGTTTTTTATTGTGATATATTTTTATTCTGGATCGTTCATCTTAAAAGTATCCATAAATGCAGTGGTATAATCACCTGCAATATAACGTGGATCATCCATTAATTGTCTGTGAAATGGAATTGTAGTTTTTATCCCTTCAATAACAAATTCATCAAGTGCTCTTCTCATTTTGCTAATTGCTTCTTCACGAGTTTGCGCTGTTGTGATCAACTTGGCAATCATAGAATCATAATTAGGTGGAATTGTATACCCTGAATAAACGTGAGTATCTAAACGAACTCCGTGTCCTCCTGGCATGTGAAGCGTTGTGATTTTTCCTGGTGAAGGACGGAAATCATTATACGGATCTTCAGCATTAATTCTACATTCAATGGCGTGCAATTTTGGTAAATAATTTTTCCCCGTAATTGGAACACCTGCTGCAACTAAAATTTGTTCCCGAATCAAATCATAATCAATAACTTGCTCTGTGATAGGATGCTCTACTTGGATACGAGTATTCATCTCCATAAAGTAGAAATTACGGTGTTTGTCAACTAAGAATTCTACCGTTCCTGCTCCTTCATATTTAATAAATTCAGCAGCTTTAACAGCAGCTTCACCCATTTTTAAACGAAGATCATCGGTCATAAAAGGAGAAGGCGTTTCCTCCGTCAATTTCTGGTGACGTCTTTGTACGGAGCAATCTCTCTCTGAAAGGTGACAGGCTTTGCCATAAGAATCACCCACTACTTGGATTTCAATATGACGTGGTTCTTCAATTAATTTCTCCAGATACATGCCGTCATTTCCAAAAGCAGCGGCAGATTCCTGACGTGCACTTTCCCAAGCTTTTAATAAATCTTCTTCTTTCCAAACTGCACGCATCCCTTTTCCACCACCACCAGCAGTTGCTTTTAGCATTACAGGAAAACCAAACTCACGTGATAATTGCAAAGCTTGTTCGTATGATTCTAAAATCCCTACTGAACCGGGAACACAAGGAACACCAGCTTCAATCATTGTTGACTTTGCCGAAGCTTTATCTCCCATTCTATCAATCATTTCTGGCGAAGCGCCAATAAATTTGATACCATGTTCCTGACAAATCTTTGAAAACTTAGCATTTTCAGAAAGGAAACCATAACCAGGATGAATTGCGTCTGCATTTGTAATTTCGGCAGCAGCAATAATATTTGACATCTTCAAATAGGAAAGGTTGCTAGGAGGTGGACCTATACAAACTGCTTCATCCGCAAACTTGACATGCAAACTTTCAGCATCGGCAGTAGAATATACAGCGACAGTCTTAATTCCCATTTCTTTGCAAGTTCTGATAATGCGTAATGCAATTTCCCCTCTATTTGCAATTAATATTTTTTTAAACATCGTTTTAAAAATTTAAAATTCAAATGACAAGTTCAAAATTCCAAATATCCAGACATTGGAACTTGGAATTTAAAATATTGGAATTTAAAATGTTATGAAGGATCTACTAAGAATAAAGGTTGGTCAAATTCAACTGGTGACATATCATCAACCAATATTTTTACAATTTTACCAGAAATTTCAGATTCAATTTCATTAAACAATTTCATTGCTTCAATTACACAAAGCACATCGCCTTTAGCAATTGTCTTTCCTACTTCAACAAACATAGGCTTGTCTGGAGATGGTTTTCTATAAAAAGTTCCAATAATTGGTGATTTTATAGTGATAAAATGAGCGTTTTCTGCAATTGGAGTTTCTGCTACTACAGCAGGAGCAGCTTGTTGTGGAGCAAACGCCTGTTGAAGTGGCGCTTGCGCCGGTATTTGTTGAACATACGTTGTTTCAGTTGCATGCCCTTCTATTGTTGTTCTTATAGTGATTTTTACATCATCCATTTCCAACTTTACTTCTGCAACTCCTGAATTTGCTACAAACTTGATTAGATTTTGAATTTCTTTTAAATCCATAATTATTTGTTTTTAGTTTAAATTTTATTTTTTATCGTATGCCCATTTTAGATAAATAGATCCCCAAGTAAATCCGCCACCGAAGGCTGCGAATATTATAGTATCTCCTTTTTTAAATAAATGTTCAAAATCGTTAAGTACTAATGGTAAGGTCGCTGAAGTCGTATTTCCATATTTTTCAATATTCATAAGCACTTTAGCATCTTCAAGATTCATTCTACTTGCTGTGGCGTCTATAATACGTTTGTTTGCCTGATGAGGAACTAACCAATCCACATCTTCATTAGTCAAATTATTTCTTTTCAAAATTAATTCACTAGAATCAGCCATATTGGTTACTGCATATTTAAAAACTGTTTTACCGTCTTGAATAATATTATGTCGGTTCTCTTTTACAGTGTCTAATGATGTTGGGTTCAAAGATCCACCTGCATCAATTTTTAAAAAGTCTCTGCCTATTCCATCGCTACGAAGATACTCGTCTTGCAAACCTAAACCTTCATAGTTAGGTTCAAACAGGACAGCACCAGCTCCATCGCCAAAAATAATACAAGTCGATCTGTCTTTATAATCTACAATAGATGACATTTTATCGGCACCAATTAACAGCACTTTTTTATAACGTCCAGATTGAACGTATGCTGCAGCTGCAGACATTCCATATAAAAAACTGGAACAAGCCGCCTGTAAATCATAAGCAAATGCATTTATAGCGCCAATTTGAGTAGCAACATATACGCCAGTTGAAGCAACAGGCATATCGGCTGTTGCGGTAGCCATTATCAATAAATCTATTTCTAAAGGATCGATGTTTGCTTTTGCAATTAAATCTTGCGCAGCTTTTATAGCTAAAAATGAAGTTCCTTTATCCTCATCTTTCAGGATTCTTCTTTCTTTTATCCCTGTACGAGAGGTAATCCACTCATCATTGGTGTCAACCATAGTTTCAAGAGCTTTGTTTGTAAGTACAAAGTCTGGAACATAGGCTCCAACTGCGGTAATTGCGGCTGTGATTTTATTCATTGTATGCAATTTATTTCTATTCAAATAGTCCTATTTGAAAATTTTTTAAAGACGTGAAAATTACAAAAAAAATTCCATTACTTAAGATAAGGAACTTCTTATTTGACAAAAATTAAAAACAACAAAAAAACTCTCACTATGTGAGAGTTCATATATTATTTACAGTAATTTATTAAGCAACAGCTACAGATTTATCTATAACAACTTGCCCTCTATAATACATTTTGCCTTCATGCCAGTATGCTCTATGATATAAGTGAGCTTCTCCTGTGATAGGACAAGTAGCGATTTGTGCTACTGTAGCTTTGTAATGTGTTCTTCTTTTATCTCTTCTTGTTTTGGAGATTTTTCTCTTAGGATGCGCCATTTTACTATATTATTTATCCGTTAATAGTTTCTTTAATTTGTCCCAACGTGGGTCTATATTTTCTTCTTCTTTATTCTCTTCTTTAATTTCTTTGATTTTAAGCTCATTCAACTTGGTCAAAGCTTCTGTCTTTAAACTACCATCTTTTACACCAGGATGAACACGTCTTAAAGGAACAGACAATACAATCATTTCATAAATATATTGTGCAATATCAAATTCAAATTCACCATGAGGCAAAATTAATAATTCCTCATTATCATTATTAAATTCTTCGCCAAAGCGCACAATTAATTTCATTTTACCTTTTATAGGTAGATCAAAATCTTCGCTTGTTAAATCACAAGGCACATTAACGGTTCCTTTATGTTTTAAACTTACTTCTAAAAGCGTATTTTTTTTCTCTAGAACTACACTTACTTTGATATTAGAATCTTGATATTCGTTATAATCAAAGATTTCAAAGAACGAATTATTGATTTGATATTCAAATTGATGTTTCCCTAGCTTTAATCCTATAAATGGAATTAAATATTGTTTTCTGTTCTTCATTTCAACAACAATTTGGCCTTATTCCGATACTTTGGAACGGGGTGCAAAGATATAAATTTATTGCAAAACTAATAATGTTATTCACTTTTTTTTGTTGACAACTACTTTTCTTTGGTTTTAAGCGGTTTCTCACTAATTACAGCATACTGATTTCTGGATTGGTAAATATCTATTGCTAAATAAACCGCCTCTTTAAAGGAATTAAAATCGGCTACTCCTTTACCAGCTATATCATAAGCAGTGCCGTGATCTGGCGATGTTCTTATTTTATCTAGTCCAGCTGTGTAATTGACTCCGTTACCAAAAGACAATGTCTTAAATGGAATTAACCCTTGATCATGATAAGTAGCAATTACGGCATCATATTTCTCATACTGATTGCTACCAAAAAAACCATCTGCAGCAAAAGGACCAAATACTAAAGTCCCTTTTTCAAATATTTTTTTTAAGGTTGGTTTAATAAGTAAATCATCTTCTGACCCTATTACACCACCATCTCCACAATGAGGATTTAATCCTAAAACTGCTATTTTAGGCTTATTAATACTAAAATCTTGAACCAAAGATTGTCTAATGGTTTCTATTTTTCTAATAATTAAGTCTTCAGTAAGTTGCGAAGCTACCTGACTTACAGGAATATGATCTGTTAAAAGACCAACTCTTAGATTATCCTGAACCATTAACATTAGAGCATTGCCCTCTAATTCTTGATTTAAGTAATCTGTATGGCCTGGAAACTTAAATTCCTCTGACTGAATATTGTATTTGTTGATTGGAGCAGTCACTAAAACATCTATTATTCCCTCCTTTAAAGCGTTAGTTGCTTCTACAAAAGATTTTATAGCGTATTCACCCGCTTTCGGATCACTTTCACCAAGTTTAACGTCTACAGCTTCTTTCCAAAGATTTAAAACATTTATTTTCCCAGAAATAATTTGGTCTAACTTATCAATACCGTGTAATGCAGCAACTGACTGAATGCTTTTCTTGATAAAAGACATCAGCTTTACGTTTGCAAAAATTACTGGTGTACATAATTCTAACATTCGAGAATCTTCAAATGTTTTTAAAATTACCTCGCTTCCAATTCCGTTTAAATCTCCAATAGAAATTCCTACGATTATATTTTCTGCTTTTTTCATCATGACACCATTATTTATTACTAATTTTGAAGTGCAAATTTAGTAAATTAAAACAAGAATGTTCACAGGAATCATAGAAACACTTGGTACTATCCAAGATATACAAAAAGAAAATACTAACGTAAATATTACGATTAGTTCAACAATTACAAGCGAATTAAAAATCGATCAAAGTGTCGCTCACAATGGAGTGTGTCTTACTGTCGTAGCTATTGATGACAATTTATACACGGTCACCGCCATTAATGAAACCATCAAAAAAACAAATTTGGGCACTTGGGAAGTTGGCAATAAAGTTAATTTAGAAAGAGCGATGAAGCTCGGAGACCGACTCGATGGACATATCGTTCAAGGACATGTAGATCAAACCGCAACGTGTATTGTTGCCAATGAAACAAATGGAAGCTGGTTTTACACATTTGAATATGACAGCAATTACAATAACATCACTATCGAAAAAGGCTCCATAACTGTAAATGGCGTAAGCCTTACTGTAGTTGATTCCGAGGATAATCAATTTAGTGTGGCCATTATTCCGTATACTTATCAGCACACAAACTTTAACTCCTTCACAGTAGGCACTAAAGTAAATTTAGAATTTGATGTAATTGGCAAATATGTTTCTCGATTGTACGCCAATAAGTAAAATATAGATGCGTAAAACTAAGAAAACTCCATTTTACAGTGGAGTTTTTTTAGTTTTAATAATCTGTGAGTAAATAATATATATTCCCAAAAACAAGGCAAGTATAAGTATTAAGGTACTATGACCATCAATGGGTACAGGAGGTGTTGGTGGATCAGCTAATCCGTTATCTGGCGGTGGAGGACTTGACGATTTAGCAACCATTTTAAAGATTGTAAATACAAACAACACTAACGTTACGACAGTTTTTTTATAAATCATAATGGCTTTTAAAAAATGAAATTAAATATAGAAACGTTCGATTATTTATTAACTAACTGCAAGTTAATGGTTTAATTTAATAAAAAAAATTACTTTTTTGATTATTAATTTTTATTTAATATTCATAAAAAAAGCCTCTACATTTCTGTAAAGGCTTGATTTAAAGTGTGGTCCCACCTGGGCTCGAACCAGGGACCACCTGATTATGAGTCAGGTGCTCTAACCAGCTGAGCTATAGGACCGGTTTAGAGTTTGCAATATTACTACTATTTTTGGATTGCTCCAAATGTTTTTTAATTAGATTTTAAAAAAAATAAAATACTTTTTACAAACCACCTGAATATTAGAACAATACTTATTTAATTTCTTGACACAATTCTATCAATACCCCGTTAGTGCTTTTAGGATGTAAAAAGGCAACCAACTTATTATCAGCACCTTTTTTTGGAACATCATTTAAAACTATAAATCCTTCGTTTTTTAAACGAGTAATTTCTGAAACAATGTCCTCAACATCAAATGCAATATGGTGGATTCCCTCTCCTTTTTTTTCTAAAAATTTCGCAATCGGACTATCAGGATTTGTAGCGGCTAAAAGCTCAATTTTATTGGGTCCACTCATAAAAAAAGAAGTTGAAACACCTTCGCTTTCCACTTCCTCTGATTTGTACGCTGCAGCGCCAAAAAGCTTTTCAAAAACGATGTTTGATACTTCTAAATCCTTAACCGCAATTCCTATATGTTCTATCTTTCTCATTTGTGACATTTTGTTACTATTAATAATAAACCAAACATAAATGTTTTATAGTTTTATATCAATGTAAAATTAAGCATTAAAAACTTAGCTGATCAAAGGCTCATAATAATTTTGTAAAAAACAATAATCACATGAATTATAATTGTTATTTTGTAGATTCTAATTATAATTTGATATGTTGAAAAACAATTTAAAATACACTTTAATTGCAGTACTTTTTATTATGGTAGGTTGCGCAAAAAGAGGCTCTATTACGGGAGGATTAAAAGATACGATTGCTCCTGTTTTGAAAAACAGCTTTCCAGAGAATTTTAATACCAACTTTAAAGGAGATCAAATCAAACTTGTATTTGACGAAAATGTGAAATTAAAAAATCTTAATAAGCAATTAATTATTTCGCCGCCAATGAAAAATGAACCGTTGATACTCCCAACAACGGCTAGTAAATTTATTACCATAAAAATTAAAGACACCCTACAACCTAATACCACCTATAGTTTTAATTTTGGTCAAAGCATTGAGGATAATAATGAAGGCAATCCGTATAGCCAGTTTAAATATATTTTTTCAACGGGCAATTATATTGATTCTTTAAGCCTTGCTGGTACTGTAAAAAGTGCTTATGATAAAGAAGCAGAATCATTTGTTTCGATTATGCTTTATGAGGTTAATGAAAATTACAATGACTCTATTGTATACAAAGAAACGCCAAGATATGTAACCAATACATTAGATAGTTTGAAAACCTTTCGTTTAGAAAATTTAAAATCAGGGAAATATTTGCTTGTAGCGATGAAAGATCAAAACAACAATAATAAATACAATCCTAAAACGGATAAAATTGGTTTTAAAAAACAGTTTATTACCATTCCTACTGACTCTGTTTATGAATTAAATTTATTTAAAGAGGTGCTGCCGTTTAAAGTTTTTAAACCTAGTCAAGCAGCTGGAAATAGATTAGTTATGGGTTATGAAGGAGATTTAAGTAAATTTGAAGGCAGACCAAAAATAGTTCTTAAAAACAACAATCAAATTTTACCTATTGCAATTACTCAATTACCTAAAAAAGATTCTATTCAAATATGGTTTAAACCTATAAAAGCTGATTCTTTAGCAATTTCAATTACAAAAGATAAGTACATAAAAGATTTTTCATTAAAAATTAAAGACCAAAAAAAAGATACGCTTACTATCAGTTCCTTAATCAGCGGCAGTTTGCACTTTAGAAATCGATTTACATTAGAAACTAGTACGCCTTTACTTAAATTTGACATTTCTAAAATAAAACTGATCAACAAAGATTCTAGTGCGGTTGATTTTACTACAGAGTATGATGACTATAATCAAAAATTATTTTTTGATTTCAAAAAAGAGCCGTTAGAGAAATATACTTTCACCCTCTTACCTGGTGCTTTAACCGATTTTTTCGAAAAATCAAATGACAGTTTAACCTATACTGTAAATACTCAAGATTATGCTGATTATGGAAATCTTCGTATTAAATTAGAAAATGTTAAAAAATTTCCAGTCATTGTGGAATTACTTGATGATAAAGATACCGTTTTAGCTGCTGAATATACTGACAATAATACCACAATTGATTTTAATTCACTAGAACCCGCTGAATTTACACTTCGCGCTATTTATGATGAAAATAAGAATAAAGTATATGATGCTGGTAATTATTTAGAAAAACGCTATTCAGAAGAGGTAATTTATTATTCAAAAAAAATAGATGTCAGAGCAAACTGGGATATAGAACAAATTTTTGATTTAGGCATGCCCTACATACCAGAACCAAAAAAAAAGATAGACAATAAAAAGAAATCTAGTGCTAATTTTTAATTTTAAAAAAATCTTGGTCTTTTAAGAAGCCAAATTTATCTCTCATTTTAAGCAATATAGTATGATCTAATGTAGTTTTGAAAATAGCCTCCGCTTCTTCTGGAGCAACTAAATATTCACCCATACAATCAATCACTTGCGAATGGCCTATATAAGAATGCCCGTTTTGATCTTCGCCAGTTCTATTGACACCAATTACATAACTCATGTTTTCAATCGCTCTTGCTTTTAGCAGTGCATCCCAAGCGTGAGTTCTTGTTTTTGGCCAATTAGCGACATATAGTAATAAGTCATAGTCATTCTTATTTCTCGAAAATACAGGAAAACGCAAATCATAACAAATAAGTAGACATATTTTCCAACCTAAGTATTCAACTATTAATTTGTTATTCCCAGCAGTGTAATGCTCATCTTCGCCGGCGAGCGTGAACAAATGTCTTTTATCATAATATTGAATGGCACCTGATGGAAAAGCAAATAACATTCTATTAAAATATTTACCGTCTTCCTTGATAATAACACTTCCAGTTATAGCCGTTTTTCTCGCTTTTGCCATCGCTTTCAACCACATAAGCGTTTCTCCTTTCATAGTTTCAGCAACAGGAATTGGATTCATTGTAAATCCTGTTGTAAACATTTCTGGCAGTACAATAAGATTAACATCGCTAGAAATTAGATTGATTTTAGACTCAAAATATTTGCGATTGAATTCGGGATTTTCCCAAATTAATGGAGCTTGTATTAATACTACTTGCATTGTTTTATTATTAAAAAAATAAGAATTACCAAGATAGTTTAAGTTCATTATATTAGCAAAAAAAGATGAAAAAGACCTTTGTATTAACCATGATGCTGTTTTCTATTTTGGCTTTTAGCCAAAGCAAATCTGGAGCAAAACAATTTTGGGAGAACCTACAAAAACAATGCGGCAAATCATTTGAAGGCACTGTAACGGAGGGTGCTGAAAACGATACCTTTCGAAATAAAAAATTGCTAATGCATGTGCGCAATTGCAATGAAAACACGATTCGAATTCCTTTTTTTGTTGGAGAGGACAAGTCTAGAACCTGGGTATTAACATACAAAAACGACCGAATTCAGCTCAAACACGATCACCGCCTTGAAGATGGCTCTGAAGATAAAGTAACACAATATGGTGGAACAACGTCTAATTCTGGATCACCTACCCTTCAGTTTTTTCCAGCAGATCAACAAACTACCGATTTGATTCCATACGCTGCTGTTAATGTTTGGTGGATTACTTTAGACCACACTTCTTTTACTTACAATTTAAGACGCATTGGTTCAGACAGACTTTTTACCGTAAATTTTGATTTAACAAAAGCAGTCGCCACACCCGCAGCTCCATGGGGCTGGAAAGACTAAAATAATTCCAATAAACTTAAAATTTAAAAGCGCATCCATTGATTTGGATGCGCTTTTTGTGTTAAATAAAATAACCTCCAAACTGCTTTTAGAACCTTCGACTTTTTATAATTAAATCTGCTATTTTAAGAGTTAATTTGAAAATATTTGAGAAGACGAAAAATTCAAGAGCTGCGGCAATCCTTTTTTTAAGGGTAAACCCTTATAAATCATTTTCAATACTTACCCTTAAAAGTAGAGAAATTAATATAGATACCTTACTACCAAGTATTTAAGTAAAGAAAAAAAGTAGTTACATCTCAAATAGCTGCTGCAACTAATCTCAAAAAATTATTAAACAATAAAATTATTAATCATGAAAAAAATTACTTTATTTATAGCAATGATAACAATTTCATTTGCTAATGGTCAATCAGCTACCAGCGGCTATGAATGCTCTTTATTTGTATGTGGTAATGGTAATGTTACAGCAACAGGAAATAATAGTGACGGGCAATTTGGCAACGGAACTACAACAAACACATTAACACCAACTACAATAAGCGGTTTAACTAATATCATTGCTGTTGCTTCAAAAGACGGCTTTTCACTTTTTTTAAAAAGCGACGGTACAGTTTGGGCATGTGGTAGAAATGATTTTGGTCAATTTGGAAATGGCACTACAACAAACTCAAAGATTCCTATCAAAATTCCTACTCTTACAGGAATCATAAAAATAGCCGCAGGTTATCAACATTCGCTTTTTCTTAAAAATGATGGTACTGTCTGGGCTTGCGGACGTAATGGTTTAGGTCATTTAGGTAATGGTGGTAACGAAGACCAAAATATTCCAGTACAAGTTGCTGGAGTAAATAATATTGTTGCTATAGCAGCTGGAATTGAACATTCTATATTTCTAGCTGCCGATGGAACCGTGAAAACTGCTGGACGAGACAGAGGTGGGAGCGGAATAGGAGGTGCAGATGGTAAACCTATACTAGTTCCTTTGACTAATGTTGTAGCAATTGCTGCTGGAGGTCTTCATACTGTTTTTTTAAAGCAAGACGGCACAGTTTGGACTTGGGGTAATAATTTTTTTGGGCAACTTGGTACAGCTGACTCTGATGGTAGACTTCTTCCGTTTCAAATACAAAGCCTTACTGGAATTATCAGTATTGGTGCTGGACAATATCATTCCTTATTCGTAAAAAATAATGGTACCGCTTGGGCTGTTGGATATAATAATAATGGACAACTTGGCGACGGAACTCAAACTAACAGATATTTACCAGTTCAGGTTAGTAATCTTACAGATGTTAACCGCGTTTTTGTATCAGGATTTTCTAATTCTATATTTTCTAAAAACGATGGTACAACTTATATAGCGGGTCAAAACAATGGGGCATTTGGAAATGGTTTAACTGTAAATAGTGCTATTCCAGTTCTTGTTAGCACCAATTGCCAAGCATTGTCAATTCCAGAAACCCTTAATAACCCATTACTATCAATTTATCCAAATCCGTCAAGCGGTGTCATCAATATAACAACTAATAAATCAATTGAAAATAGTTTACTAACTGTTTCTGATTTAATTGGACGTATATTATATCAAAAAAAATCAGAAAATGTAAATAACCAAAAATTAGACATAAGTAAACTTCAAAGTGGTATTTATATTTTGAATATTTCAAACGGAAATTATAATTATTCTCAAAAAATTGTAAAACACTAAATATTTAAAACCAATTATTATGAAAAATTCATTTACAAAAATCGCAACCATTTTTACGCTAGTGTTAGCCAACGCGTTTTACGCTCAAAACATTATTACAGTCGATAATAATGTCAATTCGTCTGCCAACTTCACCTCATTGCAAGCCGCTATTAATAGTGCGCAACCCAATGATTTTATCTACATTTCTCCTTCTGAAACTAGTTATGAAGGTGGTACTACTTCTAAAAAATTGCATTTTAGAGGAATAGGACACACGCCAGAAGTAACCGCTGGAATTAGTGCAAACATAGGTGCTATATCGCTAATATCTAGCGGTACTCCGGCAGCAAGTGCTGCAGGCAGTTCTATTTCGGGGCTGCAGATAGCTTCAATAAGTATGTTTCAAGGAACCGCTCTACAAGTAAATAACGTTACAATAGAAAATAACTTGATAAATCAAATAAGTGCAACTAATGCTGATAATTGGGTAGTAAGAGGAAATATAATCACGAGTCGTATCATTACTGACATTAATAGTAACAACTGGCTGATAGTCAACAATTTTTTTAATGTTTTAGGTGCTTCTCTTGATCCTCTTAATGGATTATCTGTTGACACCACAGTTTCTAACAATATTTTTGTTACCACTGGCAACCAACCATCGTTTACTGTTTTTACCAATTGTTTTAATGTGGCAAACAACAATATATTTATTTCGCAAAACGCTGCAACAACAGGAATTGGTATCTCAAATGCGATACTTTCTAATAACCTTTCTTTTAATGCTGCTGGAACCACTATGGCTGCACTTCTTGGCACAGGCAATTTTAATAACGTAAATCCTTCGTTTACAACGATAACACCAGCAAATAATTTTACCTTTTCACTTGCAAATAACTACAATGTTAGCAATGCTTCATTAGTTGGTGTTGATGGCACACCAATAGGGATTTTTGGTTTCAATTTCCCATTTAACAAAAGAGGTTATCCGTTTTCAATGCCTTACATAGAATCGATGAACATTTTGAATCAAACTATTCCTTTAAACGGAACTTTGCAAGTTGATGTTACTGCCAAATCGAATTAATTTTTGCTATTGCAATTTTTAAATTAATCTAAAAAAACTTAAGCAATGAAATCAATTATAAACCTGTTGGCTCTATTGTTTGTCGTAAACCTATTTTCTCAAACAAACATTACCCAAGCCGAATACTTTTTTGATACTGACCCGGGATTTGGTAGTGCCAATGCGGTAACAATTAATGCTGGCAATACATTAAGTCTAAACAATTATGCTATTGTAACGCAAAACCTTACTGAAGGCATTCATTTTTTATACATACGTTGCAAAGATGCCAACAACAAGTGGAGCATTCCCACACGAAAAGTGATGTACACGCAACCCAACCTGAATACTGTTTCGCCGATTGTGGCAGCCGAATATTATTTTGATACTGACCCGGGATTTGGTAGTGCCAATGCTGCGACTGTTACAGCGGGTAATATTTTAAATTTAATTAACTATCCCATTGTGGCAGAAAATTTACCCGAAGGTATTCATTTTTTATACATTCGTTGCAAAGATGCTAACAACAAATGGAGCGTTCCCACACGAAAAGTGATATACACCCAACCCAACCTAAACACTATTTCTCCGATTGTGGCAGCCGAATATTATTTTGACACTGACCCGGGATTTGGTAATGCCAATACTGCGACTGTTACCGCGGGTAACACGCTAAATTTAATCAACTATCCCATTGTTGCACAAAATCTAACCGAGGGCATTCATTTTTTATACATTCGTTGCAAAGATGCCAACAACAAATGGAGCATTTCCACACGAAAAGTGATATACACCCAACCCAACCTAAACACTATTTCTCCGATTGTGGCAGCCGAATATTATTTTGACACTGACCCGGGATTTGGT
>NZ_JAXCIA010000012.1:0-104482 GCF_035985025.1 Flavobacterium sp. PL11
ACCGAGAAAAAGATTTGGTTTTAAAACACCAAACCAAGTATATTTACATAAATTGATAAATCAGCAAAAAGTTGCATTTATGACTTGAATCCGCCTTAGTATAAACACCACTAAATTTACCTTATAATCGGATAGTGATAATGGATGGTAGGTTATTTTTTAAATTATTATAACTTATTATTCTAAGCGAATTTTTAACCACACAATTATAACTATTTTAACTTCATTTATAGAGTTAAAGTACATCATTATAACTTTGTCTCGCAGAGTCAGTATAAAATATTGGTCTTCGTCTTCAGCACTTAAATTTTGTTAATTACACTAATGCTGCAAATGATTAATTCGTAAAAGCGTAGAGCTAAATCCATAACTTTTTAAATTTGCTATAGCTTTTAAGAAATAATAGTGCTGTATTTCCTCTTTGACATCCTCATATTTAAATAATAAAACTTTAAAAATAATTGATAATATGAGTACTTTTTTACATGATCATAAAGGAGTATGTATGAAAATTAACTAAAAGAATAAAATAGTTAATGTTATATGATTTCTTTTTTCCTATGATGAAGTTGTTTTGATAAGTGCATAAATATTATACTACAATGAAATTAGCTTTTTAGTAAGTTTAAAAACGCAAAAGGTGTGGGAACATTATAAAATCCAATTCAAAAAAAAGCGTTACCTATTAAATTTAGACAACGCTTATATTATTGTAAAGCTTGTTTTAATTAATTTACATGTTGTTTTTTAGCAGTAAAAACAAAATATAATCCAATAATTACAAAGGGAATACTTAACCATTGACCTGTTGAGAATAACCCTAAAGCGCTTTCAAAACCACCTTGACTTTCTTTTACAGATTCTACAATAAAGCGAACGGTAAATAAAAGTACTAAAAACATTCCAAAAATATAGCCAGTATAATTTCTCTTATCTGTTTTCCAATACATATAATAAAGTACGGCAAAGACAAAAATATATAAAAAAGCTTCGTATAGCTGAGTTGGATGTTTAGCTGGTACTTGCGCTAAGAAGTTGGCAAACGTAGGGTTATTTGCTATAGCTGCGTACGCCGCAGTAGGATTGGGAATCTGCGTAGCATTAACAGCATCTATTGGACTAAAATGATCTCTTAAAAATTTTATGCCAAAAGGCGAAGTTGTTTCATGACCTATAATCTCCGAATTGAAAAAGTTTCCTAAACGTACAAAAATAGCACCACTTGCTACTGGAATGACAACACGGTCTAAAATCCAAAGCTGTGGTTTCTTCAATACATTTTTACTATAAAAATACATAGCAATTATAATAGAAATCGCCGCTCCATGACTCGCTAACCCTTGAAATCCAGTAAATTCCCAACCTTGAATTATATTGAATAAGGACTCATTGGCGTTTTCTCTTATTGGTAAAAGGATTTCGATTAAATGATTGCGATAATATTCCCAATCATAAAAGAAAACATGTCCTAATCGGGCACCAAGTAAAGTCGCTAATACAGTCCAAATGAATAATGAGTCTAATTTTTCTATAGATTGACCTTCACGTTCAAATATCTTTTTCATGATATACCAGCCTAATCCAAAAGCAATTACAAACATTAAACTGTAATAGCGAATCATAAAAAAGCCTAAATCAATTCCTTCTGATGGATTCCAAACGATGTGTAAAGCATGTGTCATTTATAGTTGTTTTTTTAATCGATTGTAAAAATAAATAATAAAAGAAAAGTTCCTACCAATAAAAGGTTAATGTTGGTGATTGCATTTCTTTTCGGGGACAGGATCATAACCACTTCCTCCCCAGGGATTGCAGCTCAGAATTCTTTTTAAACCTAAAAAACCACCGTAAAATAGCCCGTGTTTTTTTAATGCTTCTATCATATAAGTTGAACAAGTGGGCTCAAAGCGACAAACCGCGGGAGTAAAAGGCGAAATTGCAATTTGATAAAAACGAACTAAGATTATAAATGGATCCGTTACTTTCATGGTCTATTTAGGGAAATAGTTAAATAGAAAATGAGATAATTAACACATTTTTAATTATCTCATTTTTATTAATTTTTATTTATAAAGAAAAAGTAGTTCCTTCTTTACTGTCTTTTAATTGTATACCTAAGGCTATTAATTGGTCGCGTATTTGATCAGAGAGTGCAAAATTTTTATCCTCTCTGGCTTTCTTTCTCATATCGATAAGCATATTTACAGTTCCTTCTAATTTATTAGAATTGCCATCGGAAATTTTTTCAGCTTGCAGTCCTAAAACATCATAAATGAATATAGTCATCGCCTTACTAAAAATTTCTAAGTCAGCAACTGTTACACTTTCTTTGCCGTCGTTTAAGAGATTTATAAATTTAACTCCTTCAAATAATTGTGCAATTAATATTGGTGTATTAAAATCATCATTCATTGCGTTATAGCATGACTGCTGCCATTTACTTATATCTATGGTGCTTTTCTCAGCAGGGTTTATTTCAGCTAATAAACTCATTGCTTCCATTAGCCTTTTATATCCTTTTTCAGCAGCTACAATAGCATCGTCAGAAAAATCAAGAATACTTCTATAATGCGCCTGCAACATAAAAAATCTCGCTACTGATGCAGAGAAAGTCTTGCTTAAAATAGTGTTTTCACCTGTTAATATTTCTCTAGGCAAGATATTATTCCCTGTAGATTTGGCCATTTTTTTACCATTTAATGTCAACATATTGGCATGAAGCCAGTAGTTAACTGGTGATTGACCCGTACACGCCTCATTTTGAGCTATTTCACATTCATGATGCGGAAATTTCAAATCCATTCCACCACCGTGAATATCAAAGTGATTCCCTAAATATTTAGTGCTCATTGCAGTACATTCTAAATGCCAGCCTGGAAACCCATCGCTCCATGGTGAAGGCCATCGCATTATATGTTGTGCTTCTGCTTTCTTCCAAAGCGCAAAATCTTGTGGATTTCTCTTATCAGTTTGTCCATCGAGGTCACGTGTATTAGCCAACATATCTTCAATATTCCTACCGCTCAGTATTCCATAATTATTGGTCTCACTAAATTTTACGACGTCAAAATAAACAGATCCATTTACTTCATAACCTATTCCCTTATCGATAATCGTTTTTATGATTTCAATTTGTTCTATAATATGACCTGTGGCAGTTGGCTCTATACTTGGTGGTAAAAAGTTAAAAGCTTTTAAAATCTCATGGAAATCTACCGTATAACGCTGGACCACTTCCATAGGTTCTAGCTGCTCTAACCTTGCCTTTTTAGCAATTTTATCCTCTCCTTCATCTTCATCATCTACAATATGTCCTACATCAGTAATGTTTCTAACATATCTTACCTTATACCCTAAATGTAAAAAATATCTAAAAATTACATCAAAAGACATAAATGTTCGCACATTACCAAGATGAACATTGCTGTAAACCGTGGGTCCACAAACATACATTCCCACATTTCCTTGATGAATAGGTTTGAAAGTTTCTTTCTCTCTTGAAAGTGAATTGTAAATTTTTAAATGTTGCGTTTTGTATAAAGGCATTGTATTTTTTTTTAGAGCTGTGTACTTCTTCAGTTTACCGCACTCGTATTTTGCTTTCTATTGAATTCTTTAAATAATTTTAAAATCATATTTGAGACTTAAACTATAAGTTGTGATAATGTGTTTTATCAAAAATTCAATTAATTTTATTATTCATTATCCCTATAATTCCTCTTTAGAGGTTAGGGATATTTAGAATTTTGTTTCCATTTTTATATAATCTAAGAACTCTCTTCTCGATTGAGCTTCTTTAAATTTCCCTCCAAATTCTGAAGTTACAGTGCTACTTTCGATATCGCTGATCCCTCTTGAATTTACACAAAGATGTTTTGCATCGATAACACAAGCTACGTCTTCTGTTCCTAAAGCCATTTGCAATTCTTGTACAATTTGCATCGTTAACCGCTCTTGTACTTGTGGTCTTTTTGAATAATATTCAACAATTCGATTCATTTTTGATAAACCAATTACTCTACCATTAGAAATATAAGCCACGTGAGCTCTTCCAATAATTGGTAAAAGGTGATGCTCACAAGTGGAATAAACAATTATGTTTTTTTCAACCAGCATTTCACCATATTTATAATTATTTTCAAAAGTGGATGCCTTTGGTTTATTATCTGGCTTCAAACCTGCAAAAATTTCTTTTACGAACATTTTTGCAACACGATTAGGAGTACCTTTTAAACTATCATCTGTTAAATCCATTCCCAGAGTTAAAAGAATGCTTTCAAAGTCTTTTTTTATTTTTTCAATTTTTTCATCATCAGACATGTCAAATGCATCATCTCTAAGTGGATTCACTGCGGATAAACTAAAATGATTATCTCCTATTTCTTCTTGAAATTTTTCTTTATCTATCATTAAAACTAACTATTATATTGAGTGTATTTTATTTAAGGGGCAAAGATAAATAATAAAAATTAAAGAATTTCTATGGCTTCTACTATTTGTGGTATCGAGATGCGTTTTATAGGAATTTAGAAATAACTAGGTCGCAATTTATACATAACTATTCAATCATTTGAGGAAATTGTTAATCTGAGTTTATTTAAATCGAATAAATTAAATGATAACCTTTCAAATTCAAACTTCACTTTGTAAAAGAGTTTAAAGTAATAGCGATTCATAATTATAGCTCAAGAATTGTACTATATGTAAAATGAGATTAATCCATTCGATATTTTAAACAATAAAAAAAGCAATAACATTGCTGCTATTGCTTTTCTTAATCTTATTAAACAATATTATTTATAAGAAATTTAAGTGTTCTATTTTTTGGACTGCAAATCATTATAAACAGGAATAGCTGCTTTTAAAATTCTTACAGCACTTATCAGATCTTCTTTTTTTAATACATAAGCAATTCGAACCTGATTTAGTCCCATTCCAGGAGTAGAGTAGAAACCAGCTGCTGGAGCTACCATCACAGTCTCGCCATTTAAGTCGTAGCTTTCTAATAACCACTGTGCAAATGCATCAGCATTAGCAATAGGTAATTGTGCTATACAATAAAAAGCACCTTTTGGTTTGCTTACAACAACACCATCAATTTTATTTAATTCCTCAACAAGTGTGTCTCTTCGTTCTCTATATTCTGAAATGACTTCGTCAAAATAACTTTGCGGAGTATCTAATGCTGCTTCACTTGCAATTTGCTCAATAGTTGGTGGGCTCAGTCTCGCTTGCGCAAATTTCATTGCCGTTGCCATCAATTCCTTATTTTTAGAAACAATACATCCTATTCTAGCGCCACACATACTGTATCTTTTTGAAACTGAATCAATCATAATGGCATGTTGCTCAAGGCCAGGAATATTCATTACTGAATAATGAATATCACCATCATAAGTAAATTCACGATAAACCTCATCAGAAATAAGGAATAAATCATGCTTTTTGACTAAATCAGCCAGTTGCATAATTTCTTCTTTTGAGTATAAATAACCAGTAGGATTTCCAGGATTACAGATAAGGATTGCCTTTGTTTTTGAAGTAATTAACTTTTCAAAATCGGCGATAGCTGGCAATGCAAATCCCGTTTCTATAGAAGAAATAACTGGAACTACAATTGCTCCAGAAGCTGTTGAAAATCCGTTATAATTAGCATAAAACGGCTCTGGAATAATGATTTCATCGCCTTGATCCATAATACTTCCCATGGCAAACATCAAGGCTTCTGATCCTCCAGTAGTCACGATGATATCTTCAATGCTTACAGGAATACCTTGATTACTGTAATATTGGGCTAGTTTTTTTCTGTAGCTTTCATTTCCAGCTGAGTGGCTATATTCAAGTATTGTTAAATCAATGTTTTTAACAGCTTGCATAGCAACCTCTGGCGTTTTTATATCCGGCTGACCAATGTTTAAATGATATACTTTATTTCCTTTTTTCTTAGCGATTTCTGAGTAAGGAACTAATTTTCTAATTGGAGATTCAGGCATCAATTTGCCTTTGTTTGATATTGTTGGCATAGTCGTAATTATTGAATTGCAAATTTGCGATTTTTTTTTCGAATTTATTGCACTTTATAAGTGTATAAATTGTTAAATCTACATTTGTACTGGGAATAAATTATTATTTTTATTGAAAACAAAGACAATGATTAAAGTAGTGGTTTTAATTTTCATTTCCATTTTTATTACCCCAGTTTTTGCCCAAAAAGGATTTCAGTTTGATGCAGATGTCACTAAAATAAAAATCCCATTTAAAATAATAAATAATTTAGTTTTTGTGCCTATAAAGGTAAATGGAATAGAACTAAATTTTCTATTAGACACTGGCGTTTCTGAAACAATTTTATTTAGTTTGGATGATAAAAAAGAAGTGCGTTTTTTTAATGCTGAAAAAATTATGCTCAAAGGGTTGGGAAATCAAACTGCTGTTGAAGGACTGAAATCCACCAGCAATACTTTAGAATTTAGTGGTTTACAGATAAAAAACCACATGCTTTACATTGTTTTAGACCCTGACTTTAACTTGTCTTCGCATGTAGGCATTCCGGTAAATGGTATTATTGGTTACCAATTTTTTAGAGATAATTTAGTTGAAATAAATTATAGTCGAAAAAAGATTGTGGTATATAAAGATATTCCAAAGAACCGCAAAAAAATTGAAAAAAAGTTTAGTACCATCCCTATTTCTATTGAGAAATTCAAACCATATCTATTAAGCAAAGTAACGTTAAACGATCAAGAAATTCCAGTAAAATTATTGATAGATATTGGAAATAGTGATGCTGTATGGTTGTTCGATGATCGATCTAAACTGGTAAAAGTTCCTGCTAAAAATTTTAATGACTTTTTAGGAAAGGGTTTTAGTGGTGATATTGAAGGGAAGCGAGCGCGAATTGAAAAGTTTCAGATGGAGAAATTTGAATTTAAAAATCTTATGGCGGCTTTTCCAGATTCTATTTCTACTAAGCATGTAACGATGGTTCCAGATAGAATGGGATCAGTGGGTGGTGAAATCATCAAGAGATTTGATGTTGTGTTTGATTATCATAATCAAAATTTATATTTAAAAAAAAATAAAGCCTATTCAGATCTATTTACATATAATAAAAGTGGCGTAGATATACAGCATAATGGCTTGCAATGGGTTCAAGAAACAGTGCCAGTAGAAACAATTAAAGTAAATTCACAGTTTAGTGAAAATAGTGCTTATAATACTAAAGCAGATTTTAAATATAAGTTTCAAGTCAAGCCAGTTTACCAAATCGCCTATGTTCGTGAAAATTCTCCCGCCGCCACTGCTGGATTAAAAAAAGGCGATATTATCATTAAAATAAACAATGCAACAACACATAAATATTCATTACAAAATATCAATTCCATTTTTAGATCTGAAAATACGAGATGGATTATTCTTGAAGTAGAGCGGAATAATGTGATCTTAAACTTTAAATTTGAACTTAATGATGTTTTATAAAAAAAGTGCTATTGAATATTTTTCAAAAGCACTTTTAAATCTTAAATTATCTTTTAGTTAGCTGTAACGTCACCTTTTATTTTCAAAGCAACTCTTCCACCATCATAATTAATAGCATTTGATTCTACTGTAATTGTTTTTCTAATAGGCCCAAGAGCCATGTTATATTTTACAGTAATCTTACCCGTTTTTCCAGGCATAATGGGTTCGTTCGGTCTTGTAGGTACGGTACATCCGCAAGTTGACAATACATTTGTGATTATCAATGGTGCATTGCCAGTATTTGTAAAATTAAAATCACGTGAACCATCATCTGTCTTTTTAACTGTGCCATAATCTATGGTATTATCCTTTGCAGTAAATACTATTTTAGGTCCATTTTGAGCAAAACCGATACTGCTGATTAGTACTAATGCAAGTAAAATTATAGTTTTTTTCATTTTTATTTATTTAAAATCATTTAGTAAAAATAGTTTCTTTTAATTAATGTACAATTTTTTATTTCTCTTTTTATACTGTACAGAATTATTTACTTTTGCTGCCTATCCCAATTACAAATATCACACCAAACATAATATTTTGGTTTTAACAGTTGCATTATATGATAATTCCCGCACAATTTGACGCTAAAAGTATAGAAGATAAATGGTATGATTACTGGCTGAAGAATAATTATTTTCATTCTGAACCAGATCATAGAACTCCTTATACTATTGTAATCCCACCACCAAATGTGACTGGAGTTTTACACATGGGTCACATGCTGAACAATACCATTCAAGATGTTTTAATTAGAAGAGCTCGTCTAAAAGGCTTCAATGCGTGCTGGGTGCCAGGAACAGATCATGCTTCGATAGCGACAGAAGCTAAAGTAGTTGCCAAATTAAAAGCCCAAGGAATCAATAAAAATGATTTAACACGTGACGAATTTTTAACTCATGCTTGGGAGTGGACTGATAAATATGGTGGCGTAATTCTCGAACAACTTAAAAAGCTTGGTGCTTCCTGTGACTGGGAACGTACAAAATTCACTATGGATCCTGATATGTCAGCTTCTGTAATAAAATCATTTGTGGATTTGTACAATAAAGGACTCATTTACAGAGGATTCCGAATGGTAAATTGGGATCCAGAAGCCAAAACAACTTTGTCTGACGAGGAAGTTATTTATGAAGAGCAAAAAGGAAAATTATACTTTGTAAAATATAAAATTCTCTCCCCAGCCCTCTCCAAAGGAGAGGGAGCCGTTACCGATAGCTCACCTCCTTTGAAGGCGTTGGGGGAGGAATACATCACTATTGCAACTACACGTCCCGAAACTATTTTTGGAGATACCGCGATTTGCATTAATCCAAATGATGAAAGATTTGCTCATTTAAAAGGGAAAAAAGCTGTTGTCCCTATTTGTGGAAGAGTAATTCCTATTATCGAAGATGAATATGTAGACATCGAGTTTGGAACTGGTTGCTTGAAAGTAACACCAGCTCACGATATGAATGACATGGCTTTAGGAGAAAAACATAATTTAGAAATTGTTGATATTTTTAATGATGATGCTACCTTGAATAGTTTTGGATTGCATTATCAAGGAAAAGATCGTTTTATAGTTCGTGAAGAAATTGCTAAAGAATTAGAGACGATTGGTGCTTTAGCAAAAACGGAGATTCATTTAAATAAAGTGGGAACTTCCGAAAGAACAAAAGCGGTTATCGAACCTCGTTTATCAGATCAATGGTTCCTGAAAATGGAGGATTTAGTAAAACCAGCCATTCAATCTGTTTTGGTTGATGGGGATATTAAATTGCATCCAGCACGATTCAATAACACCTATGCACATTGGTTAAACAATATTCGCGATTGGAACATTTCGCGTCAATTGTGGTGGGGACAACAAATTCCAGCTTATTTCTATGGTGACGCGAAGGAGGACTTTGTAGTTGCTGAAAACATAAATGATGCTTTGGTTTTAGCCAAGGAAAAGACCAAAAACTATGGACTAAGTATTGCGGACTTAACTCAAGATGTGGATGCTCTTGACACTTGGTTTTCTTCTTGGCTGTGGCCAATGTCAGTTTTTGGAGGTATCATGGATCCAGAAAGTGAAGATTTTAAATACTATTATCCAACGAATGATTTAGTGACCGGTCCAGATATTTTATTTTTCTGGGTGGCGAGAATGATAATTGCAGGTTATGAATACACGGACAAAAAACCATTTACAAATGTCTATTTAACTGGATTGGTTCGTGACAAACAGCGACGTAAAATGTCTAAATCACTAGGAAATTCTCCCGATCCATTAGATTTAATTGAAAAGTTTGGTGCCGATGGTGTTCGTGTTGGCTTGCTTTTGAGTGCTTCTGCAGGAAACGATATAATGTTTGACGAAGAATTGTGTAACCAAGGAAAAGCATTTACTAACAAAATTTGGAATGCCTTTAAACTAATAAAAGGTTGGGAAGTTTCAGATGCTATTGCGCAACCCGAATCATCAAAAGTGGCGGTAGAATGGTACGAAGCTAAGTTTCAACAAACGCTTTTAGAAATAGAAGATAATTTTGAAAAATATAGAATTTCTGATGCCTTAATGGCGATATATAAACTGGTTTGGGATGATTTCTGTTCTTGGTTTTTAGAGATTATTAAACCAGGTTACCAGCAGCCAATAGACAGTTTAACTTTTGCGAAAGCAATAGAAATGCTAGAAAATAACTTGAAGTTATTGCACCCCTTTATGCCTTTCTTGACAGAGGAAATTTGGCAAATTATTGCAGAAAGAACAACCGACCAAGCATTAATTGTTTCGACTTGGCCAGAAATTAAACCTTTTAATGCGGGATTAATTACTGATTTTGATCATACAATTGAAATAATTTCTGGAATTAGAACTATTCGTAAAGACAAAAATATTGCTTTTAAAGACGCAATCGAATTAAAGGTGATCAATAACGATAAAACTTCGAAGTACTTTGATTGGGTTGTAATCAAATTAGGAAACATCACTACACTAGAATATGTATCTGATAAAGTGGATGGTGCATTATCATTTAGAGTAAAATCGAATGAATATTTTATTCCAATCACTGGCAATATTGACCTTGAGGCAGAAATCGCTAAACTCAATACGGAATTAGTTTATACACAAGGTTTTTTAAAATCAGTTCAAAACAAACTGACGAATGAGAAATTTGTAGCTGGTGCGCCAGAGAAAGTTTTGGCAAATGAAAGACAAAAAGAAGCGGATTCATTAGCGAAGATTGCGACTATTGAACAAAGTTTAAGTGGATTAAAATAGTTTTGAATTCTTTTAAAAACAGCAAATCCCATTCTGAAATTTTTAGATTGGGGTTTTTTATTTGTCAGAATAATGACCGGTTGCTAATATCACAAAGATGGTCACGTTACTTTTAATAACTATAAATTAATCGATTTTTTTGATTTATTCTTCTTGACCACAAATCTATAAACTGATATTTTAATTTTTCAGGTCTTCCAACTCCTTGAAATGAAGAATGTTCAAGTTCGCATAATATTTTTTGAATCATTTTTATATTAGATTTATTACCAGATTTAAAGTGCTTGGCTAAATCTTTTTCTGCTACTTGTGTTATTTCAATCTTAAACTTCCTCATAAATCATTTGGATCAATAGTTTCATAATTACCGCCTAGAATATTTTTCTCAGCCTAATGAATTTTTTTTACAAATTCAGGATTATATGGATTTTCCTCTATTATTTCAACTGTTTTATTATTTAAAGATAATAGTTTTGCCAATTCCAGCAATGTTTTAACTGCTTTGGTATGTTCATTAATTGTTATCGTTGTCATAGCAACTAATTTTATTTTAAGCAAATATACAAAAAAAGCAAACTGTAGATAGTGCTAATAGCTCAAGACTACTATTGCAAGAAGTTATAAAAATTGAAGACAAAAAAGCAGATTCATTAGCTAAGATTGTAATAATCGAACAAAGTTCAGCTGGATTGAAAACAAGATTGAATTCTTATTCAATAATAAAAATCTCAATTCTGAAAATTTTCAGAACTGGGAATCTTTAGTCAAATAATTGATTAATATTGTTAACAGTAAATAGTACCACAATTACAACTTTTAACACCATAAAATACCATTTTACAATTTTTATTTTTACGTAGTGTTTCAAAATAGTCAATATGATATTCCAAATGATAAACCTTTTATTCAAATCTAAGCTAAAGCCATTTACTGTAACGTTGCTGCTCTTTTTCCAGCCATTTTTCGCTATTGCTCAAAACGACACCGACATTAGTTTTTTTCCAGGCAAATCCATTGAATTCATAGACGTGCTTATAACAGTTGTTTTAATCACTGTCGCTTCCATTATTGTGTTGTTGCTAACGCTGATTTCCAACACTAATAAGACAGCCAAAGACCAACTGGAACATCAAAAAAGCAAGTTCAAAGAACATATTAGTAATCTTAATGCTAATGAAATTGACCTATTAAAAAGAAAAAGAAAAAGTGACAGGAAGGGACTTTCTCTAACTATTTTAGGTTTGATTTATCTAGCACCCCAGATTATTTTTGCCCAGACTGGGCCAGCAAAAAGAGAAGATATTTTCTCTGAGCCAGGAATTGTAATTACTTTGGTATTGATTTTTATTCCGCTATTTTTCGCTTTGATTTATTTAGTTTCAAAAGTGACTACCAGTTTTAGAAACTACAATAATTTTCAAAAACTAAAAGAAGCTGAAGCATTTGCCGCATTTATATCTGACGATCAAAATATGCCAAGTGATACAGAATTAGAGGAAATCAAACAAAGATCAGCTTATGAAGTAGTACCTAACGAAATTTCTGCTGGCAAAGTATCACACGATTCTAAAGGGTTACTAAAAAACATCACTTCTGAAACTAATTACCGATTTTTTGCCACTAAAAGACCGCCAATAAAACGGCCAAAAATTGATCCTGCATTGACAAAATTGGTTTTATGGTTTTTAGGTTCAGCTGTTGTCTGGCTTTTTATAGGTAGTTCTGTTGGGGAGTATGTAGGAATAAAATTTATAGTCCCAGATGCTGATACGCAAAGTTGGTTAAGTATTGGACGACTTCGTGCTGTTCATACTAATTTAGTTTTTTGGGCATGGGCGACGATTGGGATTATGGGCTTGGGTTATTATATCGTTCCTATGGTCAGTAATGCTCCGTTAAATAGTATAAAAAATGGTTGGATAGCACTAATTTGTGTAAATGTTGCGATGTTGGTGGGACCTATTACCATCATGGCAGGAATCAATAATGGAGGTGGTGAATACCGCGAGATTATTTGGCCTATTATGGCAATTTGGGCTGCTGGATTAATTCTTACTTTAATTAATTTTATAAAGACCATTGCCAAGCGAACAACTACTGAAATCTACATATCTAATTGGTTCATCGTTGGTGCGTACATTTTTATTCTAATAGTTGCATTTATTGGTTATATCCCAATGGGACAAGATGGAATTGGTGAAACTATCGTGCAAGGCTACTATATGCATCAAGCAGTGGGAATGTGGTTTATGTTTTCTATGTTGGGCGTGCTTTATTATTTATTGCCACAACAACTGAACAAACCCATCTACTCCTACAGCTTAGGGGTTCTGGCTTTCTGGTCTCAAATTTTATTTTATACGGTTATTGGTACACACCATTTTGTTTTTAGTGCTATACCTTGGTGGTTGCAAACGGTTGCGATTGTAGGAAGTGTGGGAATGTTAATTCCGGTTGTGGCTGGAACTACGAATTATCTAATGACGATGAGAGGTTCTTGGAGTAAAATAAGTAACAGTTACTCTCTGCCGTTCTTTTTAGTAGGGATTATATATTATTTTACAGGTTCTTTTCAAGGAACAGCAGAGGCATTTCGTTCTACTAATTTGCTTTGGCACTTTACTGATTTTACGGTAGCACATTCGCATATTACGATGTACGGAATTATAACTTTCTTACTTTTTGGAGGCATTTATGCTATTGTCCCTCGTCTTACAGGAAAAGAACCACCTCAATTAGGGGTTGGAGCTCATTTCTGGTTGGCATTGATAGGATTGCAATTTTACACTATTCCATTAATGATTGGTGGAACTTTAAAAGGATTAATGTGGGCTGAAGGTGCTCCATTTATAGATAGTGTTGTCATGATGGGTCCGTATTGGCTGTGGAGAGCTATCGGAGGAACTCTAATGTGGCTTTCGCATATTGTATTGGTTTACAATATGTATAAAATGCTGCAACCCACTGTGGATGTTGATGTAAAGGAAAAAGCATTTGAAATTATCAATCAAAATTTGGAAACAAATTTGGCCAAACCTAAAATTTAATTACGATGAGTATATTTCACGATCATAAAAAACTCTTTACGTCGGTCGCACTTCTATTTGGCACACTCACACTTTTTGTAGCGGTACTTCCGAGTTTGTACAACCAAAAAAACAGCGTTCCATTATACGGCGCTATTCCGCTGACAGAGGCTCAAGAAGCAGGAAGACAAATTTATATTAGTAATGGGTGTGTAGGCTGTCACACGCAGCAAGTCCGAAATGTAGATATGGATAAAACATGGGGAAAACGCCCAGGAATTGCAGCGGATTATGCTTTAAGTACAAGACCAAGCGTTTGGCAAAATGCCGGAACCTTGATGGGAACCGAACGTACTGGTCCGGATTTAACGACTATTGGAGAACGTCAGCCAAGTCAAGATTGGCATCTAGTCCACTTATACAATCCTAGAATTGTAACGCCACAGTCCATTATGGCACCTTATCCATGGCTATTTGAAGTCAAAGAGAAAGCAGAAAAAGGCGAAATCACGGTTGCCGTTCCTGAATCATTTATGAGAGGACAAAAAGGAGTCGTGGTGGCTACAGAAGATGCTTTAAATTTAGTGGCCTATTTACAAAGTTTAAAACAAGTTAAATTACCAGATGGTACGCCAGATCCAAAATTTTTATACAAGAAAGAGAAAAAAGAGGCAGTGAGTGCAGCAGGTGGCGTTGAACCAGAATTAAACGGAAGCGATTTATACGCAGCAAATTGTATGGCTTGCCACCAGCAAAACGGTGAAGGACTTGCTGGTGCATTTCCAACTTTAAAAGGAAGCAAAGTTGTGCTCAATGACGACTCTGAAATTATGGTTGCCATTATTATGAATGGCTACAACGCTCAAGAACAATATGGTGTTATGCCCGCCGTTGGATTAAATGCAGGTCTTACTGCAGAAGAAGTAACAGCCATTATGAATCACGAGAAAACGAGTTGGGGTAATAATGCTAAAAAAGTTACAGTAGAAGAAGTGAAAAAATTAATGGAGCTTGCAAAAGCAACTGCACCAGTACAATAAATATCATGAAAAAATCAATCTTTTTAACGCTATTTAGTCTTTTTTCGGTGGGTCTTTTTGCCTGTCCAGTATGCGAGAAACAGCAGCCAAAAATTTTACAAGGTATTGCACACGGCGCAGGTCCAGACGGAAATTTGGATTATGCCATAGTGATTGGAATGAGTATTATCGTTTTGATAACACTTTTTTATTCAGTGAAATACATTGTTCAACCTAAAGAAACGAACAGCAATCACATCAAACGAACCATCCTAAATTTTGACGAATATGGACAGTAAAACAAAAGTGATTATATTTGTTGATGAGGACGTTTTGCCAATAGGCGAATTTATAACGCCCGTAAATTTCGATTTAGACACTAGAAAACTAATTGATGGATTACATCATTTAAAAATAGTAAGCAAAGACCCAATTGGTAAAGAAGGTATTAAAATCATTCCCTTTATGGTAAGAAATGGACCTTCAATTACTATTGATGGTTTAGATCCAAATGATGAAGTCGATGGAATTTTGCCATTGATGATTAATGCTTATGGTAAAGGAAATCAAAAACAGTTTTTAATTGACAGTTCTGAAACGCCCAAAAGTGTTCCTTCTTGGGTTATTGCTGGAATTATCGCTTTTGCAGCTTGGGCTATATATTATACAATTACTTCTTTAGGATAAAATTATGTGTGAAATAAAAAATATCAACTCTGCCACGATAACCCTAAACAAGTTGAAATTTTCTATTTATAAAACGATTGATTTTCTCCCTTATGTTAAAGAATTAGATGTTCCGCACCGTCATAATTATAATATGATTTTGTTGAACGAACACAATTCCGGTAAACAACTAATTGATTTTGAAGAGTGTGTAATAGAACCTTTTTCTATTACATGTTTGCATTACGGGCAAATTCATCAATGGATTGATTACGATAAAATTGAAGGATATATAATTGTATTTGAAAATGATTTCTTTGCACTGCGCCATCAAAATTATGAACTTAGTGAATTTTCATTTTTAACATACAGACACAAAATTCCTTACGCTACCGTTTCACAAGAGCAATTTGAAAATTTAAAATCGATTGCAATTTGGATGTTAAAAGAGTTTACTGGAAAAGAAAATAATTTTGATAAACATTTATATTCTTTACTTAACTTAATGTTATTGGAATTGGATCGTTTATTTAAAACAAACAATGAAAACACTGAGTTAAGTCAATCGCTGCAATTAATTTATCATTTTGAGGAACTGATTGATAAATATTTTAGAGAAAAACATTTTGTAAAAGATTACGCGTCAATATTACACGTCCGTCCTAATTATCTTAATGCCGTTTGCAATGAAGTAACGAAGAGTTCAGCAGGGGATTTAATTCGAAATAGAATTATTCTAGAAGCAAAACGATTATTAATCCACGAGAAAAAAACAGCATCAGAGATTGCTTATGAATTGGGATTTACTGATAATTCCTATTTTGGAAGGTTCTTCAAAAAATACGAAAATACTACCCCTGATGGCTTTAAAAAAATGTTTTTAAGCTCTTTAACTTAAATTTTAAAAGTGTTTAAGTAATAAAAAACAAACTTGATAGCACCCCTTTTTTTGCGAAGTTTGATAATTTTCGACAATGCGTGGTAAATAGCTATAAATAAATACTTAATTGCACTTATTGAGAAATTACTTTAATTAGTCTATCGACTTTTTTAAAAAGGATGCTATTATATAATTAGCTTTTATTTAACTTTATCAATCTTGAGATATCCAATATGTAAGTGATCTTCCAGCAGATGACCTTCTGATTTTGAAATTTTGATAGCATATTTGTTTTTAACGCTTTCACTAAGTATATCTGCCACATTATAAATATCATCCACATCAATTCCATATTTTTCATCTATATGAGAAGTAGCGCCTTTAAAACCAAAATGTTTATAAAAGGCTGATTTTTTAGATAATTTAGAAGCTAATCCTAAATTTTCAGCAACAGCAAGCATTTTATAATGATACTCTTCAAATTCATTTTCTTTATAGCCACCTAAATTTATAAAAAATAATTTTTCTACAGCTGTATTAGTTGAGGCATTTTTAGGTTCTATGGTAATCATAAAATCATCAATAGTGGTGACTTCCCTCCACGCATCAATATGTATTTTTCCTTTGGCTTCAGGCCAAAAATCAATCATGCTCTGGACTAATTCTTTTAACGAATTTCCGATTCCAAAGAAAATATCATGTTGCTCTGTAATCCTTCCTATAGGTGTGCAGCCGAGCATAACCATATATAATTTTAGTTCTTGTTCCATATTTCAAAGTTAAGAATATTTATAAAATAAATTTTGGCATAGTTAATGAATATCGAGAAATTATAAAATATTTAATCTATCAATCATGAAAAAAATTACCTTACTATTAGTTTTCATCGGGATAACGATGCTACAAAGTTGCGAAGTAACTGAGGTTACTGAGGTGTATGATTCTCCTATCAATATTCCTAAAACAGAAGTTTTTGAAATTACTGCATCATTTAATGCTAATAACAATTATAGTAAAATTGTATTATTTGATCCGCTTCTGCGTTCATCAGATTCCGTTTTAATGTATCATTTATATGATGTTGTGAATGGTCAAGATGTTTGGAGATTAATGCCACAAACATATTATTTTGACAATAATGGAGCATTAGATTATAATTTTGATTTTACAAGGAATAGTGCTAAAATTTATCTTTCTGCTAATTTTAATTTGAATTCTTTAGAAGCTAGTTGGACTCAAAATCAAACATTTAGAGTGGTAATTATACCAGATGGATTTGCTAAAACGATCGATAAAAATAATATTGAATCGGTAATGAAAGCGCTTGAAGTTGATCAACAAAAAATCAAGAAAATTGATTTTTAATTTTTAAATTAAAAAAGGGAAATCTTATGATTTCCCTTTTTTATGTTTTATGATACAGAAGCGTTACTATTTTTTCGTAATGAAATAACAATTCCTAAAATTAAAGATACTGCTATAAAAGCTAAAGAAACCCACTCTGGTAGTTTGATAAAATCATGAAGCAACATTTTTAATCCAACAAAACTTAATATCGCAATTAAACTGTATTCCAAATAACTGAATTTGGCTAACATATTAGCTAAGAAAAAATACATGGATCGTAATCCTAAAATAGCAAATATATTAGAACTAAAAACTAAAAAGGGATCATTAGTAATCGCTAAAATTGCTGGAACACTATCGATCGCAAAGACTACGTCCATCACTTCAATGACAACAAGAGCAACAAAAAGCGGTGTTGCTGCAGTAATGTGTCTTCTTTTTACAAAGAAATGTTCCCCGTCAATGTTGTTCGATATTGGCATAATTTTCTTTAAACTCTTATAAACAAATGATTTTTTAGGTTCGAATTGCTCGTCAGCTCCACTAAATAACATTTTCATAGCAGTATATATCAAAAATGCTCCAAATATGTAAGTCATCCACGTGAATTTATTGATAAGCATTACTCCAAAAAATATCATTAAACCTCTAAATACTATAGCTCCTAATATTCCCCAAAATAAAACACGATGCTGGTATTTTTGGGGTATTTTAAAAGCGGCAAATATGATGGCAATTACAAATATGTTATCAATACTTAACGATAATTCAATTAAATAACCTGTAATGAATTTTATTGCCGCTGTTGCTGGCTCTAAATTATCAGGGTTTGCAATATAATTAGTATTATAGAGCCAATAAATTACTCCTGAAAAAAGAAAAGATAATGTTACCCATATTGCCGTCCATTTACCAGCTTCTTTTGTACTGATAACATGCGGAGTTTTATTAAAAACACCAAGATCAAGCGCTAAAAAGATTAAAACAGCAGTCAAAAAAATAATCCAGACAATCATAAATAGTTTTTTGTATTGACGGTAAAGATACTTTTTGGTTTTTAAATTTTATTACGTTTTAAATGAAAGTTGTTACATCTGGTTTAATTCATATTTACAACATCATAAAAAAAATAATAAAATTGGTTTTACAATTATCAAATATTTTACTCTTTTTATGGTAATGTGATAAAAATTATATCTATACCCATAAAAAATGATGGTATAGCATTGAGAAAGTATCAAATATTTTATATTTGCATCAAAATAACAGGGTCTATTAAATTTAAACTAATTTTTATGTCAACATTGCGTTTCCAAGCTTTAAGAGAAGCATCCACTAGAGAGCCGGTAAAATTTGAAGAATCAGATAAAAAATCAGCTTTGTTTGGTTCAAATGTTTTCAACGATAAAACAATGAAACAATATTTAACCTCTGACGCTTTCAAAGGTGTTCAAGGTGCAGTTCAGCATGGCAGTAAAATAGATAGAAAATTAGCTGATTATATTGCAATGGGAATGAAAGAATGGGCACTTTCAAAAGGTGTAACTCATTATACACACTGGTTTCAACCACTTACAGGTATAACTGCTGAAAAACATGATGCTTTTTTTGAAACTTTTCCTGATGGAAGTGACCCTGTTGAAAAATTTGGTGGGGCACAATTAGTTCAGCAAGAGCCAGATGCTTCAAGCTTTCCGAATGGAGGCATCAGAAATACTTTTGAAGCACGAGGGTACACTGCATGGGATCCCACTTCTCCAGCATTTATTTTTGGAACTACTTTGTGTATTCCAACTGTTTTTATTTCCTATACCGGCGAAGCTTTAGATTTTAAAACTCCCTTATTAAGGGCACTTACTGTAATTGATGAAGCTGCTACAGAGGTTTGCAAATATTTTGATAAAAATGTAAAAAAAGTTACAGCTACCTTAGGTTGGGAGCAAGAATATTTTTTGATTGATAGTGCTTTAGCAAACTCCCGTCCTGATTTAATGATGACAGGTAGAACTTTATTAGGACATACTTCTGCTAAAGGGCAACAGTTGGATGATCATTATTTTGGATCGATACCCACTAGAGCACTTGTTTATATGAGAGATTTAGAGCAAGAATGTATGTTATTAGGTATTCCAGTAAAAACACGTCATAATGAAGTGGCACCAAATCAATTTGAATTAGCACCTATTTTTGAAGAAACTAATCTTGCAGTAGATCATAATTGTCTATTAATGGATGTAATGCAAAAAGTTGCCGAACGTCACCATTTTAAAGTTTTATTTCATGAAAAGCCTTTTAAAGGTGTTAATGGTTCTGGAAAACACAATAATTGGTCGTTAGCTACAGATACTGGAATTAACTTATTAAGTCCAAGTAAAACTCCAATGAGTAATTTGCAGTTTTTAACTTTTTTTATAAATACGATTAAGGCAGTCAATGACAATGAATCTTTATTAAGAGCTGCAATTGCATCGGCAAGTAATGATCATAGATTAGGCGCAAATGAAGCACCACCTGCTATAATTTCAGTTTTTATTGGTGCCCAATTAACAAAAGTATTAGAAGAATTAGAGGGTGTAACCGCTGGAAAGTTATCACCAGAAGAGAAAACCGACTTAAAACTAAATGTTGTAGGTAAAATACCAGATGTTCTTTTAGATAATACAGATCGAAATAGAACATCTCCATTTGCATTTACAGGAAATAAATTTGAATTTAGGGCCGTTGGATCGACAGCTAACTGTTCTAATTCAATGACCACTTTAAATGCCATTGTGGCAAAACAACTAAGAGATTTTAAAGTAGAAGTTGATGCTTTAATCTTTTCAAAAGACATGAAAAAAGATGATGCAATCTTTAATGTTTTAAGAGAATATATTAAAAGCTCCAAAAAAATTCTTTTTGAAGGGGATGGATATAGTAAGGAATGGGAAATAGAAGCTGCAGCACGAGGATTGAGTAATTTTAAAACAACTCCTGAAGCCTTGAAAGCTCGAATTTCTAAAAAATCTTTGGATCTTTTTTCAGAGCTTAATATTATGAACAATATTGAGGTAGAAGCACGGTATGAAATAGAGTTAGAAGAATATACTAAGAGAATTCAAATCGAAGGTAGAGTTTTAGGAGATATATCTAAAAATCATGTTATTCCAACTGCTATCCGGTACCAAAATACATTGATAGCGAATGTCAAAGGGTTAAAGGATATTTTTGGAGATGATTTTGAAAACATTGCTAAAGAGCAAATCATTCTTATTAAACAAATTTCTAAACATATAGAAGGCATTAACTTTAATGTTGTTGAGATGACTAATGAAAGAAAAAAGGCTAACACGCTAACTGATGCTCAAGAAATGGCAGAAGTTTATTGTAATAAGGTTAAGCCTTATTTTGAAATCATTAGAAAACATTGTGATAAATTAGAGTTACTTGTCGATAATGAAATTTGGACTTTGACAAAGTATCGAGAACTACTTTTTACTAAATAATAACTATTTATAAATGCCTGTCCTTAATTTGGATGGGCATTTTTTAATTTTAACAGCATTAGATATTAATATAAATTTACTGCATCACTTAAATACTTAGTACAGAAGCAAATTTTAAAGATATTTAGATATGTGTAGTAAATAATAAATTTTCAAATTGTAACGCAATTAAGGTGCTCAAATTTATCAAAATAATTGAAAATGTACGATAAATCAACTATTGGACTTTATGAACTGTAAAAAAGTGGCTAATGTAGGAAGATAATATAATTGTAAATAGATATAAATTTTATTACGCCAATAAAACGTAAGTTAGGGTACGCTGTTATATCTAATTTATAATTTTCATAAAGCAATAGCAATTTAGCAGCTGAAGTGTTAATTGAGTTTATTCTTTTACAAATTTTGTAAATTCAAAATTAAAACTTAACGTAGTGATTAAAACATAATTGACACTAGTCAGAGTTGCAGAGTAAAAAAATCTTTCAATCAAGAACTTAATGTAAAAAATCATCTATGTGGAGTTTTAAAGTATGTAACCATTTCCAATCAGTAATGGTGTCATTTTATTAAAAATAAAATAGAGTTGAGTTGTTAATGATTTTTCACAAAATAATGATGGTAATACTTCTATTAATCATTAAAATGCCGCCGCATAACAAATTAAAGCATTTTAAATCATTCCTTATCTCTCCTTTGTAAATTGAAATTTTGTGGATATAAATTTTTAGGAACTAAGATTAAAATATGACAATATGTTTTTAGGTGGTAATCATCAAAAATTCATTTTTAAAGTGTTTAGTAGTATTATTAAATTGAAATTTTACCGTGTACTATTGAGTTGTATTATTTATCAGAGACTGTAATTAGTTAAGATAGCTGGAAGCTTTTTGTACTAATACAATGTATTTTTTTGTGAAGTAATTTTTATTTAATGCTTATGCCTAAAACGTTATTCCATATTGTTTTTTGAGTTTATTATCTAAATTTATGGATGAATACTACAAAATAGTAATTGATTAGCACAACATTGAAAATACATTTCATAAATAATAATTCATTTTCTAGCAAAAACTATTAAATATATAACTTATTTCTATAATCCTATAATTGACAAACAAACTATTCCTACAAAAAAAATTCCTTTCCTTGTAGTTCATCGTATTTGAATTACAGTTTATCGAAAAATTAGCTAAATTGTTAAAAACCTAATGTTTACGCTTGGTTATAACAATCATTCTTACCTATCTTTGACATGTAAAGGAAAAGAAAAAATAATAATCATATTAATTTTCTTGTTATATTTTACGAAAAATAGGAGTATCCCCTGCTCACTTTTTTAACCTACATGATAATTTGTATTAACAACCAATTAAATATATTTATTATGAAAAAAGTAATTTTAAGCGTCTCAGCGATGCTATTTGTAGGAGCAGTATCATTTGCTCAGGGTAATACGTCTAGTGTGAGTCAACTTGGTGATAACCAATCATCTTTTGTTGATCAGTTTGGTGGACTGAACAGTTCTAAAGTTGATCAGGATGGATCTACAAACTCTTCTAAAGTGTATCAAGGAATTTTGCCAGGATCTTATGCAGCAATGAGAAATAGCGCTGATGTTATGCAAAACGGAAAGTTAAATGTAGCTTTCATATCTCAAAGCAATCAGGATAATGAGGCTTTTCAAAATCAACTTGGTAATGAGAATAATGCTACGATCTGGCAAGATCAAATAGCGGGTGCACCACTTGCAACACAAGGAGGAGACTGGGCATCACAAATTCAAACAGGAAACGAAAATATGGCAACTATTGATCAAGGGACTTCAGGAAACGAAAAGCCCGTTGGACCATCAGTATTTAGTCCTAGCCAATTAGCAGCAGCAGCGGCAGTTCCTGTTCCATTTACTCCAAATTCTGATAACTATGCGATTCAAACTCAGAATGGCGACTTTAATGTAGCTTATGCTAGTCAAGGTGGAGTTGAAAACACATCATATCAAACACAAACTTCCTCAGGAGGTGAGTCTGCAGGAGATGGAAATATTTCAAATCATTATCAATATGGTACCGGCAATATGGCAAGTAACACGCAAAACGGTAATCAATTGTTAAACGATACTTTACAAATTGGTGTAGCTAACAGCGCCACTGTAACTCAAAATGGAATGGGTCATGCAGCTGTTAATTTCTCTTATGGAACTGCAAATACAATAATTGTTAACCAAGGTAACTAAGATCATATCTATATCTTAATAATTTAATTAGATGAGATGGTTTTATAACCGTCTCATCTTTTTAATAATAACAACAAAAAAAATGAAAAATACATATCTTATACTCAGTGTGATTTTTCTATCTTTTACTCAAATCATATTGTCTCAAAATAATGAGGAATACTCTGCATTAAATAAAAATAGTGGTAAATCGCTTACTGAAAGGAATTTAGCTATTAATATACTTTTAGCTGCAAACAATAGTACTAATAATAATGTAAAAACAGATTTATCAAAAAATAAAACTGGTGCTGTAATTATTCAACAGATAGGAAATTATAATCAAACGCTGTTAAATGTGCAATCAGATTTATCATCAGTGAATGTGAATCAAAATGGTGATAACAATGAATATAATTTAATCAAAGATGCTAAAACTATTACTGCTTCCATTTATCAAAATGGCATCAATAATACTATAAATGATTATTCTTATCGAACAAATTATAATGTAAACACAGAGATGTTACAAAACGGTAATAATCAAAATATAAAAAGTATTGGAACAAACTCCATTTCCAAAGATCTTAAAGTGAGTCAATCCGGTAATGGTGCGTCTGTAATAATTATAAATAATTTAAATTAGAGATGAAGTTAGCAAGCATAAATTACACTTTAATTATCTTACTATTAAGTAATTATTTTTGTTATGCTCAAAATAATGTACCGCAAGATCAAATAAAAGCTAAAATTGATATAGAAAGAACTGAGAACAGTATTAAAATTACAGGGACTGCTGAAAATTTGATCGATATTACAAAAAGTGCTTCTTACACGTTATCTGTTATTAAAAATAGTATGTCAACTAAAAATAATAAATCAAATAATGTACAAGAAGGTCTTTTAACACTTGAACCAGGTGAGAAAATAAAGTTATCATCAACGCAGGTTAATATCAATGAAGATGATGAAATCATTATTATGTTATTATTTTTTAATGAAGAAATGCAAGTTATTAGTAAAGAACGATTAGTTTTTAATAATGATAAAAAAAAAAATAACACCCAAATAATTCCACCTGACGGAAACTTTATTTTGAAAGGAATAGTGACTGATAATACTAAAACAAAGATTGGTAAGGATTATTACGATAAATATTATTATTATTATAATGATATCGGGATAAATGGAAATGAAATAGTTTTTATAAATGAAGAGTTAAGTTTTGGCAGAAATATTAGAATCTCATTAGAGATCAATAATGAGATTATTTATGAATTTATGGCTCGACCTGATGATGAGTTTTTAGATGCCGTAGCTACTGAATCTGCGAAAATAACTTATTTTTATTTTAAGGAAAAGGAGAAACAACGTAAATATTTCACACAATATTAAGTTTTGAATTTATGATAAAATACATATCCCTTCTGACAATCATGCTCTTTTGCTCCTATCAAAGTAAAGCTCAAGCTTTAGTTTATAAGCCTGTTAATCCTGCTTTTGGTGGCGATACTTTTAATTATCAATGGCTGATGAGTAGCGCGGAAAATCAGAATAAATTTAAAGATAAAATTCCTGAAAAAGTACAGAAAACTGACTTAGAAAAATTTAAAGAAAGTTTAAATTCACAGTTATTAGGTCAAATTTCTAGTTTATTGTATAAACAGCAATTTGGAACAAATGGATTATCGGAGGGATCATACACATTTGGTAGCTACTCGATAGATATATATCCAACTTCAGAAGGCTTGTCCTTAAATATTCTTGATACTAAAACAGGCGAACAAACCCAAATCATTATCCCAAACAAATAATATGAGAATCTTAACCTACGTTTCTTTATTTATGTTCCTTTTTTTATCCAGTTGTTCAGGTTTTTATAATCAACCCACTGGTTTACAGAAAGCAGTTATTGGAGAAGGAACAGCTGCATCCTCCTTGTTAAAAAATTTACCAACCCCTAAAGAACAAGTTGTTGTAGGTGTTTATAAATTTAGAGATCAAACAGGACAATATAAACCTCAAGAGAATGGGAGCAGTTTTAGTACTGCTGTAACTCAAGGTGCTACTTCAATTTTAATAAAAGCATTGGAAGATTCTAAATGGTTTATACCTATTGAAAGGGAAAATGTTGGTAATTTACTTCAAGAACGAAATTTAATTCGTTCCACACGACAGGAATATAATAAAAATGCAAATCCAAACGATCCTCAGTTGACCCCGTTATTATATGCCGGTGTATTATTAGAAGGTGGAATAATATCTTATGATTCTAATATTATAACGGGTGGATTCGGCGCCCGTTATTTTGGCGCTGGCGGATCTGTAAAATATCGCCAAGATAGAGTGACTATCTACCTAAGAATGGTTTCTACCTCTAATGGAAAAATTCTAAAATCGGTTTATATTTCTAAAACAATTTTATCTCAAGCTGTTGACCAAAGTTTATTTCGTTATGTAAATTTTAAAAGACTTTTAGAAGTTGAAACTGGTTATACCACTAATGAACCTATTCAAATGGCTGTAAGCGAAGCTATTGAAAAAGCAGTAGAATCGATTGTTTTAGAAGGGATTAGTGATGGAATATTAATGACTGATGATCCTAAAGAGAAAGTAGAAGCATTGCTTGAAAAATATAAAGAAGATAATGAAATTGCGGATAATTCAAAAATTTATAATAGGATATTAGATACCAAACGAGCAAGCTTTGGTGTTGAACTTTCTGGAGGAGCTGCTTTAATAAATGGTGATTATTCAAGTCCAAAAGCTCGGCCATTTGCTGCAGCAGGTATTAAATTAGCATTGTCACCTAGTTTCTTGTTGTCAGCATCTACAAATATATTTGCATTAGCTAATAAAAATAGTATCGATACCTCCTACGTAAGTTTAAATCTAAATACGGAATGGATACTATTACCTAAAGATAAGCTCTCACCCTTTATTTATGCTGGAGGAGGTTATGGTTTTAATTCAAAAGCAGAAAATAATTTTACTAAAGTTCAATTTGGTGCTGGTTTAGAATATTTACCCACACGAAATTTAGGAATAAGGATTTTTGGTGAATATAATATCAGTTTTAGTGATAATCTTGATTATTTAATATCAGGAATTAGAGATGATTATTATTATAAATTTGGTGTAGGTCTTACTTATTATTTTGGTAAAAACCGAGGTAACTAATTATAAATTAAAATTTTAAAAAATAGATAAATGAAAAATTTAATCTTTTTATTAGTTATTATGTTTGTTTTCTCTTCGTGTGCGGAAGATAAAATTAACGGTGGTGCTGATGTGTATGGTTCGGTTTCTGGAAAGGTAGTCTCTAATGAAACCTTTGAACCATTAGAAAATGTAAAAGTATTTTCTAGTCCTACTTCAAGTATTGTTTTTACAGATGCGGAAGGTAAATTTACAATACCTAATGTTAAAGTTGGAGAATATTCAATTCAAGCACAAAAAGAAGGTTTCTTATCTAAATTTGAGGCTGTAACAATCAATAAAAATTTAGCTAGTGAAGTGATTTTTGAATTAACAAAAAGTACCGGAACAAATATACCTCCAATAGAAGCAACTGTTGTTGCACCTTTAAATGGTGCAGTAGGACAAAATCTAAGTACGAAAATAGAATGGAATGCTACTGATCCTAATAGTGATGTTTTAACTTATGAAGTCACATTACGTAATGATAAAAACAGTACCGTTTCCGTGTATAGTGATATAAAAGAAAAGGAATTTTTGTTAACAAATCTATTACATGGAATAAAATATTTCTGGCAAGTTGCTGTAACTGATTCAAAAAGTAAACCCGTGTTAAGCGCTGTTTTTACCTTTTCAACTCTTGAGTTTCCAATCACAAGATTTTTGATTGTCAAAAAGGTTAATTTTAATAATGTTATTTATGCCGCTGATCAAAACAAAACTTTATATCAAATCACCAATTCAGAAAATAATAGTTGGAGACCAAGAAAAAATAACCAATCAGGCAAAATTGCTTATATTCAATCAAATGGAACTCAAAGTCATATTTACACTATGAATCCAGATGGTTCTAATAAAATGAAAATTACTAATTCTGTTCCTATTGCAGGATTTAATCCAGATTATATTGGATTTTCATGGAATGATACTGGAGATAAAATAATTTATCCAAATTTTGATAAGTTGTATGAAATTAATAGCAACGGAAGTGGCTTAAAAAAGATTTATCAAACGCCAAATGGCAAATTCATTTCTGAATGTGATTGGAGTGCCGATGGTAGTAAAATTGCAATAAAGGTTAATGATAGTGATGGATATAACGCCGCAATTTATATTATTAGTCCAACTGGATCTGTAATCAGTACAGTTTTATCTGAACAAACAGGAGCTCTTGGCAGCTTAGATTTCTCAGTGACTGGAAATAAGTTGCTTTACACAAAAGATGTATCACAGTATGAAAGTTCAAATTATAGACAATTAGATAATAGAATATTTGAATATAACTTTGATACAGCAAAGTCAATACAACTCAGTATGGAAAAAATAGCTGGAACAAATGATTTTGATGCCCGTTATTCTCCTAATGAAGCTGAAGTTGTTTTTGTAAATACATCTAATGATGGAACATCTGAAAGAACTATTTTTAAAACTGACGTTAACCCTTCAGGCTCAAATACATTTAAGAGAGAATCTTTATTTGTTAATAGCTATATGCCAGATTGGGAATAATAACTCTTTAATCTTTAGTATAAAGAAATTTTGCAAGGGAATACCTGTCTACACGGACAGGTATTTTTTGTCGTAATCACTTTACTGAAAATTAAAGATCAATCTAAATGCATCTTATAGTCTACAGTTTGATTTTCTATTAAATGTTTTTTAAACGATAAATTATTACTTGTTTTAAAAACGCTAAATTTTTATTTTATATACTATTAAACCTTAAAAAAGGCCATAATTATTATACATCTTTATTTTAAAACTCTATTATTTAATCATTTTTCATAAAACTAAAAAATAAGTATCTTTGCCTAATAACTAACTGCCTAAAAACAGATATTACAACTAGACTACATGAGTTCAGATACTTCAAATCGATATGCACTTCGCGGCGTTTCCGCATCCAAAGAAGATGTACACAATGCCATAAAAAATATTGATAAAGGATTGTTTCCACAAGCTTTCTGTAAAATTGTACCAGATTATTTAACTCAAGATGGTGATTATTGCCTAATTATGCATGCTGATGGGGCAGGAACAAAATCCTCTTTAGCATACATGTACTGGAAAGAAACGGGTGATATTTCAGTATGGAAAGGTATCGCACAAGACGCTTTAATCATGAATATTGATGATTTGTTGTGTGTGGGTGCAACTGATAATATTTTGCTTTCTTCGACTATTGGTCGAAATAAAAACTTGATTCCTGCCGAAGTTATTTCTGCTATTATAAACGGCACCGAAGAACTTATAAAAGAACTCGAAACCTTTGGTGTAACCATACATTCAACGGGAGGCGAAACTGCCGATGTAGGTGATGTTGTGCGCACTATAATTGTCGATTCAACTGTGACTGCAAGAGTGAAACGCAGTAAAGTCATCAACAATGCAAATATTACTACTGGTGATGTAATTGTAGGCTTAGCCTCTTTTGGTCAGGCAAGTTATGAGAAAAGCTATAATGGCGGAATGGGAAGTAATGGATTAACATCAGCGAGACATGACGTTTTTGAAAAATATTTAGCTACGAAATATCCAGAAAGTTATGATGCAGCTGTTCCTAAAGGCTTAATCTATTCTGGTCAAGTGAAATTGACTGATGAGGTAGAAAATTCACCTATCAATGCTGGAAAATTAGTGCTTTCGCCAACACGAACTTACGCGCCTATTATTAAGAAAATTTTAGATAAATATAGTCCTAACGAGATTCACGGAATGGTTCATTGCAGTGGCGGTGCTCAAACCAAAATTTTACATTTCATTGAAAATCTCCACATCATAAAAGATAATTTATTTCCTATACCACCACTTTTCAAATTGATACAAGAGCAGTCAAAAACCGACTGGAAAGAAATGTATCAAGTCTTTAATTGTGGACACCGAATGGAAATTTACGTGCCCGAAGCTATTGCTCAAGATGTTATTTCAATTTCAAAATCGTTTAACGTTGATGCTCAAATTGTAGGCCGAGTAACCGCATCAGATGGTAAAAAGCTAACGATTAGCAGTGAATACGGAACTTTTGAATATTAATTAACCGATTAAATAGTTTTAGATTTCAATCTAATTATTTCAATTTTAAAGATCTTAACATGTACGAATTACTTTTTTGGAATTATCTAGAAGGAATTTACCTAAATCACCACGAAGTGTACGAAGCTATTATCGAAGAACAATCAGAAATTGATGGACTAGAGGTGCTTCCTATTCAGGTTATTCTAAATAGAATCATAAAAGTATTTTTAAAGTGGGAAAAAGTAGATGACAGAAGTTGGAAAAACAACGATGGAGTAGGTGCTTTTCACATTAGAACTACGCCGCAAAGTATAAAAATTGACTGCTACGGTACCGAAGGTAAAACAATGGACACGCTAGTCAATATAATGGAAGAATTCAATTGTGCGCTCTATGACCCGCAAGTTCCGCAGCGTTATGATGAAATGGCTGAGTAATATTTTAAGGAGCTAAATCCAGCATTCCGTTGCAAGTCCTCCCTAAAAAAAAATTTTTCTAAATCCTGAAAGAGCTTCTCCCGAAACTTCGGGATTCGCTCTTTCAGGATAAGAAAAATTATCTTTTTGTAGTCCGGGCTTTTCACTTCTTTCCGGGCTAAAAACGATTCGTATTATTATACGCCAGCATTTTTAGCTGAGAATTTAATATTTTACGGCAGAATCATTTAAAAGTATTGGTTTGCCAAAACCAACTTGTTCTAGTTTCCCTAGTTGTGTTTCAGCATCTCCTATTATCAAGTAAATCATTTTATCTGCGTTTAAATATTTATCTGACAGCGTTTTTATATTTGCTATCGAAATATTTTTTACAATACCCTCTTGTTCCTTTGCATAAGAATCACTGTACCCATAATTGCTTATGTTATACAACATACCTAATTTTGCACCTAATGTTTCAAATTCTCTAGCATTACTCTTTATTAAATATCCTTTAGTAATATCGAGATCATTTTCATTGAAATTTTTGCCATAATCATTCAATATTTCTTTAATTAAATTTACAGATTCAAATGTGATATTAGAACGAACACCACTAGCAATACTAAACGGACCTTTATTGTTAGATCCTGTAAATGACGATCCTATTCCATACGTATATCCTTTTCCTTCACGCAATTGTTGTGTAAGTTGTGATGCAAATCCTCCACCACCTAAACGGTAATTTAAAATAGTAGCCGGATAAAAATCAGGATCAGTAGCTGAAAGCGCAGGATATCCTATTCTAATTACGGATTGTTTTGCACCAGGAACATCATAAAAATATATTTTAGATGAGGTAACAACAGTAGTAGCTGGCATCATAGGAAATACAACGACTTTAGATTTCCATTCTTTATTTAAAGTAGAAACTGATTTTATGACCTCGTTTTCTGAAACGGCACCTACAATTTGAAAATTTGAAACTGATGGCGATCCATTTAGCGTATAATAATTTTTCAAATCATCAATTGAAATACTTTCTACGCTTTTATCAGTCCCTATTCTATTGTGAGATAAAATGGATTCTTTTCCGTAAACTAATTTTTTAAACTCATTTCTAGCAATGCTATTCGGATCAGCTTTTTGCTGTTGAATTTGGCTCAACGTGCTTTGCTTTATTAAGTCAAATTCCTTCACGTCCCATCTAGGCTGAAGAATTATCTCCTCTACTAATGCAACAGTTGCTTTATAGTTTTTTGCCAGTGAACTCCCAGCAATAAATATTCCTTCATCAGAAGAATAAGCGCTAATTGTAGCTCCTAAACTTTCAATAGCATTTTCTAATTGTTCTGGAGTTTTATTTTTTGTGCCTTTAGTCAATAAATCAGCTAGCATATTTGAAACTCCAATTTTATTTGATTTTTCAAGTTGCATTCCTCCTTTTATTTGTAGTTGAAATTGTACTAACGGTACTTCATAATTCTCAATTCCTATTAAGGTTAAGCCAGATGATAATTTGCTTTTCCATACTTTAGGTAATTTTACTTCAGGACTTTCTCCATAAGCAGGTTCAGCACTTCGGTCAAATGACGATGGTGTTTTTTCGTAAGTTGCTACAATACTCGCATCAAAAGCATCTTCTTTACCTTCAACTATTTTTTCCTCTATTACTGTTGCCAGTTTTGAGCCAGTTAAAATAAGATTAGATTCTCCTTTTGGAACAAAACTAGTGGCAATAAAGTTTTTCCCTTTAATGTATTTTTGATAAACTCGCATCACATCTTGCGTAGTTACTGTAAGGATGTTTTTCACATCTTGAATGATATAATTTGGATTTCCTGCAAAAATCTCATACTGAGCCAGCTGAAAACCTTTCCCGAGAACACTCGATAAGCTTGTATAAAAAGCAGTTTCTTGTCCCGCTTTAATTCTATCAAGATCTTGTTGCGAAATTCCTTTTGATTCAAAGTTTTTAAATGCCTCATTGATGCCATCCATTACAGCATTAAGATTTATTTTTTCAAATGCTGTTATACTTAACATATATTGACCAGCAATTTCGGAATTGTACTGATAAATAGCTACGGCATCAGTGATCTTTTTATCTTCAACAAGTGTTTTGTAAAGAGGTGCTTTTTTACCTTTAGATAGATAACTTGCCAAGACTTCTAGCGCGTAACTATCAGGATGATATTCATAAACAGAAGGCCAGGTGAGCGTAAGTTGCGGTAATCGTGCAAAATTATCTTCGTAATATAATTTTTTAGTTGTTGTCAAGCTTACTGCTTGTTTCTCCATTTTTGGAATATCTTCACCTCGCTTTATTTCTCCAAAATATTTTTCGACCCAACTTTTAGTTTGATCTACATCGAAATCTCCTGCAATAGTTAATGTTACATTATTAGGAACATACCAGCGATTATAAAAATTTTTTACATCCTCAAGAGTAGCATTTTGCAAATCTTCAAGTGAACCAATTACTTCCCAATTGTACGGATGCGTTTCAGGATACAAATTTTTAGAAATCACAGAAGAGGTATGTCCATACGGTCTATTGTCATAACTCTGTCTTTTTTCATTTTTTACCACTTGTTTTTCTTTAGCTAAAACGGGTTCTGTTACCGTATTGATAAAATAACCTAATTTATCGGCTTCGGCCCAGATCATTTTTTCTAACGCATCTTTTGGAACAGTTTGAAAATAATTAGTTCGGTCGCGACTCGTGGATCCATTTGCTCCTTCACCACCTATACGTGCGCTCATTTTATCTAATCCACCTTTGCCTAAATTCTCTGATTCTAAAAAAAGTAGATGCTCAAATAAATGTGCAAATCCTGTTCTGCCCACTTTTTCTCTTGCTGAACCCACATGACTAGTTAACGCAACAGCTACAACAGGATCTGATCTATCGACGTGCAAGATGACTTGCAGTCCGTTCTTTAAAGTAAATTTTTCGAACTCTACTTTAAAATCTTTTGATTTTTCATTTTGCGAATACGCAATTGCTGAAACAAATAATAGAAGATAGAATAGTGATGATTTTATATATTTCATAATTATTAGTACATTTTGTAATTAATAAAACTTTTTTATGCATCTAAATTAATAAAAATAATTTTATAATTGAGAAACAATATTTGCAATGTTTTAAACAATAAATTTAAATAAGTAACAATTGCTTTTGTGAAAAAGTGCTTTCATTTTTACATTTATCTGAGTATTTATTTATAAAAATTAATATAAAGCTAAAAAAAAGCCGTTTTTGCTTTTCAACAAAACGGCTATCATTTATCAATTTAGATTAAAGTGCAGTTGAATAATTTTAAAATTTATTATTGATTTTAGTTCAATATTAGTAGTAAGTAAATCTCCTTACTTTGGCAATATACTTTGCTAATCTTATTACTTGATGGCTATAGCCATATTCATTGTCATACCAAATATAAAGAACAATATTTTTCCCGTTATTAGAAACTATTGTGGCGTTACTATCATAAATAGCAGGTTGCGGTGTTCCCACAATATCTGATGAAACTAATTCATTATTCAAAGAATATTTTATTTGCTCTACCAGCTCACCTTCTAAAGCGTATTTTTTCATTATGGCATTGATTTCTTCCACTGAAGTTGCTTTCGAAACTTCTAAATTTAGCACTACAAGCGAGCCATTAGGAACTGGCACTCGAATAGCGTTAGAGGTCAATTTTCCTTCCAGCGACGGCAATGCTTTTGCTACAGCTCTTCCTGCACCAGTTTCAGAAATAACCATGTTTAAGGCTGCTGCTCTACCACGACGGTATTTTTTATGCATATTATCAACTAAATTCTGATCGTTAGTATAGGCATGAATCGTTTCTAAATGTCCTCTTACCACTCCTAAAGTATCTTCAATTGCTTTCAAAACTGGTGTAATAGCATTAGTGGTGCAAGATGCAGCCGAAAAAATATCAATCTCATCTGGATTGTACTCATTTTGATTTACTCCATGAACGATATTGGGAACTCCTTTTCCTGGTGCAGTAAGTAGTACTTTATCAGCACCTTTAGAAACTAAATGTCGGCTTAGTGCTTCATGAGTTGTAAATGCTCCTGTATTGTCAATAACTAAAGCTTTAGCTATTCCGTAAAGGGTATAATCGATTTCCTCCGGAGAATTAGCTGTGATAATATGAACAGTTGTGCCATTAATGATTAATGCATTATTTTTCACATCAGCAATAACTGATCCTTCAAAATCGCCATGAATGGAATCGTAGCGCAACAATGATGCTCTTTTTTCAAGGGTGGTAGCATCATTTTTATCACGAGTTACAATTGCACGCAATCGCAACTGACTTCCTTTTCCCGTTTTGGACATTAATTCTCGAGCAAGCAATCTCCCAATTCGTCCAAAACCATAAAGCACAACATCTTTTGGAAAAATCTCTTCACAGTTTTTAGCGTTTTTTAATTTGTGAATTACAAAGTATTTTACGTCTTGGTAATTATCTTCTTCTAAAGCATATTCATAAGCTAACTTACCAATGTCTAATTTAGCTGGCGGAAGGTCTAACTCTAATATAGCTTTTGCAATTTTTACCGAATTAAAAATAGAAATGGGCTTACCCACAAATTCGGCTGCATAACCATGAAGATTTATAATATCACTAACATTTCGATCAATTAATTGATTGCGGAATAAAACCATTTCAATGGATTTGTCATACCATAAATCGCTAATAATTTTAATCAGTTTTACGCCTGCACGTCGTCTGTCAGCTTGAAAAGAAACTTCTTTTTCGTATAAAGTTGTAATTGCCATAATGAAAATTTAATGAAAATAATTTAATGTATTTTTTAAAATTTGCTGCAAAAATACCTATTTCAATCGATTTCGTAGCTTATTTTATTAACTATCTCAAAAATAAAAAAGCCAGCTTGAATCTCAAGATGGCCTTATATTATTCTACTAAAATTGGATTATAAAATTACTCGCATTATTTCTCCGTTTTTATTGATCATTTCAATTCTTACTGTTTGGCTTTCTTCCTTTTTGCTTAAAATTTTTGCTACTGATTCCACATCAACAGCTTTTACATTATCGATACTTAAAATGATATTCCCTACGAGCTCACTTTCGTATTGTTTTAAACTTTGACTATTTATAGCTTTAATTCTAACACCATAGTCGATTTTAAATTTTTTCTTGTCTGTAGCTTCAATATTTTCTAACTCAATACCTTTAAATTCTGTGCTAAAAAATTCATTTTTACTCAAAATTACTGGAATAGTTTTAGACTTTCCATCTCTAATAAATGTCACTTGAATTTTATCATTTGGTCTTTTAGTATTAATATATCCTGAAAGATCAGCAAATGTTGCAATATTTAATTCATCTAATTTTACGATAATATCACCTTTCAACAATCCTGATTTTTCTGCACCAGAGTTTTTAGTGACTCTGCTAATATAAAATCCTTGAGTTTGCGCTATACCTAATTCTTTTGAAGCGCTTCCATTTAGTTCCCCGCCCTCAACACCCAGAATTCCACGTTGCACATTTCCAAATTCCATTAGATCTTCAATAATTTTTCTAGCAATATTAGATGGAACAGCAAATGAATATCCAACATAAGACCCGGTCATCGATGAAATCATTGTATTTATTCCTATCAAGTCACCTCTCGTATTTACTAATGCTCCTCCGCTATTTCCAGGATTTACGGCAGCATCAGTTTGTATAAAAGATTGAATTCCGCTAGTATCTAAATCTCTGGCTTTTGCCGATACAATTCCAGCAGTTACCGTAGAAGTTAAATTATAAGGGTTACCAACCGCCAAAACCCATTCACCAACTTTAACAGAATCAGAATTAGCAAATGCGGTATAAGGAAGTTTTTCACCTGCATCAATTTTTAACAATGCAATATCCATTTTAGAATCAGTTCCAATAAGTTTTGCTTGATATGTTTTTTTATTATTTAGAGTGATTTCAATTTCCGAAGCACCTTTTATCACGTGATTATTAGTCACGATATAACCATCCTCTGAAATAATTACTCCTGAGCCAGTACCTACTTGTTCTTGTGTTTGACCACCTTTGTAACCGTAAAAATATTCTAGAATTGGATTGCTAACGGTACGTCTAGAAACATTTTTTACGTGAACTACCGTATGAACCGTTTTTTCGGCAGCCTCAGTAAAATCTAAAATCTCAGCGGATAAACCAACTTTTTTACCTTGAAAATTTGATGCCGTTGTAATTCCTGAATTATTATTGTTTGCAAAATAGCCGTTAGTATCAAATAATAGTTTGTATGCTCCAAGTGTAACAGCACCACTTAAAAGCGACACCAAAAAGAGTGTTGAAAATTTTTTCATATTCAATTATTATTAAAAAAATTATTTATTTGTAAAATTAACACTAAAAACGTTTTTTAAAATATAGTTTAACGCTCTTTAACAATGATTAACATTTAGTTAATAGTTTGTACTTTTACGGTTTTAAAAACAATTTAAAATGCAATTAGAATTTTATAAATACCAAGGTACAGGAAACGATTTTGTAATGATTGACAATCGAATTAATTCTTTTCCAAAAGAAAATAATAAGTTAATCGCGCATCTGTGTGATAGACGTTTTGGTGTAGGTGCTGACGGGTTAATTTTATTAGAAAATGATTTAGTAACTGATTTTAAAATGGTTTATTATAACTCTGACGGAAATCAAAGTTCAATGTGTGGAAATGGTGGAAGATGTTTAGTGGCTTTTGCGAAAAAGCTAAATATTATTGAAAGTAGTACTACTTTTATAGCAACAGACGGTTTGCATCATGCTGCTATCAGCGATGACGGACTTGTCTCATTACAAATGATAGATGTTGATAATGTACAAGTAAATGAGAAATATGTTTTTTTAAATACCGGTTCTCCTCATCACGTTGAGCTAGTAAATGACCTAAAAAATTACAATGTCAAAAATAATGGAGCAAGAATAAGATATGGAGTCGTGTACGGACAAGTAGGAAGTAATGTCAATTTTGTCGAGCAAATTAATCAAAATACATTTGCTTTGCGCACGTATGAAAGGGGAGTAGAGGATGAAACGCTTTCTTGTGGCACTGGCGCTACAGCTGTTGCAATTGCCATGAATGTTTTAGGCCAAACTAACTCTACTACGATTAATTTGGACGTTGAAGGTGGAAAACTAATTGTTTCTTTTGATAAAAATGAATCAGTGTTTACCAAAGTGACTCTTACAGGTTCAGCTGAATATGTATTCCAAGGTGTAATTTCCATTTCTTAAATCATAAAACATAAAATGAATACATTGAAGGGGAAGAAAATATATATTCGCGCATTGGAACCTAATGATTTGGAATTTATCTATGCCATAGAAAATGATCAAAACATTTGGGAGGTAAGTAATACTCATACGCCATACAGTAGGTTTTTAGTGAAACAATATTTAGAAAATGCGCATCAAGATATTTATGAAGCTAAGCAATTACGCTTAGCAATTTGTCAGGATCAAGATTTTCCCGCAGTTGGATTAGTCGATTTATTTGATTTTGATCCAAAAAATAATAGGGCTGGAGTTGGTATTGTAATCCGAGGGAATGAAAATAAAAATAAAAATATTGGATCAGAAGCATTAGCACTATTAATTGAATATGCCTTTTCAAATTTAAATTTACATCAATTATTCGCAAATATTGGCACCGAAAATGTAGCAAGTAATGCACTTTTTACTAAATTTGGATTTAAAAAAATTGGCGTTAAAACAGGGTGGATTTTAGTTAAAGGAAAGTATAAAGATGAAGCTATGTACCAATTAATTAATCCTTATTTTTAGGCTATAATTTCAAGCAAGAACATCCAAAATATAAATACAGAATATCATTATTTTTTTTTAAAAAATATAAAACATGAACATTAAAAAAATTATCACAATAGTCTCCGTCGTTTTAATTTCAATTTTACTTATTTATGGAATTGTGGTTTTACGACAAATTTTTTCACCAAACACTAAATTTACGGAACGTGAAGTATATGTTTATGTACCTACTGATTCGAGATATACGGATGTCAAGAATATAGTTGCACCATATATAGACAACATGGATCATTTTGATATGGTAGCTGATAAAAGAGGGTACACTACTAATGTAATACCTGGCCGTTTTTTAATAACTAAGGACATGAATAGCTATGAATTAGTTAAGGCAATGCGGCTTAATTCTGCTGTTAAATTAGCCTTTAATAATCAAGAGCGAATTGAGGATTTAGCCGGTCGCATCGGTTCACAAATTGAACCTGACAGTACCTTATTATTAAATACAATCAAGGATTCTATTTTTATGAATGAAAATGGGTTTAATGAAGATAATATTTTGGCAATGTTTATTCCAAATACTTACGAAGTTTACTGGAATACAACTGCAATAAAGTTCCGCGATAAGATGATTAAGGAGTATCGTAATTTTTGGACAGAAGAAAGAGTTGCAAAAGCGGAAAAGCAAGGTTTCACACCAATTGAGGTAACAACCCTTGCTTCGATTGTACATAAAGAGTCAGTAAAAAAAGATGAAAGACCTAGAATCGCAGGTGTGTATTTGAATCGGTTAAGAGCTGGAATGCCACTTCAAGCCGATCCAACCGTTATTTATGCACTTAAAAAGAAATCAAATGATTTTGAACAAATAATTAAACGCGTTTTTTACAATGATTTATTAACGAAACATCCTTATAACACGTATATGAACGTCGGATTACCTCCTGGACCTATTGCAATGCCAGATATAACGGCATTAGAAGCAGTATTAAATCCTGAAAAAAATGACTTTATTTATTTTTGTGCAAGCATTGATCGCTTTGGTTACCATGAGTTTGCGGTAACTTTAGAGGAACATAATAAAAATGCAAAAAAATATTCAGATTGGATTAACAGTAAAGGGGTGAAACGATAATATTGAAATTTAACAGATATTAATTTAATGCTAATTACGTTTTACAGCAACATTCTGAAATATAATACTCTTCCATTATAACATTTGCTGAGAATTTTTATCTACAGAAACATAGTATAAATCTATAATTAAATAGTTGTAATTTTTTTAACGTATTATATACCATTCATCAAAAAACTAAAAAAAAATTTATGTAAAAAGTCCTTTACGGATTGCTTTTACTAATGTTATGTTGCGCATTATGATAGGGTAATAATCTTCTTGTTGGCTTTTAATTGTTTTCCCCAAGACTTATAAAGTAATTTAATAATTGATTTTTATAGACTTTTGCAGCTAATGCAATTTTCATAAATAGTGACATATTCACTTAATTTTAAATCATAAATTTACTTAATTTATAAACTTTTATTTGAAATTTAATTAAGATTTAATGCGTATCTTCAATATTTATAATAATTTTTTCCGATTTAAATAGTGGTATTATATTTATATATAAATTATTATTTTTACGATCTACCGATAAAAAATAGCACTTAATCCATTTTTAGAAAACTTTAACTATCTGATAATCAGCGTAAATGTTTTTATTGTATCTTTGCGCGTAGAAATTTCTTAACGGGACAGCGTTTTGAAGAAAAACAATTTATGATAAAGAAGTGGTATTTTTATACAAGTTTGACTGTAATTACAGTTTTCTTAAGCTCAGGTTTTAAACCCTTAAATTTAGAAACTAGTCCTTGGTTTCTTATTAATGAACAAGATGGTACACACTACCTATATCCATCTCAAGAACAGGCAGAATACGATAACTTAAACATCCCTTTTACTGGAAATTTCTTTGTAGGTTTTAGAGAAGCGTTAGGTTACAAAGAATCGCAAAGTAAATATAAAAAGATTAATTCCTTAGGATATATGGGGAAATACCAGTTTGGTATTGAAACTTTAAAGTCTGTTGGAATTTATGATAAGTCAACTTTTTTAAATAGTCCAGAGTTGCAGGAAAAGGCATTTTTAGCTCTTTTAGCTAAAAATAAGTGGAAGTTAAAAAGAGAAATAAAAAAGTATGAAGGCAAAGTAATTAATGGTCTTCATATCACTGAATCAGGGATTTTGGCAGCTGCACATTTAGGAGGTGCAGGATCTGTTAAAAAGTTTTTTAAATATAAAGGGAAACGCACTTTCACTGATGCATACGGTACTTCAATTCAATCTTATATCAAAATGTTTGGCGGTTATGACACTTCATTTATAAAACCAGATATCAATGCTAAAGCCAGAACAATATAGAATGGTTATTTAAATAGATACCTTATTTTATAATGTAGCTGTAAAAGCTTTTAATGCGATCTAATTACGATGTGGTAAAATTAAAAAAGTTCTTTTTCAATTTTACCACATTTTTATTTATTGTAATCAAATTTAATCCTGATTAATTGATGGTATAAATGATAATATTTCTTTCTGCCTTGGATTTTATAATTATCATTACTAAATAATGCAATTTAGAATTTATTTATATTCTATAATATCACTAAGAAGGGTTCGTACGTCAATTCATTTTAATGAACTTTTTTAATCTCTCTTATTAAAACTTATCCAGCAACTATATAACCATTATCAATTTCCACTTTAGCGTTAAGATTTGCATTCCTAATGATTATAAATTTGATTTCTAATGAGAAATATAAATATTAACTGATTTATGAATTAGAATGCCTATTTTTTTTCTTAACTAACACATATCTTAATGCACAATTTACGAACATATGAATAAGTGTATTATTTGATAATCATTGTGACGCTTTGATAAATAATTATTAATCTTATTGGTTAGGAAAATCAGTTAATCCATTTTGAATTTTTGATGTAAAAAGGTGATATAAGTAAATTCTATAAGGATTTAGGATAATGATGTAAGACACAAAATCCAGTGAACCAATACCTTTGTAGAGTACTTAAAATAGGGGTATAAATGAATATTTAAGTTTTCAATAGTTATAAAAAAGAGTCCATAATACACTTTTTAAAATGTTTGATTTTGGGTTGAAAACATTTATTTAATTAAACCATCCCAATTTTTTTAGAATAAATAACTTAATATAATTTCCTTTTAATTTTTATTTTAATGTGCAACTAACTAATTAAATTGATAGTTCTCTAAATACTATAAAAAATAAGTATAATCGAATTATCTTTTTATTAATCTAAATCAAATGATATGAAAAAAATGATTACTATTTGTGCTTTGGCTCTATTTGGATCCAATGTTCAAGCCCAAATGAAAGACGTTACTGTAACATTGCAACCAACAGCTAGTTACAATTGGTTTGATAAAAACACTGCTATCGAAGACGGAGTAATGTATGGAGGTCGCGTAGGTTTTGGTTTTGGTGAAGCAATTGAATTAAGAGGAGTCTACGAGAAATCAGCGGATTTGAAAAATACAGTAGATGGTTTTAACGTATTCTCAAATGATTTCGTAAATAATTTTAATTCAAGATCGGTAGATGTTGAGCGTATTGGTGGAGAATTTAAAGCCAATATACCAACAAGAGGCACGTTCGTACCTTATGTAACGTTAGGTGCTGGTGTTCAAAAATTAAAGGTTGATGTTGCGGCAGTAAATACACCATCAAATGAATTAAAGTCAGAACAAATTTATCTTGGAGTAGGATTAGGTACTCAAATCAAATTAGGGAATAGATTATTCTTGAATTTGGAGGCTAAGAACACCATTTTTAATATGAATCCAGCTTCGGTTTTATATCAGGTAGGACAAAATCAAAGCGACATTGAAAATTGGTTAAATGACAATGATAATACCAGAATGTACAATTGGTCAGTTTTAGCAGGTTTACAACTTTATTTAGGAGGTCGTTCTCCTGAAGAAATGAGCCCATTAGATCGAGCTTACAGAAATAAATTTTCAGGTGGCTTAGGTGGTTTTAAATTAATATTTGAACCTTCTGGATCTTATCTGGATTTTGATAACAGCACAAATCTTGCCGATACTTATTTCTTAGGTGGTAAAGTTGGATTTGATTTGAATAATTATGTTGGTATTAGAGGATATTATTATCAAGCTACTAAGGATGAGCAAATATCATTTGACTTTGATGACATGGCTATGTATGGTGGTGATTTCATAGCAAAATTAAATGTTTCACGTGGTTTAGTTCCTTATATTAGTGTTGGTGGAGGTTATTTAAACGTAAATCAAAACAGTTATACTGGTAAAGATGGTCTAACAGGAGCTGCTTCAGGATACTTTGCTAAAGGTGGTCTAGGATTAAATGTTCCTTTAGGTAGAAACTTAGAACTTTTTGGAGATGCTAACTTACTATACACCTCAGGAAGAAATAGCGATGATTTACAAAACATTATTTCCCCAGATGAATTGAAAAAACATACTATGTACACAGTAGGTGTTCGTTTTCAACTAGGTAAAACTGCTGATAATACAGACGAAATTCTACAAAGAAGAATAGATGAAAGAGTGGAAGATAGAACAGAAGTATATCAAGACAGAATTGATGAATTAGAGTCTGAATTGTCTGAAGCTTACAAAAATAATGACACTAGAAAAGCTGTAGAAGTTATCGAAGAGAAAAAAGACTTGCAACGTAAATTAAAAGAAGAAAAGCAAGAAGATACTGAACAAGAGTATAGAAAGCAAGATAAATTACGCAGCAATAAAGATCGTGATACTAAAGAATCTAAAGACGTATCTAATGATAAAAAAATGAGTAAAGAATCTAGAGTTGAAATGACACCAAAAGAACTTGAAAATTTAATTGAAAAAGTAATTCAAGGAGTGGACGAAGATTCTCGTAAGCCTCAAACAACTGATCAACGTATGGATCGTTTAGAGAAATTATTATTAGAGATTAATACAGGTAATTACAGAGAAAATCTCACACCTGAACGTCAAGAAAACGCCTCTCAAAAAATCTTAGATAAGTTGAATGAACTTGATAGAAAGATTGATAGAAATACAGATAGAATGGATAATTTGAATATTGTTCCGCAAGGACAAAATGAAGATAAAACAGTAATAATTTCTTCAGGTCAAGCAGCTACGGTTGCACCACAAACTATCCAACCCTCTCAAACTAAAATTACATCAGATGATAACGGTAATACCGTAATTAAATCTGAGAATAACAATACAGGAAATGCGACTGGATGGGTTGTTAATGAAGGGATGTCTTTATTTACTGGTGTTGCAATTGCAAATGATGTATCTATGATTATTGGAATTAGAGGAAACTATGCATTTACTAATTCACCTTTCAAATTTATGCCTGATTTGTATTTAGCGCCAGGAAAAAATACAGGATTTGGTATAAATGCTAACGTTGTGATTCCTTTTGATGTTGACGCAGGTGTGATATTACAACCTTATGTAGGTTTAGGTTTGGGTTATAATGACGCTGTTGGAGAAAGTACATTTGCACCAAATTTAGTGTTAGGTACTTCGTTTAATGTATTTGGAGGTAAATTATTTGCAGATTATACCGCTCATAACTTTATTGATATTCATAGAATATCTGTAGGATATAAATTAAAATTTTAATCGAATGATAAAAGTAATTCAATCACATAAGTCAAAAACAATAATGCTTTTTTTCTGTCTGTTATTGACAGTAAGCCTTCTCGCTCAAAACGAGAAGGCTTCTAAAAAAGGCACTATTGTAATGACAAAATCTGAACTAAACTCATTTTTGAGTACAGTGGCAGATGCGAGAAGATCTCAGCTTCAAGAAAGAGAAAATAAGCAAAGTAAATCAGAATTATCTGATTTGAGATTGAAATATCAGCAGCGACCAATGATGGAAAGTAACACTCAATATAATATTACAAATGAACAATTGTTACGCGAGATTCGTTATTTGAATCAAAGAATAGATGACATGAGTCCTAATTATGGAAACAATCGTTTTCCATCGATGGCAAGGGACAAGTCCACTATTATTATGCCAAATAATAGCGGTGTTAGTCCAAGCTATAATCCAAATGGAAACAGTACTACTACATTAATTCCATCTAATAAAGCTCAAATTAAAAATTTACAGCAGAAAATTGATTCTTTAAAAAATATTGATTCGAATCAAAGTAAATTGAAAGCAGATGGTGCTTTTGGAGATAGTTTGAGAAATATGAAAGGTCGATTGACTGACGTAAGAAGAAAAATGGATAGTTTAGAATCAAAAATGAATTCTAAAACTACTGCTAAAGTTTCTGACGAAAATAAAACATATTTTAGACAGCAAGTTTATTTTGCGAATAATTCAGACATGTTAGATGATGCTTATTTGAAATATATAGATGAGCTAACAAAAATTATGATGGAATATCCAGAGGCTAAAATATTACTTGAGGGTTGGGCCAGTCCGGTAGGAAGCGTGACTTATAATAAGCAGATCTCAATGCGTAGAGCTGAATCAGTAGAAAAAGCTTTTATAAATAATAAAATACAAGCAAGTAGAATTATTACCTCTTTTAAAGGCGAAGATTCTAAATCATCAGCTGAAAAGGCAAGACGCGTAGAAATGTCTATTATTGTAAGATAAAGTTTTGAAATAAAGCGATAACTGTTTTGCCATATTGCTATATAATTAAATATATTAACCTCAACATCGACAGATTGTTGGGGTTTTTTTATGTTTATAATATACTATATATTGTAAGATAATCACCTTGCTCTATCCAAATAAACGCTAATTAGAAGTATTAATACCACTTTACCTTTTGAATATACTGTAATAAGCTTGTGATTTTTTGTCCGGTTGAGCGCAGTCGAAACCCTTTTTATAAGTCATATATAATCACCACTAAAAGCCTGTCCTGAGCGCAGACGAAGGGCTCGATTTGACAAGATACAAAGCAGTAAATTTAAAGCGCAATCGGTATAATTTGTAAGTAACGTAGACTTAAATTAATTTAATTTTATAAATTCAAAACCTGCTACGTATTACATCTCAATATACTATTTTAAGAGAAGGAACTCATTATCATCACTATGATAAATAATATATTATTTTAAATTAAGTCTAATAGAAATGAAAAAAATAAAGCCGACCCTTTGGAGGTCAGCTTTATAATTTAATAACTTTCTGAAAATTATTTTTTTGATTCCTCTATAGAAACTTTTCTAAATTCTTTTAACATTTTTTCAAGTTCTAAAGTTGATTTTCTAGCTCTTGCTCCAGCAGCTTTTACACCTTTTTCAGTCAATGAATCAGTTTCTGTTTTAAATGTTTCAAATTCGGCATTAATTTTTTCAATAAGATCTTTCATATTTTTTTTGATTTAGATTTACAAAAATACAGTAAGGATTGCATAATTCAAAGATCAAAAGAACTTAATTTTACCATTTAATACATTTATTGAATAAAATTTATGAAAAATATGATTTCTATAAAATGTTTACTATATTGTAGGTGATGGGAACAAATTATTGTCGTAGTTAGCTTTTGTAGTTTATTAACTTATTTGTTTTTAATTTAACAATAATCGACCACCTTTTAACATAAAATTGAAAACTTACAAAAGATTATAATGAAAACTTATAAGGTTTATATGGTAAAAAAGAACAACATCATTTTATTCTAATTACTTAATTACCTTAAATCCGATTATTTAAAATTCCTTAAAATTCATTTCATAATTATCATTTAATCATCAGTAAATTTTCGAATCAATGAAGTGCAGTATTGCAGTTAATACATTCTAAACTTATTTTTGAATTTATTTCAATAAATAGTGTCATGATTAGTGCTTTAAGATTTTATACCACTCCACCTTTGAATATACTTTAATAAGCTTGTGATTTTTTGTCTGGTTGAGCGCAGTCGAAACCCTTTTTACAAGTCATATATAATCTCGACTAAAAGCCTGTCCTGAGCGCAGAAGAAGGGCTCGATTTGGTAAGATACAAAGCAGTAAATTTAAAACACAATTGGTATTACTATAAGATTAGAAAAAATCTGCAAAAGTAATTTACGATAAAAACTGGAGGAATAGAATTACGAAAGCCAGTAAAATTATCTTTTTTAATTAATTTATTGGGTAGTGTAAAGAGATACAATGAGCTCTAAAGCAGCAACTGCAATTGAATGAATATTACTAAAAAATCATTTCTTTAAAATGAAATACGTCACTCCTCTTAAATGAGGTCTAGTTTTTAAGAAAATGTACCGTATTAAAAAACTCTTGTAAAATTGATGTTTAAGGGTTTCTTCTTGTAGCTAAGACTGCGATTGAATCCGTGACTTTAGATTTAAGAAATCCAACACTATCTTACATACAAATTTTAATTAACTAGTAAATAGTATTTTAAATTGTAGTTGTTTTTTGTAGTTTTCCTCACTCATTCTTTTTTGTTGATATGCTACATTACAAAGAAAGTTAAAGCCAGTTTTATTAAGGTAGTGAACAAAGTTAGTTATCAAAAATTGAAATGTAATTTTCTTCTATTTCGTTTATCTCAATTTCAGATAGGACATTAAACTCTTTCTCTAGGGCTCTTTTTGAAAGTTTTCCATTATTTTGTTCTAAAAAGCGAATGAGCAAGGCAACTGTTTTGTCAGGCATCTGAAAAGTATCATCCAAATATTTTTTCATAGCATCGTATTTCTGGAGATAGTTAACCTCATTAGGAATTACATTTACAATAGTATCATTAACACAATCAAATAAGAACTCTGCTTGTTTAGTTGAGTCAAAATAGCGGTAATAATCAATCGTTTCATTCAAAACTTCTACATTGTTCGAATTGGTAGTTTTCCATTCTATAAAGTCTAATAATGGATGGGAAAAGGATTCTAATACTATTCTATAATCATCAATATGATTTAAAATAGAAGCCGAAACAGGGAAGATTATTCCTTGTTGTGCAAATTGCATTTTGGTTAAAATATGATGTATTAAATAACGATGTATTCTACCGTTACCATCCACATACGGGTGAATAAAAACAAATCCGAAAGCTATTTTTGCAGCAGCTAAAACGGCATTGAATCCTGTTTCCTCAACAATTTTGTAGCTTGCAAGTATTCCGTCAATTAGCTTTTCTAAATCTTCCCATTTTGCTGAAATATGATCCGGTATAGGTTCGCCGCTGGTTCTGTCATGTTCTCCTACAAAGCCACCTTCATCTCTAAAACCCATTTTTAGAAAACGACTATTTTCTATTACTATTTGCTGTAATCGCAATAGTTCTTCTTTGTCTAAAGGTTTTGAACCTGCTTGACCTATAGCTTTCCCCCATCTAGTTGCTCTAGTATTAGTAGGAACTTCTCCCTCTATGGTAAAGGATGCTTTGGAATCTTTTAATAATAAAAATGCTGATGCGCGCTGTAATACGTCTTTTCGAATAGCGTTTAAAAACATATTGTTTTTACCCGAAAGATTTTCAGCTATATAGTTACTTAACTTAGGAGTTTTGAATATTAATGGACAAAAATCAACCGTGCCTGGTAAGTTGTTTTTTATACGGTGTCTGCTGGAATTTACACTTATGGATAAAGCAAATTGTAGATCTTCATCAACTAAAGTAACGAAATTTCCTTTATTCAAATCTTGAATATCCAAAGTCTGACCAGTAAGCCATTCATATAAAAACCATATTTTACGGCTGTATTGTCCTAATGGTTCTATTTGTACTAATGAAGTTATTGTTTCTTTTGATAGTTTTTCAAATAGTTTTTTAAAGAATAATAAATTTATTCCTTCGTATTTTAAAGCAAATACTAACTGTTTATAGAGTGTATCTTCCGGTTCATGACGTGAAGTAAGCACTTGCCAATGATCAGTTTCATATTGACGTTTTTTAGTACTTATTAATGATAAGCGAGAAGGTAATGGTATCGGTAAAGCAAATGCTTCCATTAAAGCACCATAACCCACTAAAGTTCCGTCTTCGGGTGTTTTGTAGCCGTGAAAAACACTTATCTTAAGTGAAAAATGATTAATATCCATGTGTATTTGTGAAAAATGATTACTCAAAAGTAAGTGAAATATACTTATACTTGATGAAAATCACTTATTTTTTTTCAAATTAAAGACAATATAAATATTTTTAGAGTTTTAGAGTTTTAATTCTATTAAATGAGAATAACTGAAGTCAATTTCGTTAATATTCTAATGATAATAAACAATATTAAACTTTTTTGCCTACCCCAAAACAGGCAAAAAATATATTAATGGTTTTAATTATGTTCAATAATGATTCATTTATAAATATATTTTGAAACGTCATCTCTTGGCGGACATCTATTGTAGCTTTAAAAAAATTTAAAGAAACATTATGGATAATTACTTAGAAAACTTAACGAATGGAATTGAAATACCCGAAATTCTAAGTGGAATGATAAAGGTAGTAGGAGTTGGTGATAGAGGGGTTTACACGATCAATCACTTACGCAAAACTGGCTGTATAGGACTTGGTTTAGCGGTGTTTGACGCAAGTGTAGTTTCTTCGAAAAGCGGTATTAAATCAAACAAAACACAGCTTAATATCGGTGTGAATACCTCTGTATTAGAGAACTGCGATTTAAATGGTAAAAAGTATTATATAGGGAATAATCTGGATGAAATTATTGATGAAAAAACTAAAATAATCCTCATTATTGCCGAAAATACTGATCCAAGCAATGTAGAAATAATAGCTGAATTTGCTAAAAATAAAGAGGTTATTAGTTTAGCGATTGTGACTGCAGCTGCACAGCAAGGAGGCATAAAAACGTCAAAGCTAGTTTTTGGTCAAAATAGTCCACTGCCTAATTCGCTAGATTCTTTACTTATTATTGATATTAATAGATTGGAGGAAGTATAAGGAAATCTAAGTTTTGAGGAGCAATCATTAAAAATTAATGAAACTATTAATGAAGCAATTAAAAATATAATTGCAAATGTGATTGTTTTTAGTAGAGCGAGAATAGATGATGATAAGGAACCTGATTTTGATGATATAAGAGCAGTATTATCTAATAGCGCTAACGTCTTCGTAGGATCTGCAAAAGCCACAGGACCAAAAAGAGCAGAAGCGGCTGTTATTTCGGCATTAAAAGTACCTCTATTATTAAACAGCAAAATAGAAGGGGCACGAAATATTCTATTGGCAATTAGTTCTGGAAAAGTGAAAATTACAATTGATGAAATAGGGGAAATAAATGATTATATCCAAAATGAAACTGGTCATTGTACCAACATTGTTCTGGGAGTTTCTGAGGATCTAAAGCTAGAAGATGCTATTGCAGTTAATATTCTTGCGACAGGATTTTGATATCTCAATTTTTATAGAATAAAATTCGAAACAATTTGCAATTAGGATTGCTATAATAAAATACTGTTTATCTGTTTACTTTAAAGTCTTATTAGACCTTAATTCCTGCAAGGTTTTCAAAATCTTGCAGCGAAACAGCAAAATAGTCGTTATGGTGTGGCTTATTACTCAAAATTAGTATTTAAGAATAATTCGTTATTTTCAAAAGCAGTTTCGGGCTGTATTCATTAATCAAAAATTTCCAACAATACATTTCTTATTCATACAATTTCATCATTTCCACTGCACGATTCTTAATATCATTTCGCAACGATTCGGGTTCTATAATTTTCACTTCTGCACCATATTTCAATAATTCCATGGCGATATCATTAGTAGGATGCAGGAATAATTCAATCACTAATTTATCATCACTATCGCTTATTATATTTTGCGAAGAATGCAACGGAAATGATTTGATGTAATTTCCTTGTTGCCAAGTAAATTCTAAGATTATTTTCTGTGGTTCTGAATAAGTTTCGACACCAAAAGCATGCTGGTACTTCTCTTCAATATTGACAGTCATTGGTTTGAACTTCGTATCTAAAAAGCGTAGGTTGGTAATACGATCAAAGCCAAAGTTTTTAATCATTTCAGTATTATTATCCCACGCGATTAAATACCAACGGTGTTGCGATTCTTTGATCGCCAGTGGTTTTACCGTGCGCTCCGTGATTTCCATATCCCAAAACTTAGTATGTGTAAAACTCAGTTGTAAATGGTTTTGAATCGCATAGAGAATGCCGTTCATCAGATGAGTACCTGACGATTTTCTTTTTTCCAAATAGATGCTGGGCGTAATTTTGGTACTTTCTTTCATTGCTTGATGGATCGAAAAAGCCTCTATCATTCTGGAAACTGATGGATCTTCTGTTTCTTCATCAATGTGATAAACCTTGTCTTTTCGATTGAATTTGATATAAATGCCAAACAAATCTGCAATGTCTTTTTTATCTCTATCAAATGTGCGCGCTGAATATTCAAAATTAGATCCTAAATCATCATTTTCTAATTTTTTCAATACATGCTGATGTAAATCTTTAAAGTTCGTTGGAACCGTCTGAAGTCGCTCGATGATGTATAAATACCTTTTGTAAAAACCTACTTTTGCCATGTCTATTGTAATTTTAATCCTGCTAAAATACTATTTAATAGCGACAAAATACGGCAGAATGTATTGGATTATTTAAAATTATTTTATTTCAAAAGCACTTTGATGTATTATTAAAGTATCGCTTTTGATCAATTGTAATTGTTGGTTCTTATAATTAATATTAGTTAAAATACGATTGTTTTGATAGTAGGATACTTCAAAAATAAAATCATCCAGATTGAGTTCTTCATCTAAAGTCTCTATCGAAATCGAACGCAGTAAACCTTTTTCTTTTTTGATAGCATATAATCCAGCATGAAATTCATTTGTACCAAATACAAGATTTTCTTGGATTTGAAACAAAGGGAATAAAACCATTTCGTTGAATAATTCATGTGATTTGAATTTGATCACTTTATGACGTTGAAACCAAATTTCTATTTGGCTCATTGACGTGTCTAACATCGCTTTGACCACGTTTGCATTCAAATCTTCCAGAGATCTTATGTTTGGATTCCGTAATGCATGATAGAAAAAAGGATCAGTTATTAGGTCCGTAATAACTTTGTTTTTTCGTGAGGCGATTTCATTCCATTGTTCTAAAATTTCAGGATCGAGCAGGAGATGCCTAATTTCGATTCCTTCTCCAAAAATGTTGATTTTAATTTGAGGCACAGTCTAGATGTATTAGATGAGTTAATCACTTTTCCTAATATATACTTTTTAAATTATTTTCCAATCGACATCACCCAAATCCAATTCACCATTCATGTCAACCGTTAGCCAAGACATTCCTGGAAAAGCTTCTTTTAAAGTAATCGAAAATCCAGTAAGGGTACTATGCTCCATATTTTTACTGGCTTCGCTTTGTATTTTTTGGGTGAACATTTCGTGTTGTTCGTCGGTCAAGGTGATCAGTAGTTGTTTCATAATTGTGCTTTATTAAATGAATTGATATATAAATCTTCGATGGCATTAATACCGTTTAAAGTAATTTTCCGAATTCCAATATCTGCGAAATTCAAACTTGTAATTGTAGGACATGATTCTAAGATACAGAATTTCGAGTTCAAATAAGACCATTCAAACCAAGCGTTTTGAACTTGGTCAAATACAAAGATTTCTTTGTGATGGTCAATAGCTATTTGAATTGCCCAACCCGTTCCACCCGACACACATTCTATATTTTTGAAAATGATTTTACTAATGGCAAAAACTTGGTCTGCATTTTTAATTTGTTGCCAATTTCTAGCCAGCAAATTCAAGTGTTTTACATTTACTTTTCGCTTTAAGGATTGATTAGCCAGCGCTATTTTTTGAATTCCATCTTGAAAATCGGCTTCTGATATTTCCACTTTATTGATGCTTTTATGATAAGGTGTTTGGTAAGAATAAGCCAAAGTTTTTACACCATAAAGTGCCCCAAAATATTCAAAATGGATATCTGCACCAACAGCACCACCAGAATGACATCTAAAAGGTGTATTTTTTGTCATACCATTTAATCTTTGAATATACTGTAATAAGCTTGTGATTTTTTGTCAGGTTGAGCGGAGTCGAAACCCTTTTTACAAGTCATATATAATCTCGACTAAAAGCCTGTCCTGAGCGCAGACGAAGGGCTCGATTTGACAAGATACAAAGCCGTAAATTTAAAACACAATTGGTATTATCATCATCAGCTTTTTATTTGATACAAAGAAATGGTGTTGTTACGACATACGGTGTCGGTTTGAAATTAATCTATTACTTTTAAAAGTCAGTATCGTAATGATTATTTTTTAACGAAATATTGATTTCTTCAATTATTTGCTCTTTGGAAGTCACTTGATCGGACCAAAAGGTTTTGTAATAAAAAAAGCGTAATTCCAGCACATCTTCTTTTTCTAAACATAAAATATCAATGTATTTTTCGTCTCGTTCCCACGTGAAATAGTCTTCATCATAATAGTCATTCGTTTTACCGAGTTCTCTTTTTTCTGTTGGAAAACCTTCTACTTCATAACCTTGTTCTTCACAATAAGTAGCAATTAGTGTTCTGATATAACCTTCATCAATTTCGGCATATTTATCGTCATCGATTGAGTCACCAAGACTTTTCCAAGAGGAGTAGGTGTTTAGAATTTCGTCTTTATTTTCGTCTACAGTCATTTTACTTTGATTTATAGTGCAAAGATAAAGGCGCTGACTGCCATAATACGACGGAGTAGTTTTGGATGGTGGAAAAAAAACTCCGAAGTATATTGCTTCGGAGTTTGTAAAAGTATTATTTTAAGCTGTCAAAATTCGCTTCAAGGTATCCTGCATGGCAATTCTAAATGCATCGTCTTGGGTTACTTTTCTATATAAATCTAATTCTGATTTTCGTTGTTGCGCCATGACATCATCAAATATTTTCTTAAATGCAATTTCTCTATTTTGAGCGTCGGCGTTTTCAGAATATTTATCGAGAAAGTCAGGATGTGCTTGAATGTTTTTAGCTAGCGTAACAAATTTTACTCTTTGGTCTTCTGGTGTGGCATCCCAACCTTGGTACCAACGTTCATTGAAACTATTGATGATTAAATCCAAAGGATCTTCGTCTTTGTCTGTTCCGTGTGCTCCACGAGGATTTGGATTTTGTGGATCTAATTCGGTTTCTGAATCGTCTAAACCAATACCTGCATTCAGTTTCACTCTTTCCAACCCGTATGTTGACAAATCGACTGAATTTAATAATTCATCCAAAGCATCGCTACTTGGATCAATAATAATCAGTTTTGGAATTAAAAACTTCAAAAACCAGAAAAGCTTTTCCCAATTGACCACTTCATAGGGTAGGATAGAAGCCATCTGACCGTATATTTTGACAAACTGCTTGGCCTTGATTTTAAAATCAGCTTTGTCACTATCTTCCAATTCTAATTGAAAATTAAATCGATCGGCGGCCAAATCTATAATTGGACTTAAAAGTTGAGCATCTACTTTTTTGAAATACTTATCTACAAAATCTTCTACTTCTGACCATTCATAAACGCCTACATCGTCTAAAGTTGCCTTTATTTCGTGTAATACATTGACATCAGTAGCTTTATTCAATGAGGTTGCTGTATAAAAAGGATCGAATGCCTCTTTCATTTCCTCTGTTGAATTGAAGAAATCCAGCACAAATAAATCCTCTGTTTTCTTCCCTAATTTATTAGCGGCACGGTTTAATCTTGACAATGCTTGTACAGCTAAAACACCTTGCAGTTTTTTATCCACATACATCGCTGTTAGTTTAGGTTGGTCAAACCCTGTTAGGTATTTGTTTGCGACTACTAATATTTTATAGTCGTCAGTATCAAATTTATCGCGGGTTTCTTTTTCGGCAAAACCATTAATACTGTCTTCGCTATATTCAATTCCATCCACTGTTTTCTTTCCTGAAAAAGCGATTATAGCTTTAAAAGGTTGTCCTTTTTCTTTTAAAATGTTTTGTATGGCAAAGAAATAACGAATTGCTGATTCGATACTTTGAGTTGCGACCATAGCTTTCGCTTTACCTTTTAGCTTTTTTGTATTTACAATTTTGGTGATAAAATGATCTAGAACAATATCAGCCTTAATAGCAATAGTCTGTTTGTGCTGTTCTACAAAAGCTCTTAATTTTTTCTGTGCTTTGTTGGTGTCAAATAAAGGATTATCTTCTATAGATTTTTCTATTTCATAATAACTTTTGTACGTCGTATAGTTCGCTAATACATCTAATATAAAGCCTTCTTCAGTGGCCTGTTTCATCGAATACAAATGAAACGGTTTGAATTTTCCGTCCTCTTGCATTTCTCCAAATTTTTCTAACGTATTGGATTTAGGTGTAGCCGTAAATGCTAAATAAGATGCATTCTTACTCATTTTACGAGAACGCATTATTTCAAGAATTTTGTCTTGTGGATCTTCTTCTTCCTCAACAGTATTACTTCCCATTGCGCGGTTCATATTATCGGCGGCTGAACCACTTTGACTGCTATGGGCCTCATCTATAATTACGGCAAAACGTTTATCACTTAAATCGGCTATTCCATCGACTATGAAAGGGAATTTCTGAATTGTTGTAATAATTATTCGTTTACCGCTTTCTAAACTTTCTTTTAATTCTTTGGAAGAATAAGCTGGCGCTACTATGTTTTTGACTTCCGAAAATTCTTTGATATTCTCTCGTAGTTGCTTGTCTAATAATCTTCTGTCAGTAACTACAATAACCGAATCAAACAGTGGATTTGTAATTCCACGGCTTCCGGGAGTGGTTTCAATTTCGGGATAGGTTTCTATTAATTGATAGGCTGCCCAAGTGATGGAATTTGATTTTCCTGAACCAGCTGAATGTTGAATTAAGTAAGTTTGTCCCACACCGTTTTTACTTGCATCAGCTATTAGTTTTCGAACCACATTCATTTGGTGGTACCGTGGAAAAAACAAGTTTTTTTTGCTTAAAGCATCTTTTTCTTTTCCATCAAAACGTACAAAATGCTGGATAATGTTTGAGAGACTTTCACGTGTTAAAACTTCATCCCACAAATAAGCCGTTTTGTGCCCAAAGGGATTAGGCGGATTGCCTTTACCGTAATTATGTCCAAGATTAAACGGGAGGAAAAAAGTTCCTGCGCCATCTAATTTAGTGGTCATATAAACCTCGTCAGTATCGACTGCAAAATGCACGATACAACGCCCAAAGTTTAATAGGGGTTGGCTAATATCTCTTTTAAATTTATACTGATTCTGTCCGTGAACTTTAGCATTTTGCCCTGTCCAATGGTTTTTGAGTTCCATTGTCGCGATAGCCAAACCATTGACAAAAATGACCATATCAATTTCTTCTCCTGGATTGGTTATCGAATACCTGATTTGGCGCGAAACGCTAAATTCATTGTTATCAAAATTAGCTTTAGCAGTAGCGCTACTACTTGCCAAAGGCAACACATATAATAAAGTAAAGTGCGCATCATCGACCTCTAAACCTTTGCGAAGCAGACGCAAGATGCCATATTTTTTAACCAAACGATCCAAACGCTCTAGAATTTTAAGTTTCCAGTCGTTTTGTTTTTGCAATTTGGCTAACTCCTCTGCTTGGGTTGTTTCCAGAAAATGCCAAAAACGAACCTCATCAATCGCATACTTTGGATTGAAGTCATTTGCAAAACCTATATAATACCCATTTCCAGAACGATATAACTCCGGTGGACTTTGCATCTGTCCTTCCTGCTTTAATTCTTCTAGAGAAGTACCTGTAAGCTTTTTTTGTATGGAAGATTCTAGAGCGGCTTCGTTGGTTTGGTTAGTCATTCTTGTAATGTTTAAATATCTTATTAATCATTTCTTCTTCATGTTTTACAATTTCATTGGTATTCCAATCTGAATCAAAACTGTTAAAAATATAAAAAGATTTTAATGTGTCATAGGAATCTCCTTTTTCATTAAACATAGAACGCTTAACATTTACAGATTTATTACTGTATTCTGAATTTTGAGATACACTCAAAAGCACCAAATTCCCAAATGAATGTAAATAAACATCATCTATTTCCGGATGTTGCATTTTATTTTCTGGATCTTGAGGATAAATATGTTCAACAGAATTTTTAGACATAATTCTGAAATTATTAAACATCGTATTTTTATCAAATTCCCAATTTTTCCAAAGTATATATTCTAATTTCTGAAACCAATAATGCTTAAATTTTGTACCTAAACTTGATGCCAAGTATAATTCAATGTTAAAATCTTGTTTGATAGTTTCATTATCTTCGAGTAATTTCCAAGATAATTCTTTATCCGTTGTACTTTTTGTAGTTGAAAAAATATTATCAATTCTTTCTAAGTACTTCAAATGCAAGTTTTCTGTCGCAGCTAAATTATTATGTTTGTTCAAAAGATAACCTAAATAAGTTGTAAGCCAGTATTGTCTCAAGTAGTCTCCTGTAAAATATAAAATACTTTGTAACATCAGACTCGCAGATTTTTCATATTTAGATCTACTGTAATAATTTTCTTGATTTCTATTAACGTTAACTAATTCCAATGATTCTGTTTTTGTATCAACATCGGATATCCATTTAATTATATATTTATCAAATACATGTCTTACTTCCCACAATAGAAGTATAAAACGTTTTATTTCATCAGGGTTGTTACGATTTTCAAGAGCTTTGAATATTTCAATTATTCGTGAGACATGAAATGTTCCATCAAAATCTTGTAGTGCTTCTTTCTTTAAATGTATACGATAAGTATGTAAAAGTAATTGACCGAAACTTATAATTGATCTACAGAAAATTTCGTCAGATTCCCTTTTTCCTTCACTTAAATGTATTTTCTGTGGAAATTGATATTGAGGAATAGATTTTATGTCTAAATTATCAATTGAAAATATCTTTGAATTTATGTCGAGGTTTTCAAAATTACTTTCATATTTAAAAATAGAATCATCAAAAGAAACTACTTTGTCAAGGTGTATGTTGCTCCAATCGGACGATGGAAAAGAGGTTCTAGCATTTCTTTCAAAAAAATTATTCATGTTTTCACATGTTTCCCAAATTTTTCCAAACTTCACTTTGTCGTCAATAAGACTTAATAGATTGGCCTTTACAATATCCGTTTGTTCTAATTGAATTCCAGCGCTATTAATAGTTGAAAACAACTTGTTTAAATCGGTGTTTTTTGAAGTTGTGTTTTTGATTAGTTTGACATTAGTATAAATGTAATTACCAAATAACTCTATTTCATTTTCGGGAATTTGTTTCATATATCCATTAATGAAAACCAACGCTTTAGCTATGTTTTTTAAGTAAGGGTATTCAATTATAAATTGATTATCGTATATTTTTTTAGAAACCGATTCATCTTCGAGTAAAGACTCCAAAAATTCACTCACTTCTTTTCTTATTTCAAATCCTAATCGTAATTGGTTATTCTTTTTTAAGAATTTTGTAATATTAGATTCAGGCCTAATAGTATTTATGACAAAGGATATTAGCCATAGCGTGGTAAACCTCTGTTGTCCATCGATTAATTCAGCATGGTTTTCTTCTTCTTTAGTCAAAAAGTTACTTACATAATATATGGAATCTTTTGAATGTTGAAAAGTAGAATAGAAATCATCTAACATTTTTTTTAACTGCTCGTCTCCCCATACATAGGGTCTTTGATAAGTAGGAATTGAAAAGTTATAATTATCAAGGGATTCTAAACTTACTACTTCTGTTTTAAATTTACTATCCATTTTATTTCTTATTTATCGTTAATGCTATTGCTTCCATTAATATCTTATCAAAATCTTTTGGTGCACTCTTAAAGTAAGTAGTATCTTCAAAATCTGTAAAATATCGTTTTAATGTTTTTATATGTTTGCCCTTCGAAGTTGTATCCTGCAAATTTTCATTATTTAATGTGTATGTAAACTTTTTTAGGTATAAAAACAATTCATTGGGCGTAAATACTTCTAAAATATTATCAATAAATTGATTGTCATATACAAACTTAAATACACTATCTTCTCTTACATTTCTGGCGTGCGAAACTCGCAATGAATATATCATTCTATACAGCCATAAGGAGGCTTCAAATAACCTATGGAAACCAAATCTACTTACATATGCTATTGTGGCCATTTCAAAAAGTTCCTTTAGAAACAAGGTCCCATCATAACCGTGGACTACTTTATTCCTAAATTCATAAAAAGCATCATCGATTCTGTGGTCATTTATTTTTCCAAACAATAGTTCTTGCAAATGAATATAATCATTTATATAATCGAGTGTATTGTTGCCATTTGCTAATGGTTGCTTCAGTTGCTTATAGGAGCTCTCATGCATTTGAAGCAATCTGCCTTCTTCACATTTAACTGCACTATAATAGTATGAAATATCATCATGATTATTCGTTTTTAGTGTGTACTCATCTACAATAGCATTTTTTATTGTTTTACTGTCTCTGTAAAATGGAAATTGTTTCCATTTTCTATTGTCCCAAAATCTCATTTTAGTTAAGAGCTGAACCACATATTCTACTTTGTTACTTTCAATTGACTCCCACCGTCGTGCTTGGTAATTAATTGTTTTTTTACAAGTAATTGCTCTTAAATGGTGTGCTTTTAATATATCACTTCCATCTAATCGAACTCCCCCCGTATTTTGTGTTTCAAAAAAAGTATAGGCTAGGTCTTCTGTAGGTGTTACAATAAGTGTAACGTTAATAGCATTAAAATCTACAAAATCAAAAACATCAAATTCTCGGTAGTCAAATATGTCTTTTTCTTTTATACTTTTTAAATAAGATAAATTATAATTGATATTTTCAATACTAATTCCTGAGGAATAGGTTATACCTGTTTTTGAGTCTGGGTATTTTATTTTTTGCAAAAGCAATGAAGTAGTTATTCGTTGTTGACCGTCAATAATTTTTAACTGATTCTCATCTTGGTGCAAAATGATACTTCCTAAATAGTACATTGGTTTTTCTTCAATCGTAGATGTATTATGTTCTAAAATACCATCCAATAATTGATTGATTTGTTTTTCTTTCCATATATACGGTCGTTGGTATTCGGGAATATACAATTGCCCTTTTATATCTGTATTTGGTATTGTAGCTACATTAGAATTCAATAATTCTTGAAGTGTACAACTTACTACTTTAATTCCCATGTTAATTAATTTTTACTTTCCCCGTTACAACCCCATCAATCAAACTACTCTTATATTGCTTCAACTTCTCAATCTCCTGCTCTTTTAAGGAAATAACTTTGGCGATTTTATCAGTAGCATTTTCTATATAATTTGAAATTTCTATTTGTTCTTTTTTCGTTGGAATAACTAATAAAAAGTTTTTTAATGCTTTATTACTTAATTCCATAAATGTTGTTCCTGTTCCTAAACTATTTAAAATATCTGAGCAAATAGATATTTGATAATATAAATAATCGCTGATGAAATCTTTATTTAGTACTAATGATTTACAACCTTGATTAGTACATAATTCTTTACCAGCAATTACAATTTTTCCAATTGGAGCTCTGGTGGTTAATATTAAAGAACCTTTGGGAACCATAGTTGTCCCGCAGCTTTTATATCCAGCTTTTGAGATTAAACGCTCTGAATTATCAATAATAAATACATTATTAATATCACTTGGAGTAACCCAAGTGATATCTCCATCCCAAAAATTCAAAATTGTAGAGGATGGTGTTGCACCATTTATAAGTTTTCCAGTGTTTTTTAGTTTAGTAACCTCCCAATGCTCAGCAATCATCCCAATCCACTCCACACCGCTGTCTTTTAGTTTAACATTAGGATTTATCCCTTGCGTAACAGCTTTGTGGATAAGAATTTGTCGGCGTTGTTTGAGTAAGTCTATTTGCTGTTGCTTGATAACAATAGCTTGGTCAATCTTGGCGGTTTTATCGTCTAGAAATTTAGCAATAGCGGTTTGTTCTTGGAGTGGAGGAAAAGGAAATTGAAACCTTCTAAAATCTAGATAGCTAATATTTTGACGCAAGCCAGATCCTAAACCATAAATAATTTTATTATTATCGATGGATCTAAAAAAGTAATGATAGAATTTAGAATCTGCTTTTTTCTTAAATCTTAAATTTAAATAAGCATTGGTAATAATTCCATCAAACTCGGAAATAGAACTTCTCAAACTTACTGTATCATTTTGCAAGTCAGTTGGTCTGAATATTAAATCACCTTTATTTACAAATTGATACGTTTCGAAAGATTCGGGCACTAATCCCGTTAATTCATTATCATTTTTAACCCTAATTTTTCCATAACTTAAAGAGAGAATCGTATTTCGTTTCATTCCCTTATTTCTATCCATATTTTCAAATATAAAATTGAGTCCAGGTAAAACTTCCCAATGCTCAGGAATATCTCCCAACCATTCAACTCCCGAAGGTTTGTAAGATGTGTAAACTTGTAATTTTATAGTGGTACTATTCATTGGTGGTGTCAATTCGGTTTTGTAATTCATTTTCAATTTCTTCAATGGTCGGCAAACTACTTTTTAGTTCTTCTGGTAATATTTCGCAAAACGAAAACTCACTAATTCCGATGGGTTTGTTTATGTCACGCAAGGCAAACTCGGTTTCGATATTATTTTTGTCTCTGCACAATAGTATCCCTATGGTCGGTCTGTCGTCATCCTGTTTCAACAGCGTATCAACTGTCGAAAGGTAAAAATTCATCTTTCCTGTATATTCAGGCATAAATGCGGTGTTTTTTAATTCGACCACTACGTAACATTTGAGTTTAATGTGGTAAAATAGCAAATCTAAAAAGTATTCTTTATCGGCGATTTCCAGTGCATACTGTTGTCCTACAAAAGCAAAACCTTTACCGAGTTCTAATAAGAATTTGGAGATTTGTGCCACCAATTGTTTTTCTAAATCTCGCTCTTTCATTTTTGAAGACATCGTCACGAAATCAAAAATATAAGGATCTTTTAATGTTTGCTGTGCCAAATCCGAAAGCGGTTCTGGTAGCGTATTTTTGAAATTTGTAATAGATTTTCCTTGTCGTGCAAACAATTGCGATTTGATCTGCAAAGCTAAAGTGTCACGACTCCAGGCATTTTCTATAGTTTGCTGAATGTAAAATTGAGCTTGTACTACATTTTCTGATTTTGTAAAAATATAAATGTGATGTCCCCAAGGAATTTGAGTTAATAATTGCAATTCCAATTGGTTAACAGCTTGTTGACTTTTTACAATTGATATGTTTTGTAATTGGGCAACAGCTTGTTGCACAATTGTATCTTTATAAAAATTATAGAAACTACGGCAATATTTGAGGTTTCGACTCGAAAAACCCGTCATTGTTGGGAATTCTTCTTTTAAATCTAAGGATAGTTGCTCTATCAATTTATTCCCCCAAGCGGCTGTTTCTTGCTTTTCGGCAATCATTTTCCCTAAACCCCAATAGAAATTAATTAAGGCGGCATTTACCGCTACTGCAGCTTTTATTTGAGACGAACGGATCTTTGATTTTAATTCAAAAAACCATTCTTTATATTCGGTATCTAGTATTTGCATCCTGAAATTAATTTACAAAGCCAATATTTCTGCAATCAATCCGTCACTTAATTTCTCTAAATCCAAAATATCTTTGGTTACTTCTTCAATAGATCGCAGCGGTTTATGCTGGTAAAAATATTTATTAAAACTGATTTCATAACCAATTTTTGTCGCGTCAAGATTAATCCACGCTTCATCGACGTGCGGTTTTACCTCTCGTAAAAAGTAGGTGTAAATATCTTCTTTGAGCGGAATGTTTTCGGTATCCCGTAAATCACTTTCAGTTTCGTAAGTACTATACTCACCTTTTTTTGCTGTAGCATAATACCCGTGATCTGGAAGTTCTTTAACAGTACAATCCAGTTTTTCTAAAAGTTGCTCTAACTTATCGCCAGCTAATTTCACTGTGCTTTTCACGACTTTTTCTGCATCAGCATCGTACCAAGAAATGGCATTGTAAATCGCATTTAATTCAGAAGCACTTACTTTAAGTTTTTCGGCTTTTACAACAGCGTTTACTTTCTCTTTAAATAAATTGAAATCATTATATTCCTCAGTTCCTACTGATTTCATTAGGCTTTGAGCCATATTCATCAAATTCAACTGTTTGTTCCAAATTGTATCAGTAGTCAAACTTTTTAGTTGTTTGCTGTTGAGATTCAATTCTTGTTTTTCACACCAATCTTCCAAAGATTTTTTATGAGTACTGATTGATTTATAAACTTCTTCTCCCAAAGTTTCGAAAGCATAAACCATTGCTTCTTTGATGCTTTTGTCATATCGCAAATCCGCAATACGTTCGGCAGTAAATTGTGCTTTCAGTCGTTTTGGACGTTCGATCGTTACTTTATAATAACCAAAATCAGCGTTGTCAAATACTTTTGAGGCAATTGTATTGTCGCCATTTCTTTCAATCGCATCTAAATTTGTATAGGTCTTGACGATTTTTGAAATATGCTCAGGCGCCAATTCGCAATTCTTATTTCCTAAGTTTTTACGCAATTTTCTAAAAAGTTGCCCACCATCTATTAACTGCACTTTTCCTCTTCGGTTGTCAGTTTTATTATTGCTTAAAATCCAAATATAAGTTGTGATTCCAGTATTGTAAAAAAGATTGTTCGGCAGTTGCACAATTGCTTCGAGCCAATCATTTTCGATTAAATACCTTCGGATATTACTTTCTCCTCCACCTGCATCACCAGTAAACAAACTACTTCCGTTATGAACCGAAGCGATTCTTGTTCCAGCAGCACTTTGCGAAAGTGATTTCATTTTACTAACCATTTCCATCAAAAATAATAGTTGCCCATCCGAAGATCTTGGCGTAGCATCGGCATCTTCTTCGATACCCCAATAATCATTGAGTCGAATTTGAAAACGAGGATCTATAACTTCTTTACCGTCTTTAATATATTTCTGCTCACTTGCCCAAGATTTTCCGTAAGGAGGATTGGACAACATAAAGTCAAAAGTCTTTCCTGCAAATTCATCTGTAGATAAGGTAGAACCCAAACGAATATTCTCGGGATCATTTCCTTTTATCATCATATCCGATTTGCAAATGGCGTAGGTTTCATCATTTATTTCCTTTCCATATAAATACACATCACCTTTTGCACGAATTTCACCTTCTTCATCTTTGATAAAATTCTGAGATTCTGTCAACATTCCTCCACTACCACAGGCTGGATCGTAAATGGTCATTACGGGAGGTAGATTGTTTTTGATTGGATCGAAAATAATGTGTGTCATAAGGTCAATTACTTCACGTGGCGTAAAGTGCTCTCCCGCTTCTTCATTATTTTCTTCATTAAATTTTCTAATTAATTCTTCAAATACATATCCCATTCCGAGATTAGACAAAGCTGGAAGTTTTCTACCGTTACTGTCATTTTTTTCGAAAGGTGTAACATTGATGTCTGGTGAAGTGAATTTTTCTAAAACGTCCAACAGCACATCTTTGGTAGCCATGTGTCGAATTTGACTGCGTAATTTGAACTTCTCAATAATCTCTTTCACATTGTGACTGAAACCATTTAAATAATCTTCAAAATTGGCTTGTAGTAATTGTTGACTATTGGTTGCCGTGTCATGAAGTCTTTGCAAAGTCCACTCGCTAGTATTGTAAAACACGTAACCAGAAGCGGCACGCAATCCGTTTTCGTCCCATTCAGTGAATTGTGCTTCGTCTCTTTGAAAGGTTAATTCTTCCATGACAGCATCTTTCGTTGGTTCTAACAATGCATCTAATCGGCGTAAAACGACCATCGGTAAAATGACATCACGGTATTTTCCGCGAACGTAAACATCACGAAGACAGTCGTCTGCAATTGACCAAATGAAAGAAACTAATTTATTATGTACGGATTGGTTCATTGAAATTTAATATTGTATTGTTATGCTAATTGTTTTAAAATAAAGTCGTTTTAAGCTAATAACAGCCTGAAATGACAACTTGTAAATCTATACTTTTATATAGAAAAATCCTATTGAAATCTTTATGTGATTAGTTTAAATAATCGAGTATTTATCGATAAATTTTGTCAGTTACTTATTTTTTAATACCAAAAATAAATCTTTTTATTAACTACTATTTACGGTTTTCCTCATTATAGGCAATCGCTTTTGAGAATGAATGTAAATTAGTATGAAAAAATAAACAAGATTGCATTTTTTTTTAGTTTAAAGCTCTCATTTTTGATTACAAGTAGCAGATTAATTTTATCTTCAATTGTCGCTAACTTATCGGGGTTTAGTGTTTTAATAAATTTTCACTACGACACAATCTGGCAGTGTGTCGTTTTAGTTTTGCAGTATACTAAAACGCAAAATTATGAAAGTCAAAGAAATCACTATTTTAAAAGCCGTAGAAAAAGTTCATCAAGTTTCAAAACATGGGAAGTTAGATTTTGATAGATATATTGATGTGCTACCCGAAATAGGTCATATTTCAGCTTATTTTCAAATTAGCGATATTCAAAGTATTTTAGTTGCTAGTTTTATTAGTTTATCTTGTTTTGACGAAATTGAATTGAACGAGTTGATTATTTATTTCGGTGTAGAAAAAGTAGGTTTACTAAGTTACTTAAATGATATTGAATATTTAGTTAACAAAAATATTTTAGCGAAAGACAGGCATGGAAATATACTTCGTACTGATTATTGTGTGAAGAAAGATCTATTAGATTTTCTAGTTTCTAACACAAAGATCCCTTCTGAATTGATTTCGATTCAACCCAGAGAAGATAATTTTTATGCCTTTTTGAAAGATATAGATAAATTAAGTAATGCTAAAGATGAGAAAGAAATTCGTTATAACAGCTTCTTATATAAATTTAAAAAATTGTTGCAGGACAATAAGAAGTTTCCATTGGTCAATTATGCCTGTGAGCATTTAGAGCCTATCGATTCTTTCATATTTTTTGATACTATAATTGATGCGATCGCCATAGGGGATAACAATTTTAATACTGCTTTTCAAAAAACGGTTGATGATTTTACCAACAGTAAGAGTGATACATTTAAGTATGTTTCTACTTTTCTTTTGGGAAAAACCAAGTTGAACAAGTTGAATTTGGTAGAAAAAGACAAAAATGAATTTGCCAACAGACACCACCTAAAGTTGTCAGCAAAGACAATAAAAATGCTTCACGATTTAGAAGGCATTGCATTTCTTCAAAAAGACAGTAACAACGACAAACTCATTTATCCTGATAAAATTCAAAAAACAAATTTGTTTTACAATCCTTTAGAAAAACAGTTGCTGGAGCCTATTGTAAATAGTATGTCGCATTCGTCATTTACAAATTTACAAAAACGATTAAAAGACAATCATCTTCCAGTAGGGGTGCCTGTACTTTTTTATGGTGCGCCAGGAACAGGCAAAACAGAAACGGTATATCAAATTGCCAAGAAATACAAAAGACCAATATTTAAAGTTGAAATATCGGAAACCAAATCGATGTGGTTTGGTGAAAGTCAAAAACTGGTTAAAAAGATATTTACGGATTATTATGAATTCAAGAAACAAGAGAAAGTATGTCCGTTACTGCTTTTTAATGAAGCCGATGCCGTAATTGGAAAACGAAAAAGTGCTGGTTCTTCGAGTGTTTCCGATACTGAAAATGCTATTCAGAACATTCTCTTAGAGGAACTGGAAAATTTTGATGGAATTCTGTTTGCTACTTCAAATTTGGTAGCTAATTTGGATCCTGCTTTTGAGAGAAGATTTCTATTCAAAATAAAATTCGATACACCATCTTTAGAAAACGCTGCTAAAATTTGGAAAAATAAATTACCAACAATAACTCCTAAAGAAGCATCGTTTCTAGCCAATTCCTATAAATTTTCAGGTGGCGAAATGGGGAACATTGCCCGTAAATGTATTATGGAAGAAGTGGTTTTGGGTAATAAATTGACTTTTGAAAAAATCATCACTTTTTGTGATTCCGAGAAATGGGAGAAAAGTGCGATTACTACTAAAATTGGATTTTAACGGGCTTATTTAGGCAGAGCCTAGCAATATATTTGATGTTTAACCTTAAAAAAAACAACTACTATGTCACAAATGATTACCAAAGGAGATGAATTAATTAGAATTTGTCCCAAAGAAAATAACAAAATTGAATATTCGACAACTTCAGGAAGATCGTGGCATACTCGCTATTCAGGATCTTCTTATGGAGAATTTCACGATTTAACCGATACAGGAAAAGAACTTTTAGCAAATACATCTAAAGGACTTTATTATTCGACAACAAACGGAAGAAGTTGGCACAAAAGAGGGTAATTGATATTAGGCTTTTTATCCTCTCCTTGTAAAGTTTTTATTTTTGATTAATATATTTAGCAAATAACAATCTCCATCAAAAGGATTTTTAATGATGTCGAAAAAAGTAAATCTTGTCTACAAAACTTGATATATCATTAGAATTTTAATAGAGTAGCTCAGCGCAGCTAACTTTTTTTGATATATAATTAATATACAAAAATGAGTTGGATATAAGCCTTTGTATGAAACTTTTACAAGAATCAAGTGTTTTCTTAATGCCGCTTAATGTTAGGGAAATACTGATGAGTTCAATAATTTAGTTTGTTCTTTTTTTATCTTCTGAAATGATTTAACAGAAAAGAAATTGAATTTTATTGGGTTTACATTATGCTTAAAAGTAATGCTGAAAATAATGTAAGTACAGAATATGGAGTAATTCGATGTTTTTTATAATCTAGATAGGAATTGTCTGTTTGTATTCAACCAAAAAAATCCTCAAAAAGTTTTGATTAACTGCAAAAAATCTGTCTGCAATTGAATTAATATTACTAAAAAATCAGGTCTCTAAAATGAAATACGTCACTCCTCCACGTCACTCCTGTGAAACGAGTCTGACTTTTTAAGGAAATTTTACACAACAAAAAACCCTTAAACAGTTGATGTTTAAGGGTTTGTTCTTGTAGCGAAGACGGGAGTTGAACCCGTGACCTCAGGGTTATGAATTCGATTAAATTTCTTAAATTTCATCGAATATGTCCTTTAATTACTTGATTTTATCAAAAACGTATACGGAATCGTGTACTGATTAATATTAAATTATAATGCTAAATTAATCAAATTTATTTAATATAAATAATAGAATTATGATTTTCATCAAGCAAATCAAAAACAGAAATTAAAGTCAGAATCTCGGGATTAATATTAGCTAATCTTTGCACTTCAATTTCGGTTTTGGATAATTTTGTTGGAATTGGAATTATAAAGTTATTTTTCCTTGTTTCAAGATAGATGTCTGCTAAATCAGTTCCTGTTGGAACATTTAACATTTCTATGAATTGACTACATCTAATTTTGAATCCGTCCTTTTGTAAAATAAGAATTATTTTGTTCCAGTCTTCAAATTCTGATTTATCAGGATAGACTACTATATTAAATTCTCTAATTGGTAAAAGTATTTCCTTTTTTAAGTTTCCTTTACTTCCTGTAGCCATCCATGTGTAATCTGGAAGCAGAAGACTCATCATAATTGCTGATTTTTCAGATTCTAAAATCGCTATAGTTTTGCTAAAGTTCTTCAAGTGTAATCCAAACAAACATTGTTGCAAGTTGTATGGTTCTATTTTTAGAATTTTATGTACCCATGTAATATGAGTAAATGGTTTTTTTATTCGTGATCCTGAATTAGTATCATATAACATGACCTTACCGGTCCTAACTTCATTTTGGTCAGTAACTTGCCAAAATACAGTAGCTCCATTCCAGTGCGCAGATGTTCCAATGAAATACTTTTCAATTACCACCTCTATTTCTTCGTCTGAGAAGTAAGTTCTGAGGAAGTGAATTAAGTTATTTTTTTTGAAATTCTTTTTGCATCGATTTAGTAATTCAGGATCTAATGTAGATACTTTTAGTTGTACTGGAAGATTTGCTATGGTTGTGATAGTTTGATTTTGCTTTGGTGCTAAATGATACTTGCAGTTGGTTTCTCGATCACATCTACCTAAGTGATCTTCCAAATACCCGCTGTTTACATTGTCGAAATACTTCACAAAGCTTTTTTTATGGCAGCGGGGGCAAATAAATTTTTTACAGGATTTGTCAAGTGAGTAATGATACATAGGTTTAATTTGAATTCGTAACATTCGTAACATTCGTAACCCTAACGATTGTTACGAATATTACGAGTCTTTAATTTTACTGAAACAGTTCTCAATTAAGTAACAAATCATTTCATTGTCACTTGGTATAACCACTTCTTTAGGGTTTAATAAATCATCAATCGAAAATGGCTTTTTATCCGATTCTAACATATCAAATAGCAGTGTTCTCTCCGTTTCGGGGAGAGTCTGTATTATTTGATAGGTTAGTTGTGCGGTCATTAATAATTATCTGCTTTTTTTAAATCTTTTCTTACTGTTCCTTCTGATTTTCCTAATCTTGCTGCAATTTCAGTATTGCTAATGCCTAATTTTTTTAGAGAGAGAATCTCTGTGAGCCGCTCATCGTTGTTTCTTGGTTTTAAATGTTCTAATTCGTTGCCAAATTTTTCAAAAATAAACTCCAAGAAGTTTGTTTTTTTTTCAATTTTGCAAACAATTACATTCTCGATATCATAAATTAGTTCAGTATTTCGTTGTTTAATTTGTTTGATATAGCGAAGCCCTTTTTCTTGAGCACTTTCTCCAATAGCAAAACAACTATCGCAAAAGTTCATAAGCATTTTACTTCCAGATAAATCATTTTTAGTAAGTGGTTTAGATGAATCTCGTTTTGGAGTATGAGCCAGCACTAATATTGATAATCCGTATTTTTTCTTCATACTATTTAGAAATTTCATCAGGGGTAAAGCTTCTTTTGCTTTTTCGGTATCATTTTTTAAATAAGTAAGATTATCAATGACAATTATTTTAGTATGGTGCTTAATTATCGCTTGTTCTACTGAGAAGCATAAATACTCTTCAAAATCTCTAAATTTTGATGAAATCTCCTGGTCTGGATTGATTTCTACTCGTAATAAATTTTTATTGAATATATAGTGATCATTATAATCATTAGAATATCTATTCTCAATTTGCTTGTCTGATAATTCGAAATCGAAATACATGACCTTTTGCGGTTCAACTTCATTTTTAAAACCTTCGATAGAAATCCCTTTGCTAATTGAATTTGAAATTTGTAATGCTAAAATCGATTTGCCAAGATTGGTGTCAGCAAATAAAATACAGGTTTCGTTTTCATACCATAATTCACTAAATAACATATTTGGAATTGGCCTATTTTTAGCTTCCTCAATCCAATCGTTAATAGTTTTAATATTAAAACAGCTAGGACTTTCAATAGTTGTATTGTACTCAAAATCTTTCTGTATGTCAGATTCAAGTGCGTTCTTTAGATTTTTTACAGCATTTGCGCCGTTTTTCGTGTTTTCGGCCATATTTTTTATAGTTATTTATATTTCTAGAAGTGTATGAAAGACCGTATTACATTTTGTAAGACTCTATGTAATACGGTCTGTATACAATTAAATTTTAAAGTTGAATTTTGTTTTCAGATGCTTTATATACGATATACTCCATAATTCCAGTATAGTCGAAGGTGTCATCTTGATATGGGACACAAAATCTAAAGTGGTTATTCTCTGCGTCAAATTCTTTAATGAACCTATTGATATCATTGAGAACATTATCGAGCTCTTCAAGTAAATGTGATGGCATACAATTAGAACTGATAACTTTTTGTAGAATTTTAGTAAGATTTATAAGCTCTTGCTTATTGCAATTGTTATAACGATTTGCTTTTTTCTCAAATAGCCATGCGATTAGAAAAATAAAATCACTTGAATTGTAAATTTCATTTCCTATATGTTCTCCAGAAAAATGTTTTTTGATTATTGAGCGTACGTTTTCTGAATTAGTTATTCCTAATTCAAAAGAGTCATTGGAAAGTTTTTCGTAAAGTTCTCCGGTAACTCGAACGGTTAAGATTGTTGATTTCATAATTATCCTTTTTGGTTTAAATAATTAACTACATCAATTCTCTTAAATCGAATGGTTCGTTTAATTCTTGTAAAAGGTATTGTGCCATCCTTTCTAATCTTCCACAAGGTGACTTCGCTACAACTTAATAGAGTGCAAGTTTCCTTTACAGAAATCCAGTCCTCTTGTAGTGAGGATTTATCTGCGGAGATAAGTCTAAAGTTTTCTAATAATAGTAGAACTCTTTTTTGAAGTGCTTTGAGTTCTTTTACCTCTTCTTGAAGGTTGTCAAAGGATCGAAAAAATTGCTGTGTGTTCATGTTACTTTTGTTAAGATTAATTGATTGCAATTAACTTAACATGTGTAATATCAGCAAATTAAATTTATGTCTGAGGGATTGAAATGTATGTCTTAAAAATGAAAATGTATGTCTAAAAATTGTTTTGGTCTTAATCAGTCTTCTGGAAAGTATTTTGCCTTGAAAAATTCCCATTCTTTTTGAAAGTTATTCATTCTGATTTTATGAGTTGTTTCTCCTCTCATTTCAGGATGTTTTTTTAAAGTTTTTATGTTTTCATCAAATTTCAAATTGACTATTTCCATAAATTTTTCAGCTGTACTATTAAATAGTTTGCTAACTTTTAAAAATTGTAATAAACTCTCTAGCGTAGACCTTTTGATGTTATCAAGGTTACTGATGGTATACATTGTAAATGCGTAAGCACCTGAATTTAAAAAACTGTCAAGATATACGATAGATTCTATTTGATAGTAGAAAATATTATTAAAGTAAATGTCAGTTTCAAAATTAAATCTATTGTTTAATTCAAGTAAAATATCAACTTTTATTTGAAAAGAGGTGATTTCGTGTATTAAATCCTCGTTATAATATGGCGATACATTGAACAGACTTATATCTCCATACAGATAAGGTAAATAAGTATATATATTTATATTATTAATTATGTGCTTTTTTTCTCGATCTAATTTATAAAGTAAACTAGGTGTATGAATGATTTTTTCATATATTGAATTTCTCATTGTAAAAGATTGTTCTGGATTAGATAATGTGATCGTGTTGTATAATTCTTTAAAATGAATTAGAGCCATTTTTCGTGCTTCTTGATAGGTCATCCCATATATGTTCTCTTCAAAGAGGTCAAAAAAATCTAGTTTTAGTTTCTCTACTTTAAAAATGTATAGTTCATAGATAAGGTCATAGACCTTGTATGAAATAAGTATAGGGATATCTAAGAAAGCATCAAAATCTTCAAAAGTGAACTCTCCCTCAAAATTTGTTGGATCATTCTCATAATCAATCATTTTATCACTCAAGAAAGTATATTTGAAAATTTCTTTCTCTACTAGTAAGTGCTCTATATCTACTTGTCGGCACATGTCAATTATCTCCTGTGAAAACTCTAATTCAAAATCTTTACAACTTTCTTTGCTAGACTCAATTTCAAGAATTTTTAATCCTAGTTTTAACTCTTCCCTGTCCAAAATTCCAAAATATTTCATAATTCTTTATTTTTAATAGCATAGTACGAAACTTACTCTAGTTTCTTTGTCAAACTTAATTAAATTTCATTAAATTTACAAAAAAATAATTAAGTACAAGATGTACTAAAACAATTTATGAAATACAAACTAATCGATATAGTAAGGATGAAATCAGGTTTATTTGCGAAAGGCGATACGAATCCAGACCTCTATTATATCCAGTCAACCGATTTTGATGCTGACAAAGAATGGGTAGAAAACCTTAATCCTATATTGAGTAAGTCGCCAAAATTAATGCGACATTATCTAACTAAAGGCGATATTCTTTTTGCTGCTAAAGGGCGAGAATTTTTTGCAGTGGTTTATGATGGTTATTATTCACCAGCTGTAGCTTCATCAACCTTCTTGGTTTTGCAGGTTCAAGAGCGGAATGTACTTCCAGAATATATAGCTTGGTATCTCAATCATTCAACGACTCAAAAGCTGCTTTGGAGTTTGGCAACAGGAACTGCCATTACTTCTATCAATAAAGTCACTTTGGAACAAATAGAAATATCAATACCATCATTGTCAAAACAAAATTCTATTTTAGACTTCTCAAATTTACAGGAGAAGGAAAAGCAATTGCAACTGCAAATAATGAAACTGAAACAAGAGTATTTAAACGAACTAACATACAAATCAATACAACAATGAGTGCCAAAATAAATCAAAAAGAGATTAACCAAACCGTTTGGAAAGCCTGTGATACCTTTAGAGGTATTATTGATCCGTCACAATACAAAGATTACATTTTAACCATGTTGTTTTTGAAATACATTAGTGATGTAAACAAAGAGAAACGTGCAGATTATTTGCAAAAGTATAATGGCGATGAGTCACGTACAGATAGGGCTTTAAAAATGGAGCGTTTTCAAGTGCCTGAACATTGTAGCTTTGATTATTTGTACGAACATAGAAGTGAAGCGAATGTGGGCGAATTAATAAATATTGCATTGGCTGACCTTGAAGAAGCCAATAGAGAGAAACTAAGCAGCGAGGATGGTAGTGGAATATTTAGAAATATTGATTTCAATAGTAGTAATCTGGGTGATGTAAAAGATAAAAATACCCGATTGAAACATTTATTGGGTGATTTTGCCGAACTCGATTTAAGTCCGTCCCATTTGGAGCGTGAAGATGTGATTGGAAACGCTTATGAATATTTGATTGCTAATTTTGCTGGTGATGCAGGTAAAAAAGCGGGTGAATTTTTCACGCCAAGTGAAGTTTCTACTTTATTAGCGAAGTTAACCAAATCTAAAGCAGGTGCGAGAATTTGCGATCCAACTTGTGGATCGGGTTCGTTATTGATTAAAGCAGGAAGAGAAGTTGGAAGTAATAATTTTTCACTTTATGGTCAAGAAGCCAACGGAAGTACTTGGGCTTTGGCGGTAATGAACATGTTTCTGCATGGTTTTGATAATGCAACCATTCGTTGGGGCGATACCATTAGAAACCCAAAATTGAAAGAAGGTGATGCGTTAATGAAATTTGATACCGTAGTCGCTAATCCTCCTTTCTCATTAGATAAATGGGGAGCAGATATGGCGGTGAGCGATGTCTATAACCGTTTTTGGCGTGGTGTGCCTTCTAAAAGCAAAGGTGATTGGGCTTTTATCAGTCACATGATCGAAACCTTGAACGAAACAGGAAAAGCAGGTGTGGTTGTTCCTCACGGTGTTTTGTTTAGAGGAAGTAGCGAAGGTAAAATTCGTCAAAAAACTATTGAAGATAATTTGTTGGAAGCCGTCATTGGTTTGCCTGCCAATTTGTTTTTTGGAACAGGGATTCCAGCGGCGATTTTGGTTTTCAATAAAGACAAAGGAAAAAATACTGATGTGCTGTTTGTAGATGCCAGTAAACATTTTGAAAGTGGTAAAAACCAAAACAAACTACGAGATAGCGATATAGCCAAAATCGTAGCGACCTACGATGATTTTCATAACGGAAAATTAAAAAGCGGAATTGCAGAAGACAAATACAGTTTTGTAGCCACAGTAGATGCTATTATAGAAAATGATTATAACTTGAATATTCCTCGTTATGTAGATACGTTTGAAGAAGAGGAAGCGATTGATATTCATGCTGTACAAATTGAAATAGGGAGACTAGAAGAAGAGTTGAAAGAGGTGCAATTACAGATGCAAGATTATTTGAAAGTGTTAATCGATTAAAGTATAGTTTATTATGAAAAAAGAGCTAAAAAACACAAATGACACCATTTTTGAGCAAATAAAAGAAATTGATGAAAATGGAAATGAGTTTTGGGGAGCAAGGAAATTATCTAAAATCCTTGAATACTCTGAGTTTAGACATTTTATTCCTGTAATTGACCGTGCTAAAGAAGCTTGTAAAAATAGTCAATATAATATAGTAGACCATTTCGAGGATTACCTCGAGATGGTTGCTATTGGTTCTGGTGCAGAGAGAAAAATGAAAAGTGTAAAACTTTCCCGTTTTGCCTGTTACCTCATTGTTCAAAATGCCGATCCATCTAAAGAAGTAGTTGCACAAGGTCAAACCTATTTTGCTATTCAAACTCGTTTGCAGGAAATCAAGCAAATGGACGATTACAATCGTCTCTCTACCGAAGATGAAAAACGTTTGTTTTTGCGTGATGAATTAAAAAAGCACAATTTACAATTAGCCGAAGCTGCTAAAAATGCAGGAGTAATTAAACCTCTTGATTATGCCATTTTTCAGAATCATGGCTATATGGGATTGTACGGTGGATTAGGAGCCAAAGAAATTCATGCCAAAAAAGGCTTGAAGAAAAGTCAACAAATTCTGGATCACATGGGTAGTACAGAACTGGCAGCCAATCTCTTTCGAGCTACGCAGACAGAAGAGAAGTTACTACGTGATAAAGTTAAGGAGAAAACCACTGCCAATAAAACCCATTTTGAAGTGGGTAAAAAAGTTCGAAAAACCATTCAAGAATTAGGAGGTACTATGCCCGAAAATTTGCCAGTTGAAGGCAGTATTAAGAAAATTGAGAATAGCGAAAAAAAGAAAATTGCAACTCCCAAAAAGAAAGAAGAATAAATATGTAGATAAAAATACGTTTTTGTGTGCATGTAATTAAAAACGTGTGCGTTAAAAGACTCTTTTATGTACCTATTAAAAAAACGTGTATAGAAAACAACAGTTTTCTGTACATATTAAATTAATAAAAGCAAATGAACACAACACAACATAAAACCAACTTCAAAAACTCTCCTTTAGGTTTGATTCCTGAGGATTGGGAAGTGAAGAAAATAGGAAAAATCACCAAAACAACTGCTGGAGGAACTCCGTCAACTCACAAATTAGAATATTGGAATGGTAATATAAAATGGATGAGTTCGGGAGATTTAAATTTAAAAAGGATTTACGATGTCGAAGGAAGAATTACCGATATTGGATTAAAAAACTCGAGTACAAAGATAATTCCAGAGAAATGTATATTAATTGGTTTAGCAGGACAAGGAAAAACCAGAGGAACAGTAGCAATGAATATGGTTGAATTGTGTACAAATCAATCTGTTGCTGCTATATTGCCTTCAAAAGAGTTTTATGAAGATTATCTATATTATAATTTAGACTTTAGATATTTAGAATTGCGACAACTTTCAACTGGTGATGGAGGAAGAGGAGGTTTAAATTTAAATATAATAAATTCAATTTCAATTGCTTTACCACTACTCCCAGAACAAACCGCCATAGCTAATTGTCTTTCTACTTGGGACAAAGCCATTGCAACCCAAACCCAAATCATTGCCCAAAAAGAATTGCGTAAAAAAGCCCTGATGCAACAATTGCTTTCGGGTAAAAAAAGATTAAAAGGGTTTAGTGGGGAATGGAAGGAAGTGAGGTTGAAAGATATATTCGATAGAGTTGTCACCAAAAACGTTGAAGTAAACACTAATGTTGTTACAATTTCTGCCCAAAGAGGGTTTATAAAACAAGGAGATTATTTTAATAAAATTGTGGCTAGTGATGTTTTAGATAATTATTTTTTAGTAAAAAAAGGAGATTTCTGTTATAACAAAAGTTATTCAAATGGTTATCCTTGGGGAGCTACGAAAAGATTAAAGGATTTTGAAAAGGCTGTTGTGACAACACTTTACATATGTTTTAGACTTAAGGATGTAGCTGCTGACTCAGGTGAGTTTTTCGAACATTTTTTCGAAGAAAATTCATTAGATAAAGGTTTGACTAAAATAGCACATGAAGGAGGAAGAGCACATGGTTTATTGAATGTTACTCCAAGCGATTTTTTTGGTTTAAAACTAGATGTTCCAGAATATGAAGAACAAACCGCCATCGCTAATATTTTACAATGTGCAGATCAAGAAATACAATTATTAAAAAATAAATTGCAACAACTAAAAGACCAGAAAAAAGGGTTAATGCAGGTTTTGTTGACTGGGAAAAAGAGGTTGAAACATTAAATTAGCTAACCAAAAATAAAACATGAAAATATCTGAAACCTTTCAAGACTTTCTGGGTAATATTAAAATTACTGATAGTACAGCAAACACCATAACTTATAGATACGGAAGGATAACCAAATCTTTAAATCAATATTTTCGTGATACAGCATCAACAATAGCAAACAGTTTGCAGGTTGGTTCTTATGGCAGATATAGTGGTATTAAAGGGATTTCAGATTTAGACATGTTATATTTTATTCCTCAATCAAAATGGGATGATTATAATAAAAGTGGTGGACAAACCAAATTACTACAAGATACTAAAAAAGCAATTGCAAAGACATATTCAGATTCTAATATCAAAATAGATAGGTGTGTTGTAACCGTAAATTTTTCTGATGGAACTCATATAGATGTTCAGCCTGTTTTTGAAGTAGAAGAGCAAGACTATAAATATCCCGATACCTATGGTAATGGTTCTTGGAAAATTACAAAGCCGAGAAAAGAAATGGATGCAATGTTAGAAGCAGAGCCAAATGAAAACAAAAACCTTAGAAGACTTTGTAAAATGGCGAGATCATGGAAGAATAAAAATGGTGTTTGTTTGGGAGGTTTGTTAATTGATACATTAGCATATAATTTTCTAAACTCTACTACTTATTTTGACAGCAAAAGCTTTGCTTACTATGATGAAATGAGTAGAGATTTTTTTAAATATTTATATGATCAACCCAAAGAACAGAAAGAATATGGCGCTTTAGGTAGCAAACAAAGGGTGAAAGTAAAAAAATCATTTAGGCGAAAATCTAAAAAAGCTTATGATTTGGCATGTGAAGCAATTGAATCTACATCTGACCAAACAAAACATAACAAATTGAGAGATATTTATGGAAACGATTTTCCAAAATATGTTAATGAAATTAATGAAGCAAAAGCACTTAATTTTAATTATGAAAATACAGAAGAATTAATAGAAAATACATATTTGGTAAATATCAGATATGATTTAGAAATTGACTGTGAAATAAATCAAAAAGGGTTCAGAGATGGGTATTTAAGAGAGTTTTTGCAAAAAAGGTTTCCTTTATTGATAAATAAATCATTAAGGTTTTTTATAAAAAATATAGATGTTCCATTTCCATACGAGGTAAAATGGAAGATAACTAATAGAGGAAACGAAGCTATAAAACGAAACTGTATAAGAGGTCAAATTGTTAAAGATGCAGGAAAAGGCGAGAAAAATGAAACAACTGGATTTAGAGGAGGTCATTATGTTGAGTGTTACATAATAAAAAATAATGAAGTAGTTGCTAAAGATGCAATAGATGTTCCCATTTCTGGATAAATTAAGAATTTAAATATGAGTGAAAAAGAAATATTATTAGAATCTCAAATTAGAGAAATCTACGGAAGAGTAGTTTATACTCATAAAACACATGAAAAATGTGCGGATGTTTTAAAAGAGAGAAATGATTGTTTAAAAATAACAGAGATATTACTTTCAGCATTTACAACAACCAGTATATTGGTTGTAATATTTGATGAAGGGTTTGTTTTTCAGGTTCTTGCGGCTTTGTTTTCAACATTATTGCTATGTTTAACATTATATTTCAAAGACAATAATTTATTGGCACTTGCTGAAAGACATAAACAAGCAGCTTTAGATATACTGGAAATTAGAGAGAAGTTATTATCATTATTGGTTGATATTAGAATTGGTAATAAAAATTTGGATGAATTTCAGTTAGAAAGAAATAAGATTAATGAACGATTGGTAAACACGTATAGAGGTGCTCCGAAAACGATAAATAAAGCATATAAAGTTGCTTCGATAGCTTTACAGAAAAATGAGGAATTTACAATTTCAGACGTGGAAATTGATAAATTTTTACCTGAAACTTTGAAGAAAAAAAATTAAAAATTTAGCCACTAATTATGACACCATCCTTCAAAGAAGACCAAGTATCACAAATACCAGCCTTGCAGTTACTGCAAAAGTTGGGTTATACTTATTTATCACCCGAAGAAGCAGATGAGCTTCGTGGCAATAAAACAGGTCAGGTTCTACTTGAGCCAATTTTAAGAAAACAATTGTATGAAATCAATAGTATTCAGGTAAGTTCAACTAAAATGGCTTTGTTTAGTGATGGCAATATCGAAAACGGTATTCAGGCACTCAAAGACATTCCGATGAACGAAGGCTATATTGCTGCCAGTAAGAAAATCTACGAAATGATTACGCTGGGTAAAGCTTTGGAGCAAAGTATTGATGGCGACAAAAAGAGTTTTACCATGCAATACATTGACTGGAAAAACTTGGAGAACAATGTATTTCATGTGACCGAGGAATTTAGTGTCATGCGTACTGGAAGCAAAGATCATTATCGTCCAGATATAGTTTTGTTTATCAATGGAATTCCGCTTTCTATTATCGAGTGCAAACGTCCCGATATAAAAGAACCCATTACCGAAGCCATTTCGCAACATACCCGCAACCAACAGGAAGACGGGATCAGGCACTTGTATATTTACAGTCAGTTGTTACTGAGTATTTCAACATTACAAGCTAAATATGCAACTACCGATACCAAAGAAGAGTTTTGGGCTTCATGGAAGGAGAAAAGTGATGCCAATGAAAAAGTAATTTCTGATCTAGTAAACCAACCGTTAAGTACTGTTCAAAAGACAAAATTATTCCAAAACAGAAAAGAGTGGGAGCAACGTATTATTGAATTAAAAGAAAAAGAGTCAATAGCCGTAAGCGAACAAGATCGCTATTTGTATTTTCTTTGTCGTCCGGAACGAATGATGGCTTTAATTCAAGATTTTGTTTTATTTGAAGGCGGTAACCGCAAGAAAATTGCTCGATACCAGCAGTTTTTTGCTATTAATAAAATCATCAAAAGAATTCAGATTACCGAGGGAGGAAAAAGAAACGGTGGAGTGGTTTGGCACACTCAAGGAAGTGGAAAGTCACTTACGATGGCAATGTTGGCTAGAAAGATATACTTAACTATCAGGAATCCAAAAATAATATTAGTGACAGATCGTGTAGATTTAGACACTCAAATTACAGATACTTTTAGGAGTGTAGATGTGCCTGTACACAATGCTAAAACAGGAAATCAATTGGTCGAACTCTTACAAAGTAAAAGTGATGCCGTGGTAACTACTATAGTAAATAAATTTGAAGCTGCCGTAAATCAATTGGGTTCAACTCCATTAGAGAGTGAAAACATTTTTGTATTGATAGACGAAGGCCATAGAACACAATACGGAACCTTCAATGTAAAGATGCAAAAGGTGTTGCCTAATGCCTGTTTTTTGGCTTTTACAGGTACACCGTTAATGAAAAAAGAAAAGAGTACCGCTCAAAAATTTGGAGGAATCATTGATGCGTATACTATTTTGGAAGCGGTAGAAGATGGTGCTATTGTGCCCATTATTTATGAAGGCCGTCATGCAATACAAGATGTCAATCAAAAAGCATTGGACCGAGGTTTTGATAGCGTTTCTGAACCGTTGAGCGATTATGAAAAAGTCGATTTGAAAAAGAAATTTAGTAGAGCCAATTTGGTTTCAAAGACGGAACAACGCATTGACGAAATTGCCAGAGATATTTCAGATCACTATACTCAGAATTGGGGATTAGATAAAACAGGCGAGCGTAGTGGTTTTAAAGGAATGGTAGTGACACCTGATAAAGCTACTGCAGTCAAATACAAGAAAGCGTTTGACTTGATTGGCAAAGTAACCAGTGAAGTGATTATGTCTGCTCCAGATACCCGGGAAGGCAATGACGATATTCATGGAGAACCTAGCAATGAAGTAGTTGCTTTTTGGAGACAAATGGAAGTCAAACACGGAAAAGATTTTGATAAATCCTTAATCAGTCAGTTTAAAAAAACTGATTATCCAGAATTATTAATAGTAATCGATAAGCTATTAACTGGTTTTGATGAACCGAGAGTAGTAGTCATGTACGTTTGTCGAAAATTGCGTGATCATACCTTGTTGCAGGCTATTGCGAGGGTAAATCGTGTTGCACAGGGAAAAGAATATGGTTTTATTGTAGATTATGAAGGAATCATTGGAGAGTTAGATGAAGCTATGAATGCGTATTCTGATTTCAACGAGTTTGATGATGATGATTTAGCAGGGACTTTTACCGATATTAAAACAGAGATTGCAAAATTACCACAGTTACATGCAGAATTGAACGCTATTTTTAAGCAAGTGGCTAATAAATGGGACATCAGTAGTTATGCTGCCTTGCTGAATGATGAAGCAATTCGAGTAGATTTTTATCAGAAGTTTTTAGAGTTTGCTAAAATTTTAAAATTAGCTTTTTCTTCTATAGATTTTGAAAACAATACTCCTGATAAAACAAAAGAGCTATATAAAACTCATTTTAAGTTTTATGCGCAGTTGAGAATTTCGATTATAAATACCTATTCGGATAAAATCGATTTTAAGAAATATGAAAAGCAATTACAAAAACTGTTAGATCAACATGTAACCACCGAAGAGGTAATTCGATTAACGGAGCAAGTTTCTATTTTGGATGCAAAAGCATTCGAAAAGGAGCTGGAAAAAGTTGTTGGTACACGTGCTAAAGCAGAAACTATTGCCAGTAGAACCGCAAAGCATATTTCAGAAAGGATGGATGAAGACCCCGTTTTTTATAAAAAACTTTCAGAATTAATTCGAGAAACTATTTCTGACTTGCGTGCATTACGTATTTCAGATGTTGTAGCGATCAATAGATTGAAGGAGTTAAGAGAACAGGCGATCAGTAAAAAATCAGACGATATTCCAGAAGCTATTTTGCAAAACGAAAAAGTAATTCCGTTTTATCGTTTAGCAAAAACGAATGATTTTATTTCAGATGATTATACCATTCCGTTTGCAATGGAGGTAGATCAGATTATAAAACAATACTTGATAGTAGATTGGAGTACAAAACCTGATATTATTAGAAAAATGACTTTCTACATTGGGGAGTATCTAATTGATGAATTACATATTTCAATAGAGGAGGCTGATGAAATGGCTGAGAAATGTCTTGAAATTGCTAGATCAATTTATAAATAAATATGTGGTATACAATCAATTTTGGCTCTAAGGAAATAACGTATACAATATTGTATACAAAACGTAAGACGTTAGGTATTACAGTCAATCCCGATATGGAAATTGTGGTAAAAGCACCCGAAGAAGCCACTTTAGAGTTAATAGAAGCTAAAGTTAGAAAGCGAGCACCTTGGATTATCAAGCAGCTTAACTTCTTTTTGACCTTTCATCCCAAACCCAACGACAAAAAATATGCAACAGGCGAATCTCATTTTTATCTAGGAAAGCAATACCGAATTGAAATCATTGAAGACAAAAAGAATGAAGTGCATTACAAAGGACGCTACATTCAGATCAATACCAAAAATAAAAACAAAGCCAAAGAGTTGCTAAATGATTGGTATCGCATCAAAGCCAAAGAAAAATTTCAACTCATTGCAGAACCGATTATCGAAAAGTTCAAAAAATACAATGTAGAACCAACTGGAATCTATATTCAAGAAATGAAAACCCGTTGGGGAAGTTGTACTCCAGAAGGTAAGATTATCTTAAACCCTGAATTAATCAAAACACCAAAAGGCTGTATTGAGTATGTTATTATCCATGAACTTTGCCATTTGGTACACCACAACCATACACAAAAGTTTTTTGATTTACAGGCCAAAGAAAACCCGTTGTGGGAGCGTTGGAAAAAGAAGTTGGAGGGGTTTGGTTAAAATCAACTTTACCAATTGTTTAATGTTTCATAAAGTAGACCAATTTGATTGCTTTTAATTGAGTACTGAGTTGCAGTTTTAGGAAGGTCTAATTTATCAACTCCATCTGCATACGCAGAACGTTCCCATCTGCATTGGATTTCAGATAATTTTGTGCCACCTAAACTTTCTATAAGAACAAGTATTTTTGCTCCCAAGTCTGGAGTGTTTTTACCAACTGCCTTATTGTTTTTACGTAGCCATAGAATCAATTCATCAGCGCCAATATTAATTGTTGTCATAATAATTTAGTATTATTTCGTTGTGTAGCTAAGATAAAGGTTTATTGTATTATAATTCGAATTATTTCAACAAATGAGAATAATCTGCAGGTAAAGCAGCATCAATATCTCGTAGGTATTTTTCAAGCGACTCCATAGTTTGATGGCCAGTAATTTGCATTAAAGTACTTTTGGTTTCAAAGGGAGTCAAAGTTTTGTTTAATTCCTTATAGAGATTTGTGATTGAAGTATGTCTAAAACTATAAAGTCCATAATCTTCCCCTAATTTAAAATGAGTTTTCACCTCTTTGAAGCGCTTTGAAAAATAATTTCTTCTGTTGTTTTCTTCCGCATCCCATTCACCTCCAATTCGATTTGGTGTAAATAAGAAATGTTCAGTATTCATTTTTGATAAATCAGGCAATAAATCAATAATTTTTTGCGGTATAATTTTTACTTTGACAGCTTTGTTTTTTGCTTTTACAAATAACTTTTTTCCAACTATATCTAAATCCCCAATTTTTAGTCTACACACTTCAACTGGTCGTAAATAATTATATGAAATAAATTGGATAAATAGAAGCAATATTTTATCATTAGCTTCTAAATAATTTATTATGTCAACTTCTTGAGTATTAGAATAGGTTTTATTTCTTTCAGGAGTAGATTTTAATGTGTTGATTGTTTTTACAATATTGTCTTTAATGATTTCATTATCAACTAACACTTGTGTCACTGAGCTTAAATCGATACGAGTATTATTTCTATTTCGGGCACTTGTATTCTCTAAAACTAAATTCAAATATTCGATAATAGTTTTTTTGTCTAGCGTTGAAATTCCATTTGTAGAGCTATTGTTTAAATCTAGCCATTTCAAAAATCGGTTGACCCTTCCTTGCAACCCACTGTAGGAAGTTTTGTTTATGACTTTGGCTTTAATCTTTAATCCAAACTCGAAGGCTTCTCGAATACTCATCTCAGGAGTTGTTTCGAGTAAAGGAGTTTCAACAATAATTTTAGTAGGTGTTATAAATATTTCAGCTTCTTTACTTATATTTTTTACTTGATCACTCTCAATAATTCCAAAAAGTTCATTTTTAAGTTCTGTATTATCTTGAAAAGGATTAAAACCTTTTTTTAATAAATTAAGTAAGTTTCTTTGTAGGGATTCTAAGAAAAGTAATCTTTCATTTTTAGATTTATGATAGTTTGCTCCTCCTTTTATATTAGGCTGTCGAACCTTTTTATTTGTTTTGGGATCTCTAAACGAATAATACACGTACCACTCTTTTGAAAGAGCTTGATTTTGCTCAACTTTTGAGAGCTTATTCCACTGTGAAATTTGGATTCCTCCAGTGTAGATCTTTGGATCAGAATAGTTAGGTTTCATAGGCAAATCGTGTACGGAAACGTGTACGGCACGTAAAAGTAGTGAAATTGATTGCATAAAAAAAGCGGTTTCGTGTACACGAAACCGCTGTTCTATTGATAAAAATCTTGTAGCGAAGACGGGAGTTGAACCCGTGACCTCAGGGTTATGAATCCTGCGCTCTAACCGACTGAGCTACCTCGCCAAACTTCCAGGAATAAGGCCCTGAATGCGGGTGCAAATATAGAACTTATATTAATGCGTGCAAACATATTTGAAAGAAAAAAAAATATTTTTACAAATGCTTTTTTCTTGTAGTTATATTCTATATATTTCGGAAAAATTAAACGCAGCTCATGGATCAGAAAGTACGTTACGAAATCGAGTTTCCTATAAATTCTTCGCCTCAATTATTGTATCAATACATATCAACTCCATCGGGCTTGTCTGAATGGTTTGCTGATAATGTAAATTCACGTGGTGAATTTTATACCTTTATTTGGGATGATTCTGAAGAGAAGGCCAGGTTAGCTTCAAAAAAGGCAGGCGAAAAGGTGAAATTCAAATGGGTTGACGATAAAGGGAAGGACACCGAATATTTTTTTGAATTACATATTTTAGTAGACGAATTAACCAAAGATGTTTCTTTGATGGTTGTAGATTTTGCCGAGCAAGATGAAATTGAAGAAGCTACACTATTATGGGAAAATCAAATTTCAGATTTAAAACATCTAATAGGATCAGTATAATAAATTTCGATATTATACCTATATTTGCTCTAAATATTATTTAGGGCTTTTTATATGATTAATTATAATGGAATTATTACGTCTCAAGACGTTGCTGGACTATCAAATAACCGAGCTTTCTTATACGGTGATGGAGTTTTTGAAACTTTAAAAATAATAAATAATAAAATTCTTTTCCTAGAAGACCATTATTTTAGATTAATGTCCTCTATGCGAGTAGTGCGAATGGAAATCCCAATGAATTTCACAATGGAATTTCTTGAAGAGCAAGTTCTTCTTTTAGTTAGTGCAAATAAGATTTCCGAGTCTGCTCGTGCTCGTATTACTGTTTATAGGAACGGTGGAGGTTATTATCTACCTCATAATAATTCGATCTCTTTTTTAATTAATGCAGTTGGATTGGATAGCAAGGACTATTTAATTGAAAATAATAGTTATGAGGTCGATCTGTATAAAGATTTTTATATTACAAAACAGCTGCTATCATCAATCAAAACGACTAACAAAATCATCAATATCACTGCAAGTATCTATGCTTCAGAAAATGGTTTAGACAATTGTCTTTTATTAAATGAAAGTAAAAATGTAGTAGAAGCATTGCAAGGAAATATTTTTATGCTAATGGACAATAAATTAATAACGCCACCAGTGTCTGAAGGTTGTCTCAATGGAATAATGAGAAAGCAAATAATTCTTTTAGCAAAAAAAAATGAAAATTTAGAGGTAGTAGAAGCTATAATTTCTCCATTTGATCTTCAAAAAGCAGACGAATTATTTATTACTAACGTTATAAAAGGGATACAACCAATAACACAATATCGCAAAAAAAGTTTTGTAACTAAAACATCAGTAGCATTATTAGCAAAATTAAATGATATAATTGCTGCCATCTAATTCAGGTAAGGGTTTTCTGGCGCATTTAGCCAAATAAGGTAATCACCACCTAATTCTTTAATTTGCTCTTTCCAAAAGTGAGTCGCTGATTTACCAATTATTTTATTTTTATGCCTATTGGAGTTGATAATCCAAGAATGGCTATCCATTTCACTTTCTAATTGTTTCTCGTGCCATCCTGTATATCCTAAAAAAAAGCGAATATTATCATTATTTATTTCGCCTTTATTGATAAGTTGTTTAGTTGATTCAAAATCGCCTCCCCAGTAGATCCCATTAGAGATTTCAATGCTGTTTGGTATAAGTTCGGGAATATTGTGAATAAAATAAAGATTGTCTTGCTCAACGGGTCCACCATTGTAAATTTTAAATCGAGCATCAATTTCAGGAATCAAGTCATGAATAGTATATTTTAAAGGTTTATTAATTATAAAACCCACAGACCCTTCTTCATTATAATCTGCAAGTAGTATAACTGACCTATTGAAAGAAATATCACCTATTATTGTAGGCTCTGAAATTAATAAGTATCCTTTTTGTAATTTATCTTTAATCATCACTTTAATTTTTAATAAATTTAAGTTTTTTATTATTGCATTACCAAATATAATCGATAAAACGTACAAAAAAACCTTCCAAATGGAAGGTTTTAATTATATTAGATGTACTACTTGTATTAATTCACAGTACCCTCTAAATCTGCACCTGCTTTAAATTTCACTACATTTTTAGCAGCAATTTTTATCGTGTCTCCTGTTTGAGGATTTCTACCATCTCTAGCCGCTCTAGCAGATACAGACCAAGATCCGAAACCTACTAAAGATACTCTTCCACCTTTTTTCAAAGTCTCACCTATGTTTCCTAAAACTGACTCTAAAGCTAGTTTTGCTGCAGCCTTGGTTATACCTGCATCAGCAGCCATAGCATCGATTAATTCTGATTTGTTCATAATATATAGTTATTAATTGTTGGTTATACAATATTGTCCTACACAAATTTAGTAGGAATTACGTTCCTTGCAAATGTTTTATGTTAATTTAATTTATTTTGTTAATAACTTATTTTATTTGTTGATAAAACGTAGATTAATTTACAATTAAGTATAATCGATACGGTTTTATTGACTTTAAGATGCAATTGACTGATCAGAAAATTTAATTCCATTTAATAATTCAGCAGTATTCATTTTCTTTTTCCCTGGAAATTGCAAATGATGAATTGCAATAAATCCATCTCTCACAGCAATTTTCAATTCTTTTTTGGTGCAAATTAAACTTCCAATCATTGTATTATGTTCTTCTAAATTTATTGTAGAATCATATATTTTCACATTCCATTTTTCGTCTTTATCCTCAAAGTAACACCATGCTGCTGGATATGGAGACAGTCCCCGTATTAAGTTGTGGATTTCAACAGCTGATTTTGTCCAATCAATTTTGCAATTCTCTCTATTCAGTTTATAAGCAGTCTTAATTTTACTGTGATCCTGTTGGATAGAGGTATTAACTGAACCTTTTTCAATTAATTTTAAAGTTTCAATAACAGTTTCACTTCCTAAATTCATTAATCGGTCGTGTAAATGTCCTGCATTTTCAGTCTGATCTATTGCTAATTCTGAACTCAAAATCATTGCACCAGTGTCGATTTTATCATCAATAAAAAAGGTGGTAACACCAGTTTTTGTTTCTCCATTGATAATCGCCCAATTAATAGGAGCTGCGCCGCGATAATTAGGAAGCAGCGATGCATGGAGGTTAAAAGTTCCTAACGATGGCATCTCCCACACTACTTTTGGTAACATTCTAAAAGCTACTACTATTTGTAAATTAGCATTCAACGCTTTTAATTCCTCTAAAAAACTTTCGTCTTTTAAATTTGTTGGCTGTAATAAAGTTAACTGATTTGCTATTGCAAATTCTTTTACCGCGGAGAACTTGATTTTTTGGCCACGACCAGCTGGTTTGTCTGCTGCAGTAATGACGCCAACGACTTGATAGTTATTTTTAATTATAGTTTCTATAATTCCTACCGCAAATTCTGGGGTTCCCATAAAAACAATTCGTAATTTTTCCATTATATCTTGAGGGTGTATTTATTATTTGGTTTAACCAAAATAAAATTATTTTCTAACAGTTCTTGTAGTACAAAGATAACTTCCTCTGGATTGTTTTTGGTCTTGTTTTGAATATCTCTTGAGTTTAAATCTTCATTTTCGAGTAATTTGATGATTTCATTGGAAAGTAGAGATACATCTTTTTTCTTAATTTTTTTAGTTATACAAAACGAACAAATACCGCAATCAGTAGTTACTATTTCACCAAAATATTTCAAAATTAATTTATTTTTGCAAATTGACTTTTCATCCACATACGCTACAACGGCTTGTAAATGATCTTTTTTTAGCTGATTTTGATTTTCTAAATGTTTGGAAACCCGGTTAATAGTTCGCTCATCTTCTCGTACTTCGTTAAAAATTATTGTTGCATCGTTATTTTTTGAATGATAATCGATAATTCCTTTATCTTTTAATTTTTCTAATATAGTTACAACTTCTGATTCCCTATGATGTGATTTTTTTGAAATCAACTGTATATTAAACGCAGTTTGCATTTCGTAAATTCCAGGATAAGTACGTAAAATAGCAAGTATGATTTCTTGATCATTTGGATTCAAACTTATATATCTAATTACTTCTTTTGAGGGTATTAAAAACTGGATCGTTATTTTCTCTGAAAACTCCTGAGATAAAGTGATAATTCCTTGCCGATCTAAAAATTGTAAAGCGTGATACGTTTTTAGAGTTGGAAATTCATACCGCAAACAAAAATGATGTAAATTAAAAGTAAACTGTTCATTAATTCCTTCACCATAAGCGATCTGGAAATAATTATTGAGCTTTATATACATCAAATTCAAAAACTTTTTATCTGGTAAAACCGTTATGAACTGATTTTTAGCTTGTATAATATCTGATGGACTACTTAAAAGTATTGCAAAAGCTCTTTCACCATTTCGACCTGCTCTACCAGCTTCTTGGTAGTAATTCTCCATGTTTTCTGGTAATTGAATATGAATTACTGTTCTAACATTGGGTTTGTCAATTCCCATTCCAAAAGCATTAGTAGCTACAATAACTTGAACTTCTTCATTCATCCAGGATTGCATGTTTTTATCTTTCTCTTTGGACGAAAGTCCGCCGTGATAGTAGGTTGCTTTAAATCCTAATGCTTGTAATTGTGATGAAAGATCTAGGCACGACTTTCTGTTACGAACATAAATAATAGAAGGTTCAGGATTTTTCTTCAAAATTTGTTCTATTCTAAAAATTTTATCTTCGATTTCAAAAACCATATAAGCGATATTTTCTCTTGCAAAGGATTTCTCAAATATTTTAGGTTGATGTAATCCTAATTCTTTTATGATATCCATTTTTACTCTTTCAGTAGCTGTGGCAGTCAAAGCAAGAAAAGGGGTTTTTGGAAAATGTTCTTTAAGTGTGGAGATTTTTAAATAAGCAGGCCTAAAATCATGTCCCCATTGCGAAACGCAATGCGCTTCATCAATGGTTATTAAGTTGATGGGCAACGATTTTATTCGATCCAAAATCCAATCAGACTGTAACCGTTCTGGTGATAGATAAAGAAATTTATAATTTCCAAATTGGCAATTATCCAGTAAATCAATAATTTCCTCGGACCGAATTCCTCCAGTAAGTGCAATTGCTTTTATATTTCGCTGTTGCAAATTAGCTACTTGATCTTTCATCAATGCAACTAAGGGTGAAATCACCAAGCAAATCCCATCATTGATTAAGGCAGGAATTTGGAAGCAAACAGATTTTCCACCTCCAGTTGGCATCAAAGCAAAAGTGTCCTGACCGCTTAAAACCGAACTAATTATTTCGCTTTGGAGTGATCTAAATTTATTGTGTTTCCAATATTTTTGAAGTAGTGCTAACGCTTGTGGCATAGATTCCAGTTTTCAATTCCATAAAAAGAGTTTCAATTAAAAATAGTAATAGCAACTTATTTAGAAATTTCATCTAAGATAAAAAGAATTCTGTTATCCATCGTGTCTTTTGGCACTTCTATTAAATTATAGCCATAATTTTGATACGTTTCCACAAGATGCGAATAGATTAATTTAGCTTGTTCAAAATTTTCATAACGCGCATCGTCGCTAATATAAATTTCTTCCCAAGGAGGAAGTATAAAAATTTTTGAATAGGTGTGTTCTCGGCAAGCATTATCAAAAGTGGAAGGATAACTATCGCCAATGTAGTGCATATAGGCTAAAACATCGGGAATTCCACGGTCAATAAAGACTATTTCATGTGCTTCAACTGTCGCATTTTGATACTGCTTTTTCCTTCCTTCAAGTAGTAATTCACTAAACAATAATGGTTTTTCAAGAAATAATTGTTCAATCCCTTGTTTCTTAGCTTCTAGTGTTACTTCTCTCGATATTTCAGGGTAACAACAATGTCCTTTCTCGATTAGCCCATCTATGATTGTGGTTTTACCTGTTCCTGGACCGCCAATGATAACTATAATTTGTTTTTGCACTATTTGGAAAATAAGGCGCAAATTTACTTTAATTTATTGGTAAACCGAAAAATCAATCCTTCTAAATCAGTTCAGCCAAAAAAAAAAAATCAAAATTCATATTTTGCTTTTGAAACTGTATCTTTGTCTTTATTTTAAATTAACGATGGATCAAAAGACGAAAGAATTCTACGAGAGATTAAAAGTAGAGTTGGACATGAGTAACACTTGGCCAACGATTTATTTATTTAAATTTATCGTACCTACAGTAAATAATAATGTGGCACAAATTGAAAACGCTTTTGATTGTATGGGTGCAGTTATCAATACTAAAAAATCTAAAACAGGAAAATACACTAGTATATCCGTGGATGTTACAATGAAAGGCTCACAAGAAATAGTGGATAAATACTTAGAAGTTTCTACTATTGAAGGAATTATTTCCCTTTAAACTATAAAAGATAATTTTTAATGATGTTCTCGATTGAATACTAATGTTGAGACTCTTATCATTAAAATTTTAAAAACATATATTGCAATATGAATTCTAAATACATAAAAGAAAACTCAAATGATGTTGTTCATCACTTAGAATACAATGCCGAGCGTTCACATCTGATTATTCCAGAATATGGTCGTCATTTACAGAAATTAATTGACCAGGCTACTCAAATTGAAGATGATATAGAACGCAATAAGGCTGCAAAATATATCATTCAAGTAATGGGAAGTTTAAATCCTCATTTAAGAGACGTTCCTGATTTTCAACATAAATTATGGGATCAACTCTTTATTATGTCTGATTTTAAATTAATTGCTGATTCTCCATATCCTATTCCTTCACGCGAGGTTTTGCAACTTAAACCAGATGTACTGCAATATCCACAAAATTTTCCTAAATATCGATTTTATGGCAACAACATCAAATATATGATTGATGTGGCCAATAAATGGGATGATGGTGAGATGAAAAACGCTTTAGTAAAAGTGATCGCAAATCACATGAAAAAGTCCTATTTGAGTTGGAATAAAGACACTGTAAAAGACGATGTGATTTTTGAACATTTATACGAATTATCAGATGGAAAATTAAATTTAATTCAAAGCGAGGAAGAGTTACTTAATACCACTGATTTATTAAGGACCAATAAACGAGTTTCTAATAAAATAATACCTGCTGGTCAACCTAAAATTTTAAGTAATAAAAATATAAAGCCAGGTAAAGCAAATCCAGTTCACAAAAATCAAAATAGAAAATCTTTATAAAATTGTTATTGGTAAGGAATTATTTTGTAATTCTATCCCTGTAAACTATAACTTAAAACAGAATGGGAGTTTTTAAAATAGAAGGAGGCATCAGCCTTAAAGGAGAAATCACGCCTCAAGGAGCTAAAAACGAAGCTTTACAAATAGTATGTGCTGTACTTTTGACGCCTAAAAAAGTGATTATTACTAATATTCCTGATATTATTGATGTTAATAAATTGATTACTCTTTTAGGAAATTTGGGCGTTAAAATTGAAAAAACGGGTCATGGTTCTTATACTTTTCAAGCTGATGAAGTAAATATGAACTATTTAGAAACCGAAGCTTTCAAGAAAGAAGGTGGTTCTTTAAGAGGTTCAATAATGATTGTTGGTCCATTACTAGCGCGTTTTGGAAAAGGTTATATTCCAAAACCAGGTGGCGACAAAATAGGTCGTAGAAGATTAGATACTCACTTTGAAGGATTTATCAATCTAGGTGCTAAATTCAGGTACAATAAAGAAGATCATTTTTACGGTGTAGAAGCACCTAAAGGATTAACTGGCGCTAATATGTTATTAGACGAAGCATCAGTTACTGGAACAGCTAATATTGTTATGGCAGCAGTATTGGCTAAAGGAATCACTACCGTTTATAATGCAGCATGCGAACCGTATTTACAACAATTGTGTAAGATGCTAAATGCTATGGGCGCCAAAATTTTAGGTGTTGGTTCAAACTTATTGACAATTGAAGGCGTCCAAAATTTAGGTGGATGTGTACACCGAATTCTTCCTGATATGATCGAAATAGGAAGCTGGATTGGTCTAGCTGCTATGACAAAATCAGAGATAACTATTAAAAATGTAAGTTGGGATAATCTTGGTTTGATCCCTAATACCTTTAGAAAATTAGGAATTACGTTAGAACGAAAAGGAGATGATATATATATTCCTGCTCACGTTGACGGGTACCAAGTAAAAACTGATATTGATGGTTCTATTCTTACCATTGCTGATGCACCATGGCCAGGCTTTACGCCAGATTTATTAAGTATCGTTCTTGTTGTTGCATCACAAGCTAAAGGTGATGTGCTCATTCATCAAAAAATGTTTGAAAGCAGATTATTTTTTGTAGATAAATTGATTGATATGGGTGCCAAAATATTATTATGTGATCCGCATCGAGCCGTTGTAATGGGACATAACTTCGAATCACAGTTAAAAGCTACAACTATGTCATCGCCAGATATTCGTGCGGGTATCTCATTATTAATTGCAGCGCTTTCCGCAAAAGGTACAAGTACAATTCAAAATATCGAACAAATTGATCGTGGATATGAGCGGATAGATGAACGTTTAAGAGCTATTGGCGCTCATATTGTGCGGGAATAATTAGCAGCAATCATTTAAAATTTCGTTTAAATAAACCAAAATTGATTTAGTTTAAAAATCATTTCAGGTTTATTTAAACGTTTTTATTTTTAATACTCTATAAATAAAATAAATGTCAAGCGAAAAAACAGCAATTAACGCTACTTATTTTAGTATCATTGGAAATACAGTTCTGGCTATCATAAAAGGTCTAGCTGGATTTTTTGGAAATTCTTATGCGCTAATCGCAGATGCAATTGAATCGACATCTGATATCTTTGCATCATTTTTAGTGTTATTTGGGATAAAATATTCCAATAGGCCACCTGATGAAAACCACCCTTATGGACATGGAAGGGCGGAGCCACTGATAACTTTTCTTGTTGTAGGTTTTCTTATTACGTCGGCAATAGTCATCGCTTATAATAGTGTTTTAAATATATTGACCCCGCATTTATTACCAAAACCATGGACGTTAATTGTTCTAGGAGCTATAATTATTTGGAAAGAATATTCATATAGAGTTGTAATGAAAAGAAGTATTCAAACGAATAGTTCGTCCTTAAAAGCCGATGCGTGGCACCATCGCAGTGATGCAATAACATCTGTGGCTGCTTTTATTGGAATCTCGATAGCCTTATTTTTAGGTAATGGTTATGAAGCAGCTGATGATTGGGCTGCACTTTTCGCCTCAGGTTTTATCGTTTATAATAGTTATAAAATCTTCCGACCCGCTTTAGGCGAAATAATGGATGAACATTTATATGACGATTTAATTGCTCAAATTAGAGTAGTTTCAGTTCAAGTAAACGGAATTTTAAATACTGAGAAATGCTTGATTAGAAAAGTAGGTATGCAATTTCATGTTGATTTACATGCAACTGTTAATTCTACTATTACTGTAAAAGAAGGACATGACTTAGCTCATAAACTAAAAGATCGTTTGCTTGAGAAAATTCCTGCACTTGGAAATGTATTGATTCACATTGAGCCAAATGAAGAATAGCTAAAATATAATGGTAGTAAAATTTTAATTGTGTCTTCTGATGAAAGTAATTGATAAATTAGCTTGGATAGAATTAAAAGATAAAACTATACTTTCTACAAAAAGTTTTGGAAAGGATAAATTTTATATTCCAGGCGGTAAAAGGGAAAATAATGAAACTGATGAACAAGCTTTAATTAGAGAAATTAACGAAGAGCTAGATGTATTTCTAGACAAAAATTCATTGAATTATATTGGTGTTTTTGAGGCTCAAGCGCACGGACATTCAGAAGATGTTATTGTAAAAATGAGTTGTTACTCTGCTACGTACCTAGGAGAACTAAAGGCATGTTCAGAAATTGAAGAGTTTAAGTGGCTAACTTATTCAGATAAAGACAAAGTCTCAGCTGTTGATAAATTGATTTTTAAATACCTCAAAGAAAAAGGTTTGTTAATTTAGTAAAAGCCATTTTTTTAATTAATCTCTTGATTTCAATTACCAACTTCAAGTTTTATTACTCTAAAATATTTAAAAACTTAAGTCCAAAAATAACTCCGTCGCCTTGAACACCATTTTGATAAGATCGAATATAATCAATACGCAGCAGCTTAAATTTACCAAATCCTATATTGTCTAAACCGGCTGTAAATTCGGTATAAGGTTTATTGTTAGATGTTGATAAAGTATGAAATCCAAGGTTTAATGTCGATTTCAGTTTGTTCAACAACGGAATTTTATTCATAATAAATCCCTTATCATTATATTCACTATGCCATTCAAAATAACTTTTATTTGTGCTATTTGAATAGTAGGGTAATAGGTTGAAAACATTTAAGTAACGATTTGTTTGCCCAATATGTGTTTGATTTCCATTGAAATGTTTGTAATCTATAAAAGCAATGTTATTAGCATTTAAAAATTTACCAGCTCGAAGATTTATACCAACAATTCCTTTATTTCCTAAAGTTAAATCGTAGGTTAATCGAGTGCTTATTTGATCAAATTCGTATTTCTTTTCGCTTGCAGCAATTGCTCTCTCGTATGCTATATAAAGTGTTGGATACTTTTCATTGCGAATATTAAATTTTCCATCAGGGCGTGAAGAGTATTTATTGCCAAAATTGATTCTAGCAAGCACATTTATTTTTGTTAAATGATGTTCTGTAAAAGGTGTATATATAAAATCATTTGGAGCCAGTGGATTATTTGAAGTATAAAAATCATTTTTGCTAAAAAAAGAGTAATCGGTATTGTTAAATAAAGGTTTGCGCTGCTGGTATTCAATTCTACTATTTAAGTTAACACCATTAGTAATATCTTGGCTAAAGCCAATTCCTACTGCTTCTAAATTATACAATTTCATAAAGTTATTCTTAAACGCTAATGAACTTATTGTATTTATTGTTTTACTAATAGGTTCACTGGAATTGAATTGCTTTACTGAACTTCCGCCAGTCATATATAAAGTTGCATAATTTTGATTGTTAAATCGGTGGATGAATTGACCAGTTACCCGCATGCGATCTTCTGCAAAGCCATAATTAAATTTTGAACTAACTGATGTATATTGTCCTTTTGCCTCTTGTTTTTTGCGAGTTGTAAAACTAAATCCAGAATCAAAATTATAACCTTGAACAGTATTAAAACTAATAGATCCAATGTTTAATAGACCATCATATTTAAAAATGTATTTTTCTAAGCTATTGTTGAAACTATATCCTGTTAGTAATTTTGTTATTTTGAATTTATTCCCTTTTGCATCAATTGAATCAAGATATTTTTCCGAGTTTCGAACCTTATAGATACTATCTTTTCTCACATAATCAATAGATTCCTCTATTGTCAGGGGAATCGGTCTGTTACTATTCCAAAAAAGAGAATCTTTTTTATTTGAATTTATTTCAATTCTAGTAATTTCATTTGTAAATGTTTTTGGAGCAAAAGAATTTATAAAGTCATAATTGCTGTACACATAATTATACTTTCCTGTAAAGGAAATTCCAAATGCACCAGCTGCAATCTCCAAACTTTGCGTATTTTTTGCCCAAATTTTATTGTTATTATTGTAACTAAAATTTTGTTTTAGGCTCATTACCTCTAAAAACTCTTCTTTTATACGATAACCTTTAATATCTAATTCAACTGCATAAATTGCCCAAGAATCCTCAACAATATAGATATAACCTTCAAATACAGGTTCGCTATCTCGCTTTGCCTTGACTTTTATTTTATTAATCATTTTTTTATTTTCGTCAAAAAAGGTGCTTTCTAGCCTATAATCATAATAAGCGAATGCATTACTAGCAATAGGCGAAATCATTTTGATGCCAAAATCGACTGTGTTATCATAAAAATCATAAAATGAGGAACGCGCTGTATTGTAACTATAGCCGTTGTCTCTACCGCTCACTTTTGAGGCAGTCACAACTTCTTTTAGATTATCAGGTTTTTCAAATGATATTTTAGAAAAGGTTTCTGATAATGAAATAATACCCGTACCTGTGGAGTCTAAAGCGCCATTCAAATCACTAATTTTTTGGCCTAGAAATTTCTTAGGGGCGTTTTTTAATTTAAAAATACCACGAGAATAAAAGTCGGCATTGAATTTATTGGTCTTTTCGGTATTTTCTTTTCTGCTTGCCATTGCATTTTTTATAATGGCAATGGCTGGATTGATCTTTTTATTAATAATTACTTCATTCAGCGAGAAACTCTCCTCTTCCATCTTTATATTTAAGGCATACGGAAGTTTATTAAGATCGATAGAAACCTTTTGCGTTTTAAAGCCTAAAAATTGAAATACAACACTGGGTTTATCTTTGCTTCTTAAAGTGAATTCGTAGTAGCCTTGCTCGTTCGAGGTGGTACCGTTATAAGTATCTTGCTGAATAATAGTAACAAAAGGAAGGGGATTCCCTTTATCATCAGTAATGGTTCCTTTAATTTGCGCGTGGATTGTAAAAAAAGCTAAAAACATTAACAAAGAGTAAAATTTTTTCATGAAAGTTTTTTCTCTCACAAAAATAAAAGAAGTTTCAAAAGAGGATATTAATTAAATGTTAAACATTTAAAACATAGTTTAATAAAAGCGAAAAACTATAAAAATGAATGTACTGCTAATTCATAACTTTTCAAGCCAAATCCTAGAACAACTCCTTTTGCATTTCCAGAAATATAGGACTGATGTCTAAATTCTTCTCTAGAAAACGTATTTGAAATATGAACTTCAATCACTGGCGTTGTTATGGCTTTAACTGCGTCGCCTATACCTATCGAAGTATGTGTGTACGCACCAGCATTTAAAATTATTCCATCAAATGAGAAACCAAATTCTTGAATTTTATCAATTAATTGACCTTCTATATTACTTTGAAAATAAGAGAATTCAATTGCAGGAAATTTTATTTGTAAAGTTGTAAAATACTCCTCGAAGGTTAGATTTCCATAAACTTCTGGTTCTCGTTTTCCTAGTAAATTTAAGTTCGGTCCATTAATGATGCTAATTTTCATAATTTTGATTTTTGTAAAAATAAAAAAAAATCCTCAATTACTTTCACAATTGAGGATTCATTATAAATCAATATAAATTCTAAATTCTAAATTCTAAAATTTAAGATTTTTGTTCTTTATTGAAATAAACTAAGTAATAGTACATTTGTTTTTCCTCATCCCAACCTTTTTCTACATACTTCTCAGCACTTTCAGGATTGATAAAATCCATCTTTATTTGGATGTGCGTATCTAAATTAATCACGTTTTTAATTGATTTTCTAGCATCAGAAACAGCCGCATTTGCTATGGGAAAAGAAGTTACATCTTCTATACTGTATTTTTCGCCTTTGTCGATTTTGTAATTTTTAAATTCAGGAATAAGATCAGGATTGTCTAATACTTCATTTAAAAATTCGGTTTCTTCAAACTCGTCATTTTTGGCAAAATAATTCACCGAGCGATTCATAAACATTACCTCTTCCTTTTTGTCTTCAGCTGGGAAAACAACATCTTTTGCGAAATTTTGACAAAATTTCAAATATTTTTTTGTAATGAAATTTTCATCTTCAAATGCATCTACAGAAAGGAAATGCTCTAGCCAGTATCTCGCATCATAACGGTTACTGTCAACAGTGAGTATTTTATATCCTTCTTCTTTTTTATAATTAAAAATTAAACACCCTTTATCAAGTTTATTAAGACTTACACCTTGTTGCAAAATCATTTCAAGATGTGTAGATTTTTCTTCAAATTGTAAAAAGTCAGCTTGGATTTCACTTTTAAATATTCCGATAGCATCTACTACATTATTATCGATGCTTACGTTAGATAAATAAGTAACGTATACTTCCCCATTTTTAATATGTGGATGATTGGACTGCTCAAATAAGTGCTGTGTTATTTTTTTTGAAACCTCGTGAACAATTGATGGATTATCAAAAACTTCAGTAGCAAACTTGAACATATCATTATAATCTAAATCGATTTCATGTGCAAATTGATAATAGTTTTCTTCTTTTTCTCTGAAGGGTTTGAAGAAAAATTCTTTCATTAAAGGAACTATTTCATCATTCAAACTAAAAGGTTGCTCTGATAAAAAGATTGCTTCATTTCTACTTTTATTACCAACTCTATGAATTGATAAATTTTCGATATGTGTATTATATAAATTAATCATTGTGCTGAAAGTGTTAAAGGTATGTTTTGAAATTTGTTTTGTTTACACTAATAAATAGAAGTGTTGCGGGAAATTATTTTGTGCAAACAAAAAACTCTTTCATCAATATAGAAATATGTTTTTATTTTTTGATTTAGTGCCTTCTACTGTGGAGAAGGTTAAGGAGAGGTTTAATTCCAGCTTTCGTCATTACCATAATCTTCAAAACTGTCGTCTCCCTCAAACATGTCTAGATCATCTTCATCTAAACCATCTTCGTATTCATCATTATAACTATCTGCATCATCTGATTCGAAGTTTTTTTCCATAGCTTCGTCTGGTATTTCACCATGCGAAAATATGGTTTCAGGATAGCTGTTGCCAGTAACAGGTTCTTCAATAGATGCTAGTTCGACTAGAAAAGTCCACATATTAATGAAGTCATAAACATAAATAATTTTAGTATTTTCTTTATCTAATATTTCAGATAATGGATAATCACTCATTATTTTTTGTTCACCAATAACATCTCCGGTATCAAAAAGTGAAATCTCTTCTTCTTGATTCCAAGTTTCATCACATGTGTAAAAAGAGGCAACGTCCATACCGTCAAATCCAAAAGAATTGAATATAGCATTGTGTAAATCTTCCAATGTATCATCAGCAAGAATTGCTATATCTCTAAAAATATCCTCTTCTGCGTCTAGAATTACTCTAAATTTATAAACCATAATCGTTGCTTTTTTTTTGAAGGTCAAAGGTAAAATATAATTTTAGATATTATCGTCAAGATTTATAACAGATTTTTCGTTTGTTAATAAATATTAGAGTAGCAGTTACTAATTTTGAAAGTTTAAATTTATAATAAAAATCACGATTAGTATATGTTGCTTGTTTCATTTTATCGATTACCTACTTTAAATAATATAATATCTTAACATCAAAACTTACTTTTACTTTTTAGCAAACTGGTAATTCTTTTTCTAAATTTATGGTACTTTTTATGATTGGGATATAATCTATTATGAGCCATATTATTAGTAATCAAAGCTACAGCCAATAAAATTAATGCTCCGCTAAGAACTGGAGAAAGGACATACCAATAGCCTAAATTTTTAATTTTTTCAGAACCAGCAATTGCAATCAAAGCAGTAGCGCCACCTGGCGGATGTAAAGTTTTTGTAATTTGCATCAATACGATAGAGGATGCAACGGCAAGTGGAGCGGTTAGCCAAAGAATGTCAGGCACAAATTTATAAACCGTAACACCAATAATAGCCGAAATCACATGACCGCCTATTAAATTTCTAGGCTGTGCCAATGGGCTTTGAATAACGCCGTAAACCAGAACACTTGATGCACCAAAAGAACCAATTAAGTAAACCATATCAGATTGTGGCAATGTGTGCGATTGCAAATAAGCAATTATGCCGATACCAAGAAATCCTCCAACGAATGCCCAAAAATGTTCCTTAAAATCAACGAGCGTTTCCTTATAAAGTATGTATTTAGTTTTTCGATAATTTCTTTTAATTTTATGAATTGATGACATACTAATTATTTTGCTAGACTTGGAGAATAAGTGTAAACAGTAAACGGATAGATCATCTTGGCGGTATATTTAGAAATCAAACAAACGATTAAAATTGGGAAAAATAGGGTGTAATCATTAGTTAAACCACAAACTAAAAACAAAGCGGTAAAAGGAGCATGAATACTTGCACTTAAAACTGCAGCCATACCTATGATCATAAAATTGATAGGAATAACATCGGCGTTCGTGTATCGATTGAGTAGTAACGCAAGCAATAATCCTAAAAAAGCTCCAATAAATAAACTTGGTGCAAAAACACCTCCGTCACCCCCTGCTGCTAGCGTAGCAGATGTAGCGATGGGTTTTACTAATGTTAATCCAAAGAAAGTTAGCGCTAAAGAAACAGTTAGAATTGTATCATTTGATTCAAATAACATAGTTTTAATCGCATGGTAGCCTTCTCCATACAATTGAGGAAATATAAAAAATGAAGTACTTAAAAGTATTGATCCTAAAATAATTTTGTAATAAGGTTCATTTATCTTTAAAAAGTATGATTTAAAAAATAAAACGCAACGCGTCAGATACACAGAATAAAGAGCAGCCAATACTCCTAATAAAATAAAATATGGGGTTGCTTTTAAATGCCAAGTTGTGATGTTTACAGTGAATAATGGTTCTTCATGTAAAAGAAAACTAAGTGTGGAAGCGATTACAACTGCTATACCAGTAGTAAGAATAAAAGCTCTAGTCAATTTTTTTGAAATTACTTCAAGCGAAAATAAAATTCCTGCTATAGGACTACTAAATAAAACAGTAATTCCTGCAGCTATTCCGGCACAAATCAACTCGGTTTTATATTGTCTAAACATATTGTGTTTTCGTTGTGCAACAGCTCCTATAGTGGCAGTAGCGACAACTGTAGAAACTTCAATTCCCGTAGATCCACCAGAAACGACCGTTAGTAAACCATTTATAAAATGAGAAGGTATTTTATAACTGGGTAAATTCTTGGTTTTAGAATCTACGCTTTCAAAAATTTCTTTAATGCCTTTGTTCTCCTTTTTCTTAAACAAATATTGTCTCAAAAAAAAGATAATTGATAATCCAAAAACGGGTAAAACTACAAAAAATATTGGATTGATAGTCGCACGGTGAAAAAATATTGATTCGTAATATTCAGTTGCATTTTTTAAAACTATACCTAAAAAAGCGGAGAGAAATCCAATCAATACTGAAACTATTACTAATTTTTTAAACTTTATGAATCGGTAATTTTTTTTAATTTCTGTATTTGTGTTCATCATATCAAATTGCTAAATTTTGTTTTTATAAAACAGGAAATTGTACAATTAAATAAAATAATTCTACAGTACAAATTTAAAAAAACAATATCACAATAGAATCCAAAAAATGCTGATGCTGCACTATTTTATTATTATTGTATTTTATTAGCGTGTAATAAAATAATTAGCAACTATTTTTTATAAAACTAGTTGCTATTGATAAGTTTTTTACAAAAAAAGCCCAATCAATTGATTGGGCTCTTTATCTATTTTTTTGGTTCGGAACAAAGTCCTACAATTTCATGAAAAGTGTCGTGCAAATCAGTTATCGATTTTACCAAATCCGTATCTGCAGCATTAGCCTTTACTAATTTATTTAATGCTTTACTCTTCAATTGTAATCTCTCCGCCGAAGCCAAAATCGCATTGGTTCTAAATTCAGTTGGAATGTCTGATTTCAATAATTGCGCTGATTTAGCCATCATTTCCTCCGAACGTGCCTTGATAGGAGCTAGATTTCCCTCTTCAGCAGGATGAAAAGTCTCTGACATTACCCCATGAAGTTCTTTGACTGCTGGCCATTTATCAAAAGTCGATTGAGCCAAAACGCTATTTGCCACAAAAATTAGTGCAAGCACTGTAAATAATTTTAGATGTTTCATCTTGCTGTTTTTAATGATTTATAATACTGCTAAATATAACTATAATTCTTGATTTAATTTTCTAATTACCTTTGCAGGATTTCCAACGGCTAATGAATTGTCAGGAATATTTTTTGTAACTACTGACCCGGCGCCAATCACACAACCACTTCCAATGATCACACCCGGACAAATTACCGAATTTCCTCCTATCCAACAGTTATCACCAATAGTGATAGGCAAGGCATTTTCAAGTGTTTTACGTAATTCTGCATCAAGTGGATGTGTTGCTGTATATAATTGAACTCCTGGCGCAAAAAAAACATTAGAGCCAATAGTCACTTTGGTACAATCTAAAACAACACAATTTACATTAAAGTAAACGTTTTCTCCGCAAATAATATTGTATCCATAATCGCAAAAAAAGGGCGGCTCTATATATAAGTTTGCTCCAGCATTTGGAATCAGTTCTTTGATTATTTCCCGTGCTTTTTTCGTAATTCTATACTCCGTTACATTTAACCGATGTAGTAAATTTTTAGATTTTCGTCTGTCCTTGACTAAAACAGAATCTCCTGCCAAATAATAATCACCTGCTATCATTTTCTCTTTTTCGGTCATCGGTTCCATTGGTAATTTTTTTATTTTTTGGGCATGCCCTCCGCAAAAGCTGCGGTCGGGCTATCCGTTTCAATCTTTATTTTCTCGTTTTGACAACGAGAAAATAAAGGATTTCCACTACTATCCCTCATGCAAATCGCTTCCGTTTTCATTAGACTTTTTGTAAATATAACAGAAAAATAAATTCTTTACAATTCATCTCTTGATTTCAACAGTTCGGAACAGTAAAGTTTTTCTTGTCTTATTTCTAAAATACATTTACCTCAACAAAAACCAAATACGATGAAAACCATTTTTACGATTTCCATTTTTTTACTAACGACAATACTTTTCTCTCAAACAACAATTGCAGGTAAAATAATAGACGAAAAAGGAAAGCCTGTTGCAGGCGCTAATATTTTTATCGAAGGGACTTTTGATGGAACTTCGAGTTCTGAAGTTGGCGAATTTACTTTTGAAACTAATACAAAAGGTAATCAAACCTTGGTGGTTAGTTCACTTATTTACGAATCTTCAAAAATAGTCATCGATGTTGCAAATGCTAAAAATTTAACTGTCAAACTGCGTGAAAGTATAATTTCACTTGATAGTGTTGTCATCACAGCAGGAATATTAGAAGCGGGAGACAAAGCCAGAGTTTCTGTTCTAAAACCATTGGATATCGTTACTACAGCTGGGTCTGCGGGGAATATTATTGCCGCTTTGCAAACCTTGCCAGGAACACAAACCGTAGGCGAGGACGGAAGGTTATTTGTACGTGGTGGCGAGGCCAATGAGACACAAACCTTTGTGGATGGAATAAGAGTAGCACAACCCTACGGCGCAAGTACGCTTAACATTCCCGCTCGTGGTCGGTTTTCTCCTTTCCTTTTTAGCGGTATATCTTTTTCAACAGGAGGTTATTCAGTCGAATATGGCGAAGCGTTGTCAAGTGTTTTGCTATTGAATACTCAAGATGAGCCGGACCAAAATAAAACCGAAATCTCTTTGATGACCGTTGGTTTAGGAATTGGAAATACCCAAAAATGGAAAAAAAGTTCACTGAGTGTTAATGCAAATTATATCAATTTAGCGCCCTATCAAGCCTTAATCCCTCAAAACGTAGATTGGAACAGTCCGTTTCAATCGTTGTCAGGAGAGACGGTATATCGCTATAACTTTAATCATGGAATTTTGAAAGTATACGCTGCTTTTGATTCGTCAAAATTTGACATTAATCAAGAAAACATTAATTCTCCTGATAAAGTAAGAGTCGATTTAAACAATAATAATTTTTATATGAATTCCTCTTATAAGGGTGTTGTCGGGAACAATTGGCAAATTACTTCTGGATTGAGTTACGGGTACAGCAACAACAAAATCAACTTGAATTTAGATACGGTGTCGAATGATGAAAATGCTGCTCATTTAAAACTAAAACTGCGAAAAAGTTTTTCAGATCGGTTAAAGTTATCTTTCGGTGCTGATTATTTTATTACTAAATTTAATGAAGATTTTAGTCCAACTTCAGGTTTGATTTTTACGAATGGTTATCAAGCTAACATTGCGGCCGTTTACAGCGAAGCCGATATTTTCTTTTCTAAAAATTGGGCTGCAAAAGTAGGAGTGAGAGTAGCAAATAATGCTTTTTTAAATGAAATTGCTATCTCACCCCGAATTTCATTTGCCTATAAAATGGCCAAAAACAGTCAATTCTCTTTCGCTTATGGCGATTTTACTCAAACGCCAAATGCGGATTATGTTAAATATTCAAAATACCATCAATTTGAAAGCGAAAAAGCTTCTCACTATATTTTGAATTATCAATACAATAAAAACGGAAAAATCTTTAGAGCGGAAACGTACTTTAAGGGCTATCGGAAACTAGTAAAATTCGATACAGAAACAGCTGTATTTAATTCGGATTACAGCAATAATGGGTCCGGATACGCTAAAGGTTTGGATTTTTTTTGGAGAGATGGAAATACAATTAAGAATTTAGAATATTGGATTTCGTATTCTTACATAAATACCGAAAGAGATTACAGAAACTTTCCAGCACAAGTAACTCCAAATTTTGTTGCTGATCACACTTTGTCTATTGTAACTAAATATTGGATCAACGATTTAAAATCACAAGTAGGTTTCACACATTCGTTTAGCACAGGCAGACCGTATAATAATCCAAATGAAACACAGTTTATGAATGGAAAAACCAAAGCATTCAATAATTTAAGTTTTAATTGGGCGTATTTATTGTCGCAGCAAAAGATTATGTATTTCTCTATTTCCAATGTTTTAGCAACTCAAAATGTATTTGGTTATGAATACGCGAACAAGTTAAATGATGCAGGCGTCTATAACAGAAAAGAAATTATTCCTACCGCAGATCGTTTTTTCTTTGTTGGATTCTTCTGGACGATAAGTAATGACAAGAAGGATAATCAATTGTGGAATCTTTAAATGTGGGATTTAGAATGCCAACAAGCGCAGATGAGTCAAAATATGCATCACTTAAAGGGTTTTTATGTAATGAAACGAAATAAAAATTTATCGCCGTCACTTCGAGTGTTTTTATGTGGTGAAACGAAATAAAACTGTATCGCCGTCACTTCGAGTGTTTTTATGTAGTGAAACGAAATAAAAATGTATCGCCGTCACTTCGAGTGTTTTTATGTAGTGAAACGAAATAA
>NZ_JAXCIA010000013.1:0-104108 GCF_035985025.1 Flavobacterium sp. PL11
AGCAAAGAAACAATATTTAATAATTTGATAGTCAGAATGGTCAAGTCAGAAAAAATATATCAATCTAAAATTATATGTTCGTAACTACTGACCTCAATAAAAGATTATGTTTTTAAAGGTTATGTAGCTGTTTACGAGGTTAATGTAGAACAGAAAATTGTTTCTGTTTTTGGGTTCATAAAATACAAAGACTCATTATAAAATGCCAAGAATTCTCTCCATCGATTACGGTCAAAAACGAACCGGAATAGCGGTTACCGACGAAATGCAAATCATAGCATCGGGATTGACTACAATTCCAAGTGCTACCGCAATTGCTTTTTTAAAAGATTATTTTACCAAGGAAAAAGTAGAAGCTGTTCTTATTGGCGAACCTAAACAAATGAACGGGCAGCCGTCAGAAAGTGCGTCTATGATAAAAGGCTTTGTAACTCATTTTACCAATCATTTTCCAGATATGAAAGTGATAAGAGTTGATGAACGATTTACCTCAAAAATGGCTTTTCAATCGATGATTGATAGCGGCATGAAAAAGAAACAACGTCAAAACAAAGCACTTATCGATGAAATTTCAGCAACAATTATGCTTCAAGATTACCTGTCACAAAAAAGATTTTAAATTGAGTTATAATTTTGATTTCAAAACTTTAATTCATACTGTTTAACAATTAATTGTTATGATTTTTTTAGTTTTATAAAGTATCTTTGTGCCTTAAATTTTTTGTCATGCCAGATACAACCATACGTACAAATAGCGATGTAATTCTTATAGGTGCTGGAATTATGAGTGCCACTTTAGGCTTAATCCTAAAAGAATTACAACCTGATATCACCATTGAAATTTACGAACGCTTAGACATTGCTGCAGCCGAGAGTTCTGATGCTTGGAATAATGCCGGGACGGGACATTCTGCTTTTTGTGAGCTCAATTATACTCCTGAAAGTCAAGATGGAAGTATTGATCCAAAAAAAGCCATTAGTATTGCAGAATCCTTTGAAGTTTCACGACAGTTTTGGGCTTATTTAGTTCAACAAAATAAAGTTTCCTCTCCTGAAAATTTTATAAAAAGTATTCCACATCTCAGTTTTGTGTGGGGCGAAAAAAATGTTGCCTATTTACAAAAACGATTTGAAGCTTTGCAATCTAATCCGCTTTTTAAAGAAATGGTTTTCAGTACTGATTTTAATGTGTTGAAACAATGGATGCCACTGGTAATGGAAGGAAGAAAAGAATCTGATACATTTGCAGCTACTTCAATGGATATTGGTACCGACGTTAATTTTGGTGAATTAACTAGAAATATTTTTGCCTATTTAACAAAGTTAGATGGTGTAACCATTCATTTTCATCATGAAGTTAAAAAGTTAAAACAGCGTGAAGATAAATCTTGGAGAATTAAAATTACTGATTTGGCTACTGGCCAAAAGAAAAAAGCCTATACTAAATTTGTCTTTATTGGTGCTGGTGGAGGCTCGTTACCATTATTAGAAAAAGCGGACGTTATAGAAGGTAAAGGATACGGTGGATTCCCAGTAAGCGGGCAATGGCTTAAATGCATAAATCCTGATGTGATTGCAAAACATCAAACTAAAGTTTATGGCAAAGCAAGTGTTGGTGCTCCACCAATGTCAGTTCCGCACGTTGATTCCCGTATGATTAATGGTGAAAAGCAATTGCTTTTTGGTCCTTTTGCAGGATTTTCAACTCGTTTTTTAAAAAATGGTTCCTATTCTGATTTGCCTTTATCGATAAAATCTGATAATATTATACCAATGGTTGCTGCTGGTATAAAAAACATTCCATTAACAAAATATCTTATTGATCAAGTGCGGCAATCACCTGAGGATAGAATTAATGCTTTGAAAGAATATGTTCCTAATGCTAAAGCTAAAGATTGGGTTTTAGAACGTGCTGGACAACGAGTGCAGGTGATTAAAAAAGATGAAAAGAGAGGTGGAATTTTAGAATTTGGTACTGAAATAATCAATACACACGACGGTTCTCTATCGGTATTACTTGGTGCTTCGCCAGGTGCTTCGACTGCTGTTTCAATTATGATTGATCTACTTGAAAGATGTTTTGTGGAACAATTTAATACAGCTGAATGGCAAGAAAAATTAAAAACAATGATTCCATCCTATGGAATTAAACTAAATGAAAATCCAGAATTACTAACTAAAATAAGACAAGAGACTGCAACGATTTTAAAATTAAATTCTTAAATAGAAAAGGTGTTATAATTGAAATAAAATTCAAATTTAGCATCTTTTTTATGTGCTTTGGAGCACTTTTGTTGCCTTCGTTATATTTTCAGAGAGACTAATTAACCAAACAAGTTGTTCAAGGACTAATTGGGCTTCCTGCATTTTTAATTGAAAATCTTCTGTATTTATATCTTCTCCTTCTTTCAATTCTCTTTCCCGAATGTCATTTAATGCGGTAAAATGAATTGCTAAATCTTTTTTCGCTACATTTTTATCGGTAGGTATATTATCCAAAATTGCAATTGCATTTTCTAAATTATTTTTAACGGTTTCAACCACAATATTAAATGCTTTTGACGCTGTAGTTGTTTTATGGGATTGAATATAGGTTCCAAGTGAGGCTAAGGACGATAATAAAGAATGATTGAGTTCCACTAGTTTATAGACTTGGGGTAACTGTGTCTGTTTTGATTTTGGTTCTTGGGACATTCTTTGAAATGAAGCCATTAAATTTCCAATTTCAATGAATGCATTTTTTCGAGCTAAACGATAGGAAGTAGGAATAGTTCCTTTTTTATTATAAAATAATGCAATTTCTTTTAAGTATTCTTGGTTTGCTGTAATCGATTTTTTTAAATGACTTGGAGCATTTAAAAATTCCCAAGTTGGAAATAGAAAGTGATTCGCTAGAAATGCCAAAATCGCACCTACAAGTGTATCTAAGATTCGATACTGAACTAAATCGGTAATATTCGGCGTCAAAATTCCATAAATAAAAACCACGTACATCGTGATAAATGTAGCACTAATTTTATAATTTATTTGGGTAAAAGAAAATCCAAGAAGCATGCATAATATTGCTAGAACGCTTATAACTCTATTATCGTACATAAAATAGAGTATCCCAAAAGCGATTAATCCACCAATTACGGTTCCTATCATTCGTTGAAAAGAACGCTCCTTTGTTAATCCGTAACTAGGTCTTAGAATAACGATTATAGTTAATAATATCCAATAGATATTTTGGAACGGTAAAAAAACACCAATAATTAAGCCAAATAATAGCGTTATTGTTAATCGTAATGAGTGTCTAAAAATAGCGGAAGAAAAACTAAAATTTTGAGTCAAAGTGCTCAACGGATAGTAATGAGGAGCTAAAAATTTCTCTAAATCTTTATCTTTACCTTTCAAATCCTCAGATAAAGAAGTTTGTGTAACGGCGCGACCAATAATTTTTATCTTCTCAACCTGCTTTTCGGCATATTGTAGCATTGTAGTCAACATTAAAACGCTTTCTGATGCAGTATTTTTATCTACTTCGTATTCATACTCAGTGATGGCATGTTTTAAAATAGTTATATCATTGAGTAAATTATATTTAGAATGATATATTTTTCTATTTTTTACACTTTTAGATAATTGCTTTAAATTAGCGGCAAGATTATAAGCTAAATTCTGATAGGTTAGTAAAACCTTTGGATGATCATCAAGTTTTTGGTGCAATTTTCGATGATCAAATGCTGTTGATAATGCTAGTTCAAGAATTTCCACTAGCGAAATAAAAACGAGTAACATTTTACGGTTTTGATTGGAAGATCCAGTAGTAATTGAACTTCTTATTAACACTTCTCGTATGTTTTCGTGAATGGTATTTAATTCTACTTGAAGATGTAATTGTTTTTTAACAATCGAATTTCGATCGGCGTTTCCTGTCCATAAATCTCCACGTAATTTAAGATATTTTGCTGTAAGTTTTATACAATCTCCTATTTGCATTTCAATATAGCGATTAGGTCTTACATAATAGAAAATTAAAGAAATCAACAGATAAAATAAACCACCAGCAAGAATCAATCCCGCATGCTCGATCATTGCCCATCCTTCATTAATGTTTGAAAATGCTAATGAAATAGATATTAAACCAGAAAAAGAAGTCATTGTTGCACGATGTCCATAAACAGAAATCATTGATAGAATGAAAATTAAAAGAGCTAAAAAAGGATAGAATATCCAATTATAAGGATAGATAATATTAATGACTAAGTTTATAAATGAAACTAAAAAAGCAGTAAAAAGAACTCCATTAATCTTATGTTTTAAACTACTTGGAATGTCACTTGGATAGGTAAAGAAAGCTCCCAAAGCTATTGTAAATCCTATTCTAAACTCTCCTAAAAGAGAAAATAGTACCACAGGAATCACCGCTGCTACTGTAACTTTTAAAGCATTAGTAAAATAAATGGAGTCTATAAATTTATTGATCTTTTGTAGCATAATGTTCTATTGCTGCAAAGGTAAGATTTGTATGAATTATATAAACAATAAATACTACTGTTTTAATTTTTATTGTTAATATTAACTAATAATGAACTATCAATTATTCATTGTCTAATTTTTTACTATTTTTGCAAACTGAAATAAATGGAAGTTAGTTTCCATTTTTACAGCTAATATTTTAATGCAAGACTAATGATTTTACCAATTATAGGATATGGCGATCCAGTTTTAAGAAAAACAGGAGAAGTTCTTACACAAGAATATCCTAATTTAAAGGAGACCATTGCTAATATGTATGATACAATGTACAATGCCTGCGGTGTTGGACTTGCGGCACCTCAAGTAGGCCTAGCTTTAAGGTTGTTTATCATTGACACAACCCCTTTTAGTGATGATGAAGAGCTGGATGATGCTATGCAGAAGCAATTACAAAGTTTTAAAAAAACTTTTATCAATGCCAAAATGATAAAAGAGGAAGGTGTTGAATGGACTTTTAACGAAGGTTGTTTAAGTATTCCTGATGTGCGAGAAGATGTTTATAGAAATCCTACCATAACAATTGAGTATTGTGAGGAAGATTTTGTAATGAAAACAGAAGTTTTTGATGGCTTAATCGCAAGAGTAATCCAACATGAATACGACCATATTGAAGGAATTTTATTTACTGATAAAATTTCGTCACTAAAAAAACGCTTGATTCAAAAGAAATTAAAAAATATTATAGAAGGTAAAACATTTCAAGATTATCGAATGAAATTTTTTGGTAAGAAAGGAAGGTAAAATTTTCATAGTTGGTATAATTTTTGGTTTTAGACCAATAACTTAATAAATCAAATTCTTAATTATAATAAAAAAGACATGAATTTAGAAAAAATATTAGCTATTTCTGGGAAACCAGGTTTATATGTATTGCAAGTACAAACACGCACAGGATTTGTTGCAGAGTCATTAGTTGATGGAAAAAAAATCACAGTAAATTTAAAAAGTAATGTCAGTTTATTGTCTGAAATTTCTATTTATACGTACGATGCAGAGAAACCACTATCTCAAATAATGCAGACTATTGCTGATAAAGAAAATAATGGTCCTACTATTTCTCATAAAGAAGACAATGCAACTTTAATTGCTTACTTTAAGGAGATTTTGCCTGATTATGATGAAGAACGCGTTTATCCATCAGATATTAAGAAGGTTTTAAATTGGTATAACATGCTTCAATTAAAGGGATTAATTATGGAATCTATTATAGAGGAAACTGCTACAGAAAACGTTGACGACGTAGCAGCTGAAAATCCTGTTTTAGAGATAGTGACTCCAGTAGAAAAAGAAGAAGTTATTAAAGAATAATTATAAATAAATCAAGAAAAAATCCTGTTCAGCTCAATATCTGAATGGGATTTTTCTATTTTTAGCAGAAAAAAGATTTCTTATGAACTCAAGAAAAACGCAGTTACAAGCATTTGAAAGATTATTAGATATTATGGATGATTTGCGCGAAAAATGTCCTTGGGATAAAAAGCAAACCATGCAAAGCTTGCGTCATCTTACCATTGAGGAAACATACGAATTGGGAGACGCTATCTTAGATAATGATTTAGTTGAAGTAAAAAAAGAAATAGGTGATTTACTTTTACATTTGATTTTTTATGCTAAAATAGGTAGTGAAACCAATGATTTTGATATTGCTGATGTTTGCAATGAAATCTGTGAAAAACTAATTCATCGTCATCCTCATATTTATAGTGATGTTGTTGTAAAAGACGAAGAAGAAGTAAAGCAAAACTGGGAAAAGTTAAAGTTAAAGGAAGGTAAGACGTCTGTTTTAGAAGGAGTTCCTAAAAGCTTACCCGCATTAGTAAAAGCCAGTAGAATACAAGATAAAGTAAAAGGAGTGGGATTTGACTGGGAGGAATCGCACCAAGTTTGGGATAAAGTGCAAGAAGAACTAGCCGAATTACAAGTTGAGGTTGCGGCAGGAGATCAGGATAAAATTGAGGCTGAGTTTGGAGATGTTTTGTTTTCGATGATCAATTATGCTAGATTTTTAAAGGTAAATCCAGAAGATGCTTTAGAACGAACTAATAAAAAATTCATCAAGCGATTTCAATATTTAGAGAGTAAAGCAGGAGAATTAGGAAAACCATTAATGGACATGACCTTAGCTGAAATGGATGTTTTTTGGGAAGAAGCGAAGAAGTTGTCTTGATGCGTGATTCGTGATTCGTGATTCGTGATTCGTGACTCGTGATGCGTGATGCGTGATGCGTGATTCGTGATGCGTGATTCGTGATTCGTGATTCGTGATCCGTGACTCGTGATGCGTGATTCGTGATTCGTGACTCGTGATTCGTGATTCGTGATTCGTGATTCGTGATTCGTGATTCGTGATTCGTGATTCGTGATGGGTGATGGGTGATGGGTGATCCGTGGTCAGTTTTTTAGTATTTAGATAGGCGAATTGATTGACAAGTAGGAAATATAGTAAATAGAATTAGTAATTAATTATCAATGGCAGAAAATAAAATCGAGTTAAAACGTTCTTTAGGATTAATAGATGCTACGAGTTTAGTTGCTGGATCGATGATAGGTTCAGGAATTTTTATAGTGACATCAGCTATGGCTCGGGACATTGGCTCTGCCGCATGGTTGTTGGTGATTTGGATTGTTACGGGTTTAATCACTGTGGCAGCAGCGTTAAGTTATGGTGAACTGGCTGGAATGATGCCTACAGCTGGTGGACAATTTGTTTATATTCAGCGTGCGTATGGTCGATTAGTTTCTTTCTTGTATGGCTGGACAGTTTTTACGGTTATTCAAACAGGAGTTATTGCTGCTATTGCGGTTACCTTTGCTAATTATGCCGCTATTTTTTTTCCTGTTTTAGACACAACACTTTTTAACTTAGGTTCAAATTTTACTTTTTCTTACCAAAAAGTATTGGCCATATTAAGTATAATTCTACTAACCTATATAAACACTAAGGGAGTGGAAAGCGGAAAAACAGTTCAGTTGATTTTTACTTCAGCTAAGTTGATTGCTCTTTTTGCATTAATAATTTTGGGTCTTTACGTTGGTTTACAATCAAATATCTTATCTGATAATTTTGCAAACATGTGGCAAGCCAGCAAAACAGTTGTAAATCCAGATGGCACTACTACAGTAACTAAACTTGCTGGAATGGCACTTCTTGGAGCCGCAGGAGCTACAATTATCAATTCGCTTTTTTCTAGCGATGCATGGAATAATGTAACTTTTATTGCGGGTGAAATTAAAGAACCTAGAAAGAATATCCCTCGTAGTTTATTCCTGGGAACTTTGATTGTGACTGTTATTTATGTTTTAGCAAATCTTGCTTATTTGGCATTACTACCAATGCAAGGATCGATTAGCGCGACTGATATTAGCAATAGTGGAATTATGTTTGCCAGCAACGATAGAGTAGGAGCTGCCGCAGCCAGTATGATAATGGGTAATATTGGAGTTTTTGTAATGGCTGCATTAATAATGGTATCTACTTTTGGTTGCAATAGCGGACTGATACTTTCGGGAGGGCGATTATTTTTTGCTATGGCAAAAGATGGATTATTTTTCAAACAAGCAACTCAATTAAATAAAAATCAAGTTCCAGCTAAAGCATTGTGGGTACAATGCATTTGGGCTTGTGTATTATGTATCTCTGGGAAATTCGGAGATTTACTTACTTATGCCACATTTGCTTCACTACTATTCTATATTTTAACAATTTTAGGAGTTTTTATTCTTAGGAAAAAAGAGCCGAATGCCGATAGGCCTTATAAAGCTTTTGGATATCCAGTTGTTCCAGCGATTTATATAATCGTAACAACAGCAATTTGTCTTACGCTACTCATATATGATACGTTCAATACTGGCTTAGGTTTATTTATTGTTTGTCTTGGAATTCCAGTCTATTATTTAACGATGAACAAAAAGGAATAAAGTGAATTATTTATTCAGCGATTTTTTTAAGTTTAGGAAGGTCTTTTAAAATAATCTTTTTACCATGTAATTCTATCAGTTCTAATTTTTTGAAATCAGATAATAATCGAATACAACTTTCAGTGGCAGTTCCAATCATGCTTGCTAACTCATCTCTTGAAAGCTGAACTTTCAATGAATTATCTTCATTTTTCCCAAAAGTATCGTTTAAATATAATAGTGTTTCTGCTAATCGTTCTTTAACGGTTTTTTGAGCTAAATTGACCATGTGATCATCCGCTTCCTTCAAATCACCACAAATATTTTTCATAACATTCATTGAAAACTGATTATTTTTTTCAAAAAATCTCATTACTTCAGTTTTAGGAATAAAGCAGACTTCCATATCTTCAAGTGCTACAGCACTTAAATTTACAGGTTCTTCACTTATCATAGAGCGTTGACCTAATAATTCTCCTTTTGTGACTAACTTTACAATGTGATCTTTGCCATTTGCGCTAAGCTTAGTTAACTTACAAATACCATCTTTGATACAAAATATTCCATTTACATTTTCTCCTTCTTCAAATATAACTTCACCTTTCTTTATAGTGTGCGATGTTTTACACTTAGAAATTGTTATTAATTCGTCTTTTGTTAACGCCTTTAAAGAGCTAACTTCTCTCACAATACATTGCTCACATTTACTCATAATTTAGAACGATTTTTAACTTGGCAAATTTACGAATTTTTATGACATATATCATATTTTTAACTTTATCAATTTTAGACCTTTGCACCAGGTAAAATGAGTAAAGTTATGGACACACAAAATTGTTTCCATTGTGGTTTAGATATTGTAAAAGAAGACGAAATTATTTTTGATTTTAAAAATTTCTGTTGTAACGGTTGTAAAACGGTTTATGAAATTTTTAGTTTGAATGATATGACGTGTTATTATGATTTTGAGAAATCCCCTGGAGCAACCCCGCAAGATATTAAAGGAAAATATGATTTTTTAGATAATGAAAGTATTGTTTCTAAGTTACTGGAATTCCAAGAGAATTCAACCGCTATTATTTCACTTAACATTCCACATATTCATTGTAGCTCGTGTATTTGGATTTTGGAAAATTTACAGCGTCTTCAAAAAGGCATAAGTACATCACAGGTTAATTTTCCAGAAAAAAAGGTTCGAATTACCTATAATCCTGAAGTAGTTTCTATAAAAACAATTGTTTATTTGTTAAGTTCTATAGGATACGAACCTTATATCAGTTTAGAAAATTATGAAACAGGTACTAATACTGTTGATCGAACACTTACATATAAATTAGGTGTAGCTTTCTTTTGTTTTGGAAACATTATGTTGCTTTCTTTTCCAGAATATTTTGAAGTTGAAGAATACTGGCTTGATCAATATAAAGGCTTTTTCAGATGGCTTATTTTTGCTTTGGCAATGCCAAGTTTCTTCTATTCAGCAAGTGGCTATTATGTTTCTGCTTATAAGAGTATTAAATCTAAAATGTTAAACATTGATATTCCTATCGCTTTAGGGATCATTGTGATGTTTATTAGAAGTGCTTTTGATATTATTATGGACTACGGTTCTGGTTTTTTCGACAGTTTAACGGGATTAATTTTCTTTATGTTATTAGGGAAAATGTTCCAAATTAAAACCTATAGCTTTCTAAGTTTTGAAAGAGATTTTAAATCCTACTTTCCAATCGCTATTACTAAAATAAATACGGATCTTTCTGAAGAAAGTGTGCCTATTTATGAAGTTGAGAAAGGAAATAGATTAGTGATAAGAAATCAAGAATTGATTCCTGTTGACGGAATTTTAATTTCTGAAAAAGCAGAAATTGATTATAGTTTCGTTACCGGTGAAGCAGTAGCGATTGAGAAAAAATCAGGTGATAAAATCTTTGCAGGCGGTAAACAGATAGGAAAAGTAATTGAAATGGAAGTCTTACATTCAGTATCTCAAAGCTATTTGACGCAGTTATGGAGTAATGATGTTTTTCAAAAAAATGTAGAGCAAAAACATAAGACTATTACCGATCGAATATCTCGTTATTTTACTCCCATACTTTTACTAATTGCTTTTGCGTCATTTGGGTATTGGATATTTATTGATGCTAATACCGCTTTTAATGTTTTTACAGCAGTGCTTATTGTAGCATGTCCTTGTGCGCTCGCTCTTACTGCTCCTTTCACTTTTGGGAATGTGCTTAGGATTTTAGGCAAACAAAAATTTTATCTTAAAAATGCATTAGTTATAGAGCAACTTTCTAAGGTAGATACAATTGTTTTTGATAAAACGGGAACAATCACCACAAATAAAAAATCGAATATTGCATACGAGGGAGTACCTATTTCTGACGATACTATTTCCTTAATTAAAAATACGCTGCGAGGATCTAATCATCCTTTAAGTAGAATGCTCTACGATTTTTTACCAGATATTCAGAAGATTAAAATTGATTCTTTTCAAGAGGTTACTGGTAAGGGTATTAGTGCTGAGATAAATGCTCATAAAATATTAATAGGTTCTGCGGCTTTTGTAGATAAAATTGAGGATACTAGTAATCAGCAAACATCAGTACATATAAAAATTGACGATGTGTATTGTGGTAAATATCTATTTAATAATCAGTATCGAGACGGACTAGCCGAGTTATTCAATATTTTAAAAAATCAATATCAGATTAAGATTTTATCAGGTGATAATGATGGGGAAAAATTAACACTCGAGCAACTATTGCCTAAAAACACAGAATTTATTTTTAATCAGAAGCCTGAACAAAAATTAGAATTTATTAAAAAATTACAGCAAGAGGGAAAAAATGTGATGATGGTAGGGGACGGATTGAATGATGCAGGAGCTTTGGCGCAAAGCAATGTAGGAATTTCAATTTCTGAAAATGTTAATGTATTTTCACCTGCTTGTGATGCCATTTTAGATGCTAAGGAGTTTAAAAAGTTAAACTATTTTTTGAACTTGGCTAAAAATTCTATCACAACCATTAAAATGAGTTTTGGACTATCAATATTGTATAATATTATTGGTTTATCGTTTGCAGTAACAGGAAATTTAGCACCACTTGTTGCGGCCATTATTATGCCGTTAAGCACCATAACCATTGTAAGTTTTGTTACAGTTATGAGTAATTATTATGCTAAGAAATTATAAAGTAATTTTATTTACAATCTAATTTTACATTTAATTAACAATTGTTTTAGTTTATGATATTTGTCATGTTTTGAACTTAACTTATAAAGTAATTTTGTTAAAATATTTTAGCTATGAGTGTCATTTATTTATTAATTACCATTAGTATTATTATTGCAATTGGTTTTTTTATTGCTTTTATTACCGCAGTAAAGACAGGTCAGTACGATGATGATTACACGCCATCAGTTAGAATGCTTTTTGATGACGAGCTTTTAAAAACAACTAAAAATGAAGCCACAGTTGAAAAAAATGAGGAAAACAATCTCGAAAAATAATTGCGAGATTAATACCTTAAAAATTAAAATAAAATAATAAACAAATTAATTATGGAAATGCAGCAGTTTTATTATGACAACAAAATTGTTAAAAAATTCATTTATGCTACAATACTTTTTGGAGTAGTAGGAATGATTGTTGGGCTCACACTAGCCTTTATGTTTCTTTTTCCTAACATGACCGATGGAATATCTTGGTTGAGTTACGGTCGATTGAGACCATTACATACGAATGCTGTAATTTTTGCCTTTGTTGGTAATGCTTTTTTTGCCGGAATGTATTATTCTATGCAGCGTTTGCTAAAAGCGAGAATGTATAGTGACATGTTAAGCAATATTCATTTTTGGGGTTGGCAATTAATTATTGTTGCAGCCGCCATTACTTTACCATTAGGTTTTAGTAGTTCTAAAGAATACGCTGAATTAGAATGGCCTATCGATATCGCGATTACTATTATTTGGGTTGTGATGGGAATCAATATGATTGGAACCATGATAAAACGTAGAGAGCGCCATTTATATGTTGCCATTTGGTTTTATCTAGCAACTTTTGTTACAGTGGCTGTTTTACATATTTTCAACAATTTAGAGTTGCCCGTTTCGGCATTCAAGAGTTATTCTGTTTATGCAGGAGTTCAAGATGCTCTTGTTCAATGGTGGTATGGTCACAATGCTGTAGCATTTTTCTTAACTACTCCATTCTTAGGATTGATGTATTATTTTGTTCCTAAGGCGGCTAATCGTCCTGTGTATTCTTATAGACTATCTATTGTTCACTTTTGGTCATTGATTTTTATATATATCTGGGCTGGACCGCACCACTTATTATATTCGGCTTTACCAAACTGGGCACAAAACTTAGGTGTTGCTTTCTCAATAATGTTGCTTGCGCCATCTTGGGGTGGTATGATCAACGGTCTATTAACTTTAAGAGGTGTTTGGGATAAGGTTCGTGTAGATCCAGTATTAAAATTCTTCGTAGTAGCAATTACTGGATACGGAATGGCCACTTTTGAAGGACCCATGTTATCTCTTAAAAATGTAAATGCAATAGCGCATTACACGGACTGGATTATTGCTCACGTTCACGTAGGAGCTTTAGCATGGAATGGTTTCTTAGCATTTGGTATGATTTATTGGTTAGTTCCACGAATGTCTAAAACTACTTTATATTCTTTAAAACTAGCTAATTTCCATTTCTGGATTGGTACTTTAGGTATTATTTTATATACAATTCCTATGTATGTTGCAGGTTTCTTGCAAGCGTCAATGTGGAAACAATTTAATCCAGATGGTACATTAACTTACGGTAACTTCTTAGAAACTGTAACTCAAATCATGCCAATGTATTGGATGAGAGCTATTGGTGGATGTCTTTATCTAACAGGAATGCTGGTATTAGTATATAATATAATACAAACATTAAGAGTTGGTTCTACTATTGAAGATGAATTAGCAGAAGCTCCAGCACTTATCAAAATAAGTTCAGGAAGAATAAAAGGTGAAAAATTTCACCCTTGGTTAGAACGAAAACCAATTCAATTGACAATTTTAGCAACTATAGCTATATTAATTGGAGGTGTTATTCAAATTGTACCTACAATTATGGTCAAATCTAATATTCCAACAATTGCAAGTGTAAAACCGTATTCACCACTTGAATTAGAAGGACGTGATCTTTATATTCGTGAAGGTTGTGTTGGGTGTCACTCTCAATCAGTTCGACCTTTCCGTAGTGAGGTAGAACGTTATGGTCCACAATCAAAAGCTGGTGAATTTGTTTATGATCATCCATTTTTATGGGGATCAAAACGTACAGGTCCTGATTTATTAAGAGTTGGTGGAAAATACAATGACAACTGGCACTTTAATCACTTTTGGAATCCTCAAAGTATATCGGCAGGTTCTATTATGCCAGGATATAAATGGTTGTTTGATAATGAACCAATGGATATTTCACTAACTCAGAAAAAAATGAAGGCGATGGTAACACTTGGTGTTCCTTATACAGATGCTGAAGTAGCAAATGGCTTAAATGATCTAAGAAAGCAAGCTATCGCTATTGAAGAGAATTTGAAAAACGATCCTGATTTTGTAAAGAGTTATGAAGAAAGTAAACAAAAAGCTGCAGCAAGGGGAGAAGTATTTGTTCCAATGAATGAAAGAGAAATTGTAGCGCTAATTGCTTATATGCAAAGACTTGGAACAGATATTAAAGTAAAAAAATAATTTTAAAATCATAAAGTTATGTTTGAACAAGTAAAACACAATTTGGAGACCATCGATGGTGTGACCATATTTCCAATCTTATCGCTATTAATATTTTTCTTTTTCTTCGTGGGATTAGGCATTTGGGTATTTTCATATAAAAAAGAAAAAATCGATGAGCTAAGTCAAATGCCATTGAAAGATAATCAAACCGTATAATTTTTTAAAGATATTTAGAATGAAAAAATCAATTCCATCCTACTTAAGTGTTCTTGTTATTTTCTTTGTTGCCTTTGGAGCAGTAGAATATTTCGTAGACTCAGGAGATCGACCAGCTTTTATAAAGTATCCAATGGTCTCCGTATTCTTGCTTGTATTTCTATTTTTAGTCATTGCAATTGAAACTACCATTACTGCAGTAAATAATGTTACTTATCTACTTTTAACTGCTGAGGAGAAAGCGAAACATAATGAGTCCAAAAACTGGAATCTTACTGAGAATAAGTGGTACAAGAAATTAGTTGGATTACTAATTAAACCTGAAGCTTCAGAAGAAATTAGCGAAGATCAATTATTATTAGATCATGATTACGATGGTATAAAAGAATTAGACAATAATTTGCCACCATGGTGGGTCTATTTATTTTATGCGTCGATAGTGTTCGGCGTTGTATATATGGTGCGATTTGAAATCTTAGGTGCCGACGACCAAGAAATGGAATTGAAAAAAGAAATAGCACAGGCCAAAATTGAAGTAGCAGAGTATATGAAAACTGCTCCTGATATGATGGATGAGAAAACGGTTACGCTATTGACTGACGCTGGAGATTTAGCAGTAGGAAAAGAAATCTTTAACACTAATTGTGCTGCGTGTCATAGAACTGATGGTGGTGGACAGATAGGTCCAAACTTAACTGATGATGAATGGATTCTTGGTGGCGGTATCAAAAATATTTTTCACACATTGGTAAATGGTGGTCGTGATGGTAAAGGTATGATTTCCTGGAAAGGAACGCTTAAACCTAAGGAAATGCAAAAAGTTTCTAGTTATGTGATTTCTTTAAGAGGAACTAATCCGCCTGATGCGAAGGGACCTGAAGGAGAGATTTACATAGAATAAATGAAGTTTGTTATAGTTAAATAACAATTAAAAACACGCGTTTTTATTTAGCTAGCAGATTTTAAGAATTATTTTAAAATTGTGTTTTAAATAAAAAAGAAATGTCAAAATTACCAAATGAAGCTTTTAGAGATACTATTGGAACAATAGACGAAGAAGGAAATAGAAAATTTATTTTTCCTAAAAAACCTTTTGGAAAGTTTTATGATTATAGAAAATGGGTTAGTTATTTTTTACTCATTGTTCTGGTTGCTAATCCTTTTATAAAGATCAATGGCAATCAGTTTATGATGTTCAACATACTAGAACGAAGATTCAATATATTTGGCTTTCCATTTTGGCCACAAGATTTTTATATTTTCGTTCTTTTTATTATTGTTGGCGTTGTTTTTGTCATTTTGTTTACAGTTATTTTTGGACGTATATTTTGCGGTTGGATATGTCCACAAACCATATTTTTAGAAATGGTTTTTCGTAGAATAGAATACTGGATTGAAGGGGATAGAGGAGCGCAAATTCGTTTAGACAAGCAAAAATGGGACGGTGAAAAAATTCGAAAAAAATCAATTAAGTGGTTTATATTTTTGATTATTTCTTTTTTCATTGCAAACGTCTTTTTAGCATATATTATAAGTAGTGATAAATTGTTTTTAATGATTGAGGAAGGGCCAGTAGAACACCTTAGTACTTTAATTTCATTACTGATTTTTACTGGATTATTTTATTTTGTGTTTGCTTGGTTTAGAGAACAAGTTTGTATTATTGCATGCCCGTATGGAAGATTGCAAGGCGTTTTATTAGATGACAAATCAATAAATGTGGCGTATGATTTTGTTAGAGGTGAAAAAGAAACAGGAAGAGCTAAATTCAATAAGCAAGAAGATAGAGCATTAACAGGAAAAGGAGATTGTATTGACTGTAAGCAATGCGTAAATGTATGTCCTACGGGTATTGATATACGTAATGGAACTCAAATGGAATGCGTAAATTGTACCGCGTGCATAGACGAATGTGACACAATTATGGATAACGTTGGTTTACCAAGAGGTCTTATTCGTTATGCATCTGAAGATGAAATTGAAAAAAACGTTAAGTTTAAGTTCACCGCTAGAATGAAAGGGTACACTGCCGTTCTATTTATCTTAATTGGTGTTTTAGTTGGTTTGTTATTTTTGCGTACGGACGTCGAAGCTACAATTTTACGATTGCCTGGTCAACTTTTCCAACATAAAGGAGATAATATTAGCAACATTTATACCTTTAAAATTATAAATAAGACAAATAATGATTTTAACGATATCACTTTTAAATTAGTTGGAATTAAAGGAACATTAAATATTGTTGGTAAACAAAGTTTAAAAGTGCCAAAACAAGGAATGAGTGGCGGAACGTTGTTTGTTGAAATCAATAAAAATCTATTAGATAGTGATAAAACTAAATTGAAAATTGAAGTTTATGATGGCGATATAAAAATTGAAACTAGTACAACCAGTTTCTTAGGTCCTCGAAGTTTTGATTAGAGTATAGTTTAAAAAGTGGCAGCTTACACGTAGGTTGCTACTTTTTATATTGTTTCAATAGACAGTGTATTCATGGCTACTATCAAATTGTTTGACAATTTCAAAACTAATTTATATTTCAAAAGCTGCAATACTTTCTTGTTGAGGTAGAATAAATCTAAATTTTAGATATAATAACATTACACAAAGAAATTATGAAAATTAATTGGGGAACAGCAATCGTTATTGCATTTACTTTATTTATCAGCTTTATATTATATTTTGTAATTAAAGTTCAATCAGACTCAAAGTACGATAATGATTTAGTTGTAGAAGAGTATTATAAGTATGATGCTAATTTCGGCGAAGAGATGAAGCGCGTTCAAAATGCTGAAGATTTAGTGGAAAAACCAGTAATAACAGCCGTTGAAGACGGAGTGACAATTGTTTTTCCTAAAGCATTAGTACCGCAAAAAATTAAAGGAAAAGTGTCCCTATATAGACCGTCTAACAAAAAATTAGATTTTGAAATGCCAATTTTATTATCTAATGCTACTACTTTGCTCATACCTAAAAAAAGTTTGGCAGGCGGTCGATGGGACATTAATATGGAATGGCAATATGAAGGGAAATTATATTTGTCAAAAGAAACCATTTATATAAACTAATAGGCAATCATAATTTTATTAGTTTATATGGGATTAGAACAGATTTATTTTAAAATGTAAAAGATAATGCTTTACTCTGCATTCATTTTCGGTTTGATAAGTAGTTTTCACTGCATTGGAATGTGCGGTCCTATTGCTATGATGTTGCCTGTGGATCGTAATAATCAGGCCAAAAAAACAACTCAAATTATTACTTATCATTTAGGAAGATTAACAGCTTACGGATCCATAGGTTTCGTTTTTGGACTGCTTGGTAAAGGATTATTCTTAGCAGGAATACAACAAAATTTGTCGATATTTATAGGAGCAGCAATGATTCTTATCGTGTTAACTCCTGAAAAAATTTTTGCTAAATACAATTTTTCAAAACCAGCTTTTAAATTAATTTCTAAAATTAAAACTGCTTTGGGAAGTCAATTTAGGAATAAAAGTTATAAATCATTTTTCACAATAGGTTTATTAAATGGGTTTTTACCTTGTGGCATGGTATATGTCGCTTTATTTGGCGCCATTGCAATGCAAAGCGAAAGTTTAGGTGTGCTTTATATGATTCTTTTTGGTTTAGGAACAGTCCCTATGATGAGTAGTATTGTTTATATAAATTCGTACCTAACGGTTCCAATTAGAAATAAAATCCAAAAATTTATTCCGTATGTAGCTGTATTTATTGGTTGCTTATTTATTTTAAGAGGATTAGGACTAGGAATACCTTATATTTCCCCTTCGAACATGAGCTTATTTGTTCAAGAAAATCCTAACTGCCACTAAATTTATACTATAAAAAAAAAAAAATACGCTCCTTAGCGTATTTTTTTATCTTTCGTATTAGTTAAATGGTCATTGAAAACAATGCTGTATCTGGTGCTTTCCTAATCAAGCGTAAGTCAAATGCCATACAAATATTGCGAACATAAGGTTTTCCAGCATCCGTAACCTTTATGGTTTTATCACCAAATTCTAAAAGTCCATCATTTTCCATTTCCTTTAAGTGAATTAAGACTTCCGGAATTTCTTTAAAATAATTTTCGCTATCACTCCATGAAGTTTTAAATTGGCACATCAAATTAAGAATGTGTTTTCGGATGATTAAATCCTCAGCCGTTAATAAATGTCCTCGATAAACTGGTAATTTATCCCATTCTAATATTTGATAATAATCTTCTAAATCTTTTACATTTTGTGCGAAGCTATACCAACTATCACTTATTGAAGAAACACCTAGTCCAATCATCAACTGTGTTTTAGACGAACTATATCCCATAAAGTTTCGGTGTAATTCTCCATCTTGAAAAGCTTTATATAGGCTGTCAGTTTCTAATGCAAAATGATCCATTCCTATTTCATGATAGCCATTTTCAGAGAGTAGTGTTTTACCTGTTTCATATAACATTCTTTTTTCATCATCTTTAGGAATGTCTTCCTCTTTAAATCCTCGCTGTCCGTTGCCTTTTATCCATGGTACATGTGCATAGCTATAAAAAGCCAATCGGTCAGGTTGTAGTGATTTTGTTTTTTCAATTGTGTCAATTATATCACTGGTCTTTTGAAAAGGCAATCCAAAAATAATATCGTGACCAATGGAAGTATAACCAATTTCTCTTGCCCAAAACGTAACTTTAGCAACATTATGAAATGGCTGTTCTCTGTGTATAGCTTTCTGCACTTTTGCCGAATAATCTTGTACGCCATAACTCACTCTTCTAAATCCTAGATCATATAGTTTTTGTAAATGCTCGTATGAAGTATTGTTGGGATGACCTTCAAAGCTGAATTCATAATTCGCTGCTTTGTCCGCTCCCTTAAAAATTCCATTTATCAAATCTTCTAAGTTTTTTGGCGAGAAAAATGTTGGAGTTCCACCACCTAAGTGTATTTCCTTAATAATTGGCTTTTCGCCAAGAATTTTACAGTAAATAGACCACTCTTTTAAAACGGCTTCTATATATGGATTTTCAACAGTATGATTTTTTGTGATCCGTTTATTACAACCACAAAAAGTACATAAGCTTTCGCAAAAAGGCAAGTGAATGTATAGACTAATTCCCTCTACCTTATTGCTTTGAATAAACGATTTTTTTAATGTTTGAGTCCACATTTCATAAGAAAAATCAGCTTCATCCCAGTATGGAACCGTTGGATAACTAGTGTATCTTGGACCTGCAACATTATACTTTTGAATTAAGGAGTTTTTCATGATAAAATCTATTATTAATCTTCAAAAATACTATTAAGAGTCAATATTTAAAATGATAATTATCATGTAAGAAATCAGCAAAAAAAAGAGACTCTTTCGAGTCTCTAAATTGTAATTTTAAACATTAGTTATTCTATATTTAAATTTCGTAATTGCTTTAATTTTTCTCTCCAAACATCAAGACTTTCTTTATGAACTGCAATGTTTTTTCGAACTTCTAAAACTATTGAATTTTCTTTTTTAGCATTTCTGGTGTTGGTAAAAAACTGAATGTTATTTTCTAACTGAAAAATTTCATTTTGCACTTCATCAATTTTGCGCATTATAAAAATCTTTTCATTATCTAGTTTTCGAGTATCATTACTTTCTGATAAATTATCCATTCTATTAGAAAAACGCATCATATCAGTATCCTTTTTACTCAAACTTAATTTCTCAAAAAGGGCATCAAGAATTTTGTTGAATTTACCTTCAATATGTCGTCTAGGAAATGGAACTTTTCCAAAACTTTTCCAAGTTTCAATATGCAATTTTATTGCGTCTAGATCGGTTTTGTGTTCCCCAACTAATTGGAATTCTCGTAACGTTTCTAAATATGCTTTTTTACCGTCAAAAGCGGCAACTTCTTCTCCGTTTTCTTCATTCTTTTGCTCTTTTAATTTTTCAAAATAATGATTACAAGCATCTTTAAATTCTTTCCAAATTTTATCGGAATACTTTCTGGGTACATGTCCTATCTGTTTCCATTCCTCTTGAATTTTCTTCATGATAGGAGTTGTGGTAACAAAATCTATACTTTCCTGAAGTTCCTTAGCTTTTGCAACAAGCGCTGTTTTTTTACTTAGGTTGTCATTTTGATCTTTCTTGATGTCTTTGTAAAATGAATTTTTGAAAGAGTTAAAATTTCTGACAGCAGTTTTAAAAGCGGACCATGTTTCTTCATTAACTTCTGAAGGGACTTTTCCAGCCGAGAAAAAAGCAGTTCTTAAGGCTTCGACTTTTTCTATTTGAGCCAACCATTGCGAATGTGCATTGACTTTTTCAGTGGCGAATACTTCGATTTGCGCAATAATTTCTTTTTTCTTTGCTAAATTTTCAAGTTCTGTTCCTCTTTGATTTTCAAATAAAACTTCGCGCTTATCGTGCATTTGCTTTGTCAAATCACTAAACTTATTCCAAATTTCGTCACGATGTTCTCTAGAAACAGGACCAATGTCTTCTTTCCAAATTTTATGTAAATCTTGTAATTCTCTGAAAGCTTTATTAACATCAGCTTCGTTCACTAATTCTTCAACGCGTGCTACAATTTTTTGCTTTTGCTCTAAATTGTATTTAAAATCTAAGTCTCGCGCTTCTCTATCTAAATGCAAATAATCATAGAAATTCTCTACATGAAAATGATAATTGTTCCAAACGTGGTTGTATTTATCCTTAGGAATGGAACCAGCATTTTTCCATCTTTCTCTTAAATCATTAAAATGTTTTAAGGTATCTTTTATGTTTTCTTGCGGATTGATCAACTCTTTTAATTCTTCAACGATAGATAAACGGTTTTCTAAATTGGTTTTTAGATTGGTTTGCAAGCTTTTAAAATGTGCGTTTTTGGCATCTTTATAAACAGTATAATATTTATCAAAATTTGATTTTAAAGGTGAATGATATTGAAAATCTTCGTTTGAATCTTGATTTTCAGCTATAAATTCTTCTTTTTTCTCTTCTACAAGATGGTTGTATTTTGCTAGAAATGATTTTTTTATTTCTTCAATATGATCTTTGGCAGCTAATACTTTTTCTGCCGAAACTAAATTCTTTAGTTCTTCAACTAATTCCTCAAGTGATAATGTATCATAATCTTGCATTGGGATTTCATGACGATCTTTTCTTGTTTCATCTTCACTTTCTTCCGCATTTGAATCTGAAATAGAATCCATGGCAGTTTGATTCTCACTCTCAGTCGAATCTACTGACTTTGCAATTGCTTCTTCAGTTGGTATTTCAAAATAATCTTCAGCAGGGACATCACTTTCCTGTACTGGTAAAATTTCGTCCGCTGTAGTAGCAATTTCCTCAATAGTATTTTTATTGTTTTCTACATGTCCATCTGCTTCATTTTCGTGATGAGTCAGGTTATCGTTCTTTTCTTCTAACATTTTTTCAATGTATAAGGTTTGTAATTGTATCCATTGCGAAAGATACTAAAGCAGTTTGTAACTACAAAATAAATAGCTTCCAAATCACTTGTATTGTATTTAATAACATTTGTGAAGTAGAGATGGTTCCACAAATTTTATAAAATATCCACAAAAACTGAAATAAAAAAAACTACAACCTTCAAAGCTGTAGTTTTAAAATAGCATATATCAGGAAAATTACTTTCTATTTATTCCAAATTTTCCATGCTTTCTCTGCCTGAAAAATTAACATGTCCAAACCGTTTTTAATTTGGGCACCGTTTTTCTTGGCCTTTTTTAAAAATTGAGTTTCAGCGGGATTATAAATGAGATCAAAAGCAATATGTTTTTCTGTGAAATATTCATAAGGGATCAAAGGATATAAATCAACATTAGGGCTAGTTCCCACTGGAGTTGAGTTGATTATGATTTGGTAATTATCAAATATTGTCGCATTGATGCTATTATAATCTATAGCATTTTCTTTTTTCTCTCTAGATACAAATGTGTACGGAATTTTAAGTTCTTTCAGTGCAAAAGCAACCCCTTTTGAAGCACCTCCAGTTCCTAAAATAAGTGCTTTTTTGTGATGTTTTTCTAATAAGGGCTCTAATGATTTTTTAAAACCATAGTAATCAGTATTGTATCCTTTTAGTTTACCTTCTTTGGTGAATTTTATAGTGTTTACGGCTCCAATTAATTTAGCTTTTTTCGATAATTTATCTAAGAATGGCAGCACAGTCTCCTTGTATGGAATGGTGACATTTAGTCCTGTAAGCTCTAAATTGTTTTTGATGATTTCAGGGAAAGAGTCTATTTCAGCGATATCAAAATTCTCATAAGTGCAATTTTCAAAATTTTCACCTTTGAATTTATCTGTAAAATATCCTTTTGAAAAAGAATAACTTATATTTTTGCCTAGCAAACCAAAACGTTTTAAAATAACCTCACTCATTATAAATTTTTATATTTTGCTATATAATTCTGAACCATTTTTTTTGCCCAAACTACAGGAAATAATTCTTCTAAAAGTATAATGTTTTCAATATTCAATCGCATTCCATTGCTTAAATGAAACTTTGCTTTTGTGCCATCAGTTAACATAAAATAAAGTCCTGCTAATCGATATTCAATTTCATTTTCTTCTGGGAAATATTCTGATGCTTGTAATAATGTTTGTATAGCACTTTCAAATTCTCCCAGATATTGTAAAATATCAACCCAAAATAACCATGTTTCTAGGGAATGATCACCAAATTCAACTGCTTTTCGATAACCAAACTCCGCTTCTTCAAAAAAGTTCATGTGTTTATTTATCGAAGCATATCTTTTCCAGTACATCTTGTTTTGATTGTCAATGGCTAATGCTTTATTGACATAAAAAAGCGCTTTCTGGTAATTTTTTTGGCGAACATAAAAATCAGTGATTGCAATCCAACCTTTATCTAAAAGAGGATCTTCATGTACGGTTTGATTGAAATATTTTAAAGCTGACACTTTATCACCTAATTTTTCGTAGCATTTTCCAATACGTAATAATGCATAAGAAGTTGCATCATCTAATTCTATGGTTCTTTCGTAACTTTCAATTGCTTCTTTATGCATCTTTAAACGTTCAAATGCTTTCGCTTTTTCCATAAAAGCACCTAGGAATTCATCATCAATTAGTGTAGCATAATCAAATGCTCTGATAGCACTATCATATTCTTTTTCACTATAATGTAAACGTCCCACTTGATGCCAAGCAATTTCACTATATGGATTCTTGTCTATATATTGATTCAAGAAAACGATAGCATCTTGGTTTTGATCTAAAAATTCGAAACAATACACTACATTATACAAAGCAGATTGATCCTCCAAATCTTCCTCTAAGCATTTGATGAAATTTTGCTTCGCCAATTCAAAATTGTCCATAAACAAATGCTCCATGCCTATTAAATTATAGACATCAGCATAATCATCAGTATATTGTAATGCTATTTTTAAAAGTTCAACGGCTTTTTCGTGTTGGTCTCTCTTAGAATAAATATTAGCTTTTTGAATGTATATTTCCTCGTTTGTAGGTTCTATTGCATATAATTCATTCAATAATTTTTCAGCAAGCTCTAACTTGTCATCATAGACTAACATTTCCACTTGAACTAATTTTAGTCCAGTTGATTTAGGATGTTGATCTAGTGCTAGTTTAAGTGCTTTTTTTGCCAAAGCGGATTTACCCATGTCGAGATAATGAAGTATAATTTCTTCAAATTCTTCTGAATCAAAAAAGAGTACTTTGTTGGTTTTCAACATAGACTCAAATTTAGATAGGGATAAGTTATAGTCTTCTTCTTCGTTGCTTAATTGCATACTGTATTTTTTAGTTTGGCCTAACTAAAGTTAGACATCTCTGTGTTTTCTTTCAGATAAGATGTTTATTCTTGTGAACAATTTAATTAACAAATTAAATTTTGATATTGAACATGATTTTCAAATGAACCCAAAAATAGGATCTTAACGTAATATATTAGCCCGGATAGAAGTGGAAATCCTTTTATGTTCGCGAAAGCGCACATAAAAGATTGCAACGCATAGCCGGATTAGCTCCAAAAAAAATTAACGATTCAAAATTTCATCCATTACTTCAAGAATTATTTTACAGCCTTCTCGTATTTCATCTTCTGAAATAGTAAGCGGCGGAGTAATTCGTATTGCCGTTCCTTCAAAAAGTAACCAGAATAAAATAAGTCCTCTGTCTTGACATGTTAGGATCACTTCATTTGTAATATCCGCGCTTTTTGTCATTGCTGCGAGCATTAATCCTTTACCTCGTATCTCCGCTATCAAAGGATGTACCAGAAGGGATCGAAATAGTTTTTCCTTCTCTAAAGCTTCGGCCATTAAATTCGTCTCGGTAATTTCCTTCAAAGTTGCCAAGCAGGCTGACGCAATGACAGGATGACCTCCAAAGGTTGTTATGTGCCCTAATTTAGGATTATCACTCAACATATCCATTCGTGCTGATGAAGCTGTGAAAGCTCCTACGGGCATTCCCCCTCCCATTCCTTTACCCATTACAACAATATCTGGCACGACATCATAGTTTTGAAATCCAAAAAGTTTTCCAGTTCTTCCAAAACCTGGTTGAATTTCATCGAGGATCATCATGGCTCCAACTTCATCACAACGCTGACGTACTTTTTTAAGAAAATCATTATGAGGTTGAATAAAACCTGCTCCACCTTGAATGGTTTCTAAAATAATTCCCGCTGTTTTTGTTGTTATTTTTTGTAAATCCTCTTCATTATTGAAAGTTATAAAATCAACATCAGGTATCAGTGGTCGAAAAACTTGTTTGCGTTCCTCAAATCCCATCACGCTCATCGATCCCATAGTGTTTCCGTGGTACGCATTGTGACACGATATCAACTGGCTGCGACCTGTAGTTCGTCTTGCGAGTTTTAGCGCACCTTCAATTCCCTCAGTCCCTGAATTAACTAAATAAGTTTTGTCTAACGAAGGTGGCAGGAGTGAGGCTAATAATTTACAATATTCAACTGCTGGACTTTGTGAATATTCACCGTAAACCATTACATGTGAATATTTGTCAAGTTGATCTTTTATAGCTTGATTGACCCGTGGATGTTGATGTCCTAGTGAGCATGCTGAAACTCCTGCAACAAAATCTAAATATTTTTTATTATCAGTGTTGTAAATGTAGGAACCTATTGCATGAGAAACTTCCATACCTAAAGGATATGGAGAAGTTTGTGCTTGATATTTTAAAAAATCAGTTTTCAAAACTATATTTATTTTTTATTTTACTTTTTCAGCTTTAGCTGATTTTGGTTTTTTGTCGTAGTTCAAAGTTTCCTTTCTAATTTTTAGAGGTACTGGTATTTTTACCTCAGCCGACTTAGTTTCTTTGACTATTTTAGCATTTTCTTCATCCTCTTCAGCAGGAAAAATATCGTCTTTTGATTTAATTTGCTCTTCCCCGCGCCAAACTAATCCTCTTAATTTACGAGCGTTTTCAGGCAGCTCACTTTCGGGGAAAATATCTCCATCTACTTGCTGAAAGAAAGTGATGGTTTCAATTTCATTTTTATCCAAGAGTAGATTGATTTTACTACTTACATTTTTATTTATACCAATAAGTTCTTGGGCATCATTTCGCATATAATAAATAACTTCGGCATTTTTTATAATGTCAACATCTCGCAATTTACCTTCTTCAAATTTCCCGTATAAATTTTGACCTTTTACTTGGTTAAAACCAGTACCAATAGTGTCTCTTGAAACGATAAACGTATTGCTTAAAACTTTTAAAGAATCCAACTTCTTAGTGGTATTGTTACCAATAAGATGCATGATATCACCAGTTATCTGACTTTTTCCGTTCCAAAGTATTGGATTTCCTATCATTTTTGTTAGCGCAGTCTTTGAACTGGAATGAATAGAATCACATTTTCCGCTCATATCAGTTTTAAAAAAGCGAACATTATTAAAAGCCCTAATTATCCTATCTCCTTCTTTTCCAGTTACCATTAATTTTTTTCCATGAATGTAAACCGAATCATTTTCTACAAAGTTTACAGCCAAGGCTCTTTTAGTTACAAATACTGAATCTAATTTTTTGTATAATTCAGCATAATGACCCTTGATGATTCCTCGATTAACAGAATCCGTAATTTTTACGTTTCGAGTAGCCGATGCAAATTCCCTATTGCGGTCATAATACAAACTGTCACCACGAATAACCCGATCATCATATTTAATGTAGGATTTATTAAGAAAGTGAGCTAAATTTTTTTTAGTATCATAAAATCCTTTTTCTGTATAGATATAATTCGCTTTGCTGGTGATTGTTGAAGGTCCAAAAAGATACGAATGCCCAGAATTACTGTAATAATCAAGATGATTTGATTTAATTACATAAGTGGGATTAGTAATTGTAACCGCTGTTAAGAATTTAAATTTCTTTTCAGTAACAAAATATCTTCCAGCATTACTTTTTAAAACATTGTCTTTATTGACGATTGTTCCTGGAGTATCATAGAAAACTTCCTGAATATTTCGGTCAAAATTGATGACTTCTGTTTCTAATGTTGCATCTGGAGAACTCATAACTGCATCTCCTGAAGCAAATGCTTTCTTCAGATTACCGTTATATTCTGCATATTTACTATTCAAAAACAAAGTATCACCTTGTACCATTTGTACATTGCCAAAGGCCTTGATATAATTTTCATTTTGGAAATAATACGCCTTGTTACATGTCATGATAATTCCATCATGATTAACACGAACATTTCCTATCAGCAATAATGCGTCAGGAATTTCTACTTGATTGACATCAGCAAAATCAGAGTTTTCTACAATAATTTTTTTTGGGGCTTGTGCCAAAACTATATTTGAAAGTAGTATTTGCAAAAAACAACAAACGAAAAACAGCGGTTTCTTCAATGGATTTAATTTTTGACAAATTTATGAAAAAGCATACAATCCTAATCTATATTAAGGTTTATTTATAACAGAGCGAAATAAGGAAGTCGAAAGTTTAAAAGACATAAAGTAATAAAGTCAAATGAGTAAATATTTAGTACTCTTAACTAAAATTTAATTTATTGTACGATGTTATTTCATTTTAAAGTTTCAAATTATAAATTAGTCATTGCCTACTATAAATCCTCGTGGAAAGAAAATTTGAAGTTATCAACAAATAGAATTACTCTTTCGTTGTAGTTGTACGTATTAAAATAGATTCGTTGTAATTAAGAAACCAATATCACAATTTGCGGAAAATTATATTAATTTTAAAGGTTAGTAGTGATTGCAATAAGATTATATGGATAATGTATTTCTAATAAATCATCTTAAAAACTTTATAATGATTAAAAAAACAGTAATGGTAATAAGTCTGATTATAACAATGTTATTTTCAGCATGTAAAACCAGTCAAACAAAAATGAATTTAAAACAAAAGGAAACGTCAACCACAACTAAAGATGTGGTTTATCAAGTATTTACTCGATTATTTGGAAATACAAATACCACCAACAAACCATGGGGAACAATAGAAGAAAATGGTGTTGGAAAATTCAATGATTTTACAGATGTAGCCTTACACGAAATTAAAGATTTGGGGGTTACTTATGTTTGGTATACTGGAGTGCCACATCATGCTTTAGTTCGAGATTACACTACGATTGGAATTTCTAATGATGATCCTGAAGTTATAAAGGGGCGTGCTGGTTCACCTTATGCCGTTAAGGATTACTATAATGTAAATCCAGATTTAGCTGTTGATCCAGTAAATAGGTTAGAGGAATTTGAAGCGTTGATTGCGAGAACGCATAAGGCGGGAATGAAAGTACTTATTGATATTGTTCCCAATCATATTGCTCGAAAATATGAAGGTAAGACCAATTCTGCGGGGATAAAAGATTTTGGTGTTGATGATGACACAACAGCCGAATATAAAAGAGACAACAATTTTTATTATATTCCGAAAACGCAATTTGAAATTCCAGATGGTATTATACCACTTAACGGTGAGAATAATCCTTTAATTGACGGAAAGTTTGAAGAGAATCCTGCAAAATGGACAGGAAATGGATCTCGATTATCTAAACCAGATAAGAATGATTGGTATGAAACGATTAAAGTGAATTACGGAATTCGTCCGGATGGATCCAATGATTTTCCAGAACTTCCCCCAGGTTTTGAAACAAAAACATATCAAGAGCATTTCGATTTTTGGAAAAATAAAGATGTTCCTAATTCATGGATCAAATTTAAAAATATTGCCTTGTACTGGACAGCAAAAGGAGTAGATGGTTTCCGTTTTGATATGGCAGAAATGGTTCCAGTTGAGTTTTGGAGTTATATGAATTCTGCGATAAAGGTAAATAATCCAGACGCATTTTTACTGGCGGAGGTTTACAACCCAAAAGAATATCGAAATTATATTCATTTGGGAAAAATGGATTATTTATATGATAAGGTAGAAACTTATGATAAACTTAAAGATATTATCCAAGGTAAATCGGTTCCAAGTGAGTTAACAATTATTCAAGATGGACTTGCAGATATTGAGCATAATATGTTGCATTTTTTAGATAACCACGATGAGCAGCGTTTAGCAAGTGCCCAATTTGCAGGAACGCCACAAAAAGGAAAACCACTAATGGTTTACTCTACAACAATAAGCACATCACCCACTATGATATACTTTGGTCAAGAAGTAGGCGAGGCAGGTAATGAAAATGCTGGTTTTGGTACACAGTCAAGAACCTCTATTTTTGATTATATTGGCGTGCCTAATCATCAACGATGGATGAATGGTGGCAAGTTCGACGGAGGACAATTGACAAAAGAGGAGAAAGAACTTCGTGATTTTTATAAAAGAGTATTGAATTTTTCAATAGGCAGTTCAGCACTAGTGGGGAAATATCATGAGATTCAAACTTATAATGAGAGTACAACTAATAATTATGATCAAGGAATTTATACTTATACTCGCTGGTCTGAAGATCAAAAATTAGTAATTATTACAAATTTTTCTTGGTTAACAAATAGTGCTTTTGAACTAAAAATTCCATCAGATATTATCCAGAAATGGAATTTAAAAGATGGAAACTACATATTAACGGATCAAATTTATAAAAAAAATTCGGTGCAACTTCAAGTATTGAATGGAGAAGGAAGAGCAGCTATTAAAATTGCACCATCAGAATCTTTTATTTATGAAATAGAAATGAAATAAGAAACATTCTTAATATAGATATTGTTATAAACAAAAAGTGCTGTTCCATAATGGAAACAGCACTTTTTTAATTATTTGTAAAGTTATTTCTTTACAGCATTTTCATAATTTTCTTCTACTTTTTTCCAATTGATAACGTTAAAAAAAGCATCAATATAACTACCTCTCTTATTTTGATAATCGATATAATAAGCATGTTCCCAAACATCTAATGCTAATATAGGAGTTCCAGGCATAATTGCATTTCGCATCAATGGATTATCCTGATTTGGAGTACTAGTCACTTGCAGTTTGCCTGATGTATTAACAATTAACCATGTCCAACCAGAACCAAATTGTTTGGCAGCGTCATTTTTAAAAAGCGATATAAAATTTCCTATCGAGCCAAAATCCCGAACTAAAGCTTCAGCTAATTTATTTTGTGGTTCTCCACCGGCTTTAGGAGCCATAGATTTCCAATACAACGAATGGTTATAAAATCCACCAGCGTTATTTCTCATCTCGGCATTACTTGGATCTAATTTCGCTAATACTTCTTCTATCGTCAAATTTTCAAGAGGTGTACCTTTTATTGCTTTATTTAAATTATTAGTGTAAGATAAATAGTGTTTTGAATAGTGTATTTCTAAAGTAGTAGCTGATATGCTTGGCGCCAAAGAGTCGTATGCATAGCCCAATTTTTCAAGTTGAAAAGAACCTTCATTAGCTTTAACATCATCAGGAGATCCCATTACTACTTTTTTTTCAACAACCTCTGGTAAAGGTACTTCAACTACTTCTATCAATTTTTTGTCATTACAAGATTGTAAAAAGATACTAAAACAAAAAATAAGTAATAAAGACTTTGATATTTTCATAATATAGATTTTATTGATTTTTATCTTGTTTAAGTCAAATTATAATTTCACTATTTAATCTTTTATAGACTCTATAAAAATTTATTTACGAAAATAAATTTTATAAAGAATGAATCATTACGATATAATTTTCTTTGGCTTCATCAATAGTTAAATGGCTAATTTGCATCCAAGCATTAGTTTTAAACGCATCTCTTAAATGGTATGAGGAGTTTTGCTTTAGATCTAAAGTTCCCATAGTAGCTTGCTTATATAGAGCATAGAGTCGTAATTGCACATCTTGGGGCAATGAAGCTTGCGTCATGGCAATTGCTATTTCCACCGCTTCGTCAAATCGAGTATTTAAATCTTTTTCAACCATTAAATTTTAGTAGCAATAACAGTCTTTCCTCCTACTGCTTTTTGGTTTAGAATCACGTTAATAGGAGTTCCTAGTGGTAAAAAAATGTCAACTCGAGATCCAAATTTAATAAATCCCGCATCTGTACCCTGAACCACTTGCATTCCCTCTTTTGCATAATTTACTATACGTCTTGCTAGTGCGCCAGCGATTTGACGATATAATACTTCTCCAAAAGTTTTATTTTCAATAACAATTGTAGTGCGCTCATTCTCTTCACTGGCCTTTGGGTGCCAAGCTACTAAGAATTTTCCTGGATGGTATTTACTGAATTTCACAAGACCACTTAACCCATAACGAGTTACATGAACATTAATAGGTGACATAAAAATAGAAATTTGAATACGTTTATCTTTAAAATATTCTGCTTCAAACACTTCTTCAATTACCACCACTTTACCGTCTACAGGCGCAAGAATTTGATTTATATTAAGAACTGCATCTCTCTTAGGATTTCTAAAAAATTGTAAAATGATAACTAAGAGTAGCAAAGTAACAATTTGTATCGCCATTTTTAGCCATACAATATCGATGAAATAATCAGAAAGTAAAAGCATTACTGCAGTAAAAATACTTCCTAATAAAATGGATTGGGTTCCTTCTTTATGAAACATAGTTTAAAATTTGATAAAATAAAAAAATAATTGGTGCTACAAATATAACACTATCTAAACGATCTAGTATACCTCCGTGACCTGGCATTATACTTCCGCTATCTTTTACTCCAGCAATTCGCTTGAATTTAGATTCCGTTAAGTCGCCGATAGTTCCTGCTATCCCCACAATTATAGCAATAGAAGTCCAAATTAAAATAGATCTATCGCTAAATTCTGGATTTGCTTTGATATAATACTTAGAAATTAAATATCCAGCTATTACCGCGAATATAATTCCGCCAAAAAATCCTTCTACGGTTTTTTTTGGTGATATTTTTTCAAAAAGTTTGGTGCGTCCTATCGATTTACCAACTATATATGCAAAGGTATCATTGGTCCAAACTAAAATAAAAAGTCCAATAATAATTTTTGGATTATAATCATTTATACCAAAAGAAATCTTTGTAATAAAAACAAAAGGTAATATAATATAACCGATTAGATATAAATACTTTGAGGAATTACTGATCGTTTCAATATTATCATAGAATAAAAATAAAATACATTTTAATAATACAACAAGAGAAATGACTAGCAATACAATATTTAATTGTTGAACATTAATCGAGATATTTAAGTTTAAATTAAATATATTATTAATCGTATCAGAAGTTATTTTATTATAATTGCTGATTAAGGTTATTGTAGTGTATACAATAAAGCCAATCAATAAGGGCAATATTTTTTTTAAGTGAACTAAATTGCAAAATTCATAAATAGCAATTAGTAGAAAAATTCCAAATAAGCCAAAAAACGTCTCGGTAGAATATAATATACATACAAGCAATAATAGGATATAAACAGCTCCTGATATACCTCGTTTTAGAGTTTCATTCATTTTAAAGATCTTCTAAAAGCAGTAAATAAAGATTTTTTGCAGAAGTACCATATTGCGTAAAGTCCTCCTCTTTGACTTTTTGAAAATACTTTATTGTGGTGATATTTGTGGGATAATCAGTTATATATTTTCTTTTAATGGCACTGAGACCATCCGTCTTTTCACCAATAATTTGACTTGTTTTACCCACCACGATAATGTTTTCAGGTAATTCATTAGGTCTATGCTGTTTAATTTGTTTAGATGAAAATAAAATAGATCCTTGATCAGCTATTAAATTTTCGCAACTAGCAAGTAAAAATTTTGGCGTTGAGGTTTTATTGTAAATTAATTTATTGTCGTCTAGCATGCTATACAAAGTGAGATCATAGCATAAAACTTGACTCTCAAACCAATCATTCTCTTCTAAAATATTTTCAAATTGTTCTTTGACTTCTTCACTATTTTCGCAGTACAAAAATTTACCTCCATTTTTTTTAAAATTCTGAATAAAAAGTTCATCAATAGCCATTGATTTTTCAATAAGGGCTTTACTGATTTCAGTTTCTTTTTTTTCATCGGAGGCTAAATTACTAGACCCAAAAAATTTTCTAAAAAGACTCATATATTTTTTAAACTTCTTCATTAATATTTGAAAACGTCCAAAGATAAAAAAATCTTAATTCAAAAGAGGTTTTTGAATTAAGATTTTTAAATAATTGAGCAATGATATGCTTTATGTCAACACTGGTTCAAGATTTTTGTCCCATGTTCGTTTTCCAAAGATTGCCTCTAAATCGTCTTTAAAGATGACTTCTTTCTCGATCAATATGTCGGCAAGTTGGTTTAATTTATCTTTATTTTGTTCCAAAATTAATATGGCTCTTTCGTACTGACCTTCAATTAATGTAGAAATTTCAGCATCAATTACTTTAGCAGTTTCATCAGAATACGGTTTTGAAAAATTATATTCGCCTTGCCCAGAGGAGTCATAATAGGTAACATTTCCTATTTTATCATTCAAACCATAGATTGTTACCATAGCACGAGCTTGTTTAGTAACTTTTTCTAAATCGCTTAATGCTCCTGTGGAAATTCTATCAAAAGTTACTTTTTCAGCTGCTCGACCTCCCATAGTAGCACACATTTCGTCTAACATTTGGTCTGTTCTTACTATCTGTCTTTCTTCTGGTAAGTACCAAGCGGCTCCTAAACTTTGTCCACGAGGCACAATTGTTACTTTTATAAGTGGAGCTGCGTGCTCTAACATCCAACTTACAGTTGCATGACCGGCTTCATGTATAGCTATAGCTCTTTTCTCGTCTGGTGTAATAATTTTGTTTTTCTTTTCAAGACCGCCAATAATTCTATCAACAGCATCAAGGAAATCTTGTCTATCTACAGCGGTTTTATTATGACGTGCAGCTATTAATGCCGCTTCATTACAAACATTTGCTATATCAGCTCCGGAGAAACCTGGAGTTTGTTTCGCTAAGAAATCTAAGTCTAAACCCTCTACTTTTTTAATAGGCGCTAAGTGCACTTGGAAAATTTCAGCTCTTTCTCTAATATCTGGTAAATCAACAAAAATTTGTCTGTCAAATCGACCAGCACGCATTAAGGCTTTATCAAGTACATCGGCTCTGTTAGTTGCAGCTAAAACAATTACATTAGAATTAGTTCCAAAACCGTCCATCTCAGTCAGCAATTGATTTAACGTATTTTCACGTTCATCATTTCCACCAGACATGTTGCTTTTTCCTCTAGCCCTTCCTACAGCATCTATCTCATCAATAAATATAATTGCAGGTGATTTTTCTTTTGCTTGTTTAAACAAATCTCTAACACGAGAAGCCCCAACACCTACAAACATTTCGACAAAATCAGATCCTGATAATGAGAAAAATGGTACTTGTGCTTCACCAGCTACAGCTTTAGCTAGTAATGTTTTCCCTGTTCCTGGAGGACCGACTAATAGCGCTCCTTTTGGAATTTTTCCACCTAAATTGGTATATTTTTCTGGATTTTTCAAGAATTCTACAATTTCCTGTATTTCTTCTTTAGCTCCTTCTAGTCCAGCTACATCTTTAAAAGTAGTTTTAATATCAGTTTTTTCATCAAATAATTTGGCTTTTGATTTTCCAATATTAAATATCTGACCACCGCCACCAGCACCGCCCCCAGACATTTTTCTCATAATGAAAATCCAAACTGCAATAATGATGATAATTGGTAAAAGACTTATAAGAATGTCAGACCAATTATTTTTTGGTAAGAAATTAAAATCTTTTAATTTTCCTTCCTTTACTGCGGTTTCTAATTTGTTCTGAAATATTTGGTCATTACCAATATCAAATGTGTAATGAGGCCCTTTATTAGGTCTGTCAAAAACATCTTTTGATACTTTCTTGTGTGAAGCATCTTTCAGAGCAGCGGTATTAAGGAATACCTCAGCTTCTGTTTTATTGTAAACAGTAACTTTCTCAATTTGACCTTTATTTAAATATTCATTAAACTTAGATGAAGTCAACTGACCTGGTTCATTCAAACTAGAACCGCCAGTTATAAAACTTATAAATAAGAAAATTAATAGAATCGCCGTGTAAATTAACCACGGACTTACTTTAAACTTATTCGGATTAGGATTATTTTCTTTCGCCATTAGTACGCTTTATGTGTCTTTAGTATTTGTTTTCAATGGTTGTTATTTTAGCATCGCCCCATAAATTTTCGATGTTATAGTATTCTCTAATATGTTTTTGAAACACATGAACTACAATATTTACATAGTCCATTAATACCCACTCTGCATTATCAGTTCCCTCTACATGCCATGGCTTGTCTTTTAATTCTTTGGAAACAATTTTTTGGATGGAACCTACTATGGCGTTAACTTGTGTGTTTGAATTACCATTGCAAATGACAAAATAGTCGCAAACTGCCGTGTCTATTTCTCTTAAATCCATTACTGTAATATCATTTCCTTTTACTTCTTCTATTCCGTTAATGATATTCGCTAATAGGATGTCATTATTTATCGTCTTTTTGGCCATGAATTAATTTTATATAAGTTTGTAAAGTTACCATTTTTTGTGATTATTTTTGAACCTTAACACAATATTAAATTATGTTTACAAAAAACGTATAATGAAATTAATCAAACTCGATGCCATAGATTCAACTAATGACTTCTTAAAAGGCTTATCTAATAAACAAGAATTAGAAAATTTCACGGTTGTTACGGCTGAAAGTCAGACAAAAGGTAAAGGTCAAATGGGTTCCATTTGGACTTCTGAGGCTAGTAAAAACCTAATAATGAGTGTTTTGGTTAAGAATTTTTTTAAAAATATTAACCAAATTTTCAACCTAAATATAGCATTTTCACTTGCTGTAATTGATATTTTAGATTTATTAAACATTCCTAATCTTAGTATAAAATGGCCAAACGACATTATGTCATATAATAAAAAAATAGGTGGCATTTTAATAGAAAACAGTATTAAAAGTGACGGAACGATAGTTTCGATAGTTGGGTTAGGGCTTAACGTGAATCAAACTAATTTTGAAAATTTACCAAAAGCCTCTTCCTTGGCGGTTATTTGTAATAATCAATTTGATAAAGAGGAATTAATTATACCTCTAGTTGATAAATTAGAGGAGATTATTAAGATGTGCGATTTACAATCTAGTGCGCTTTGGAAAAAGTATTCTGATAATTTATTTAAAAAGGGAGTTCCAACACCTTTTTCAGATCAAAAAAATAATAAATTTATGGGCATCATTCAAGGAGTCTCTTCTACAGGCAAGTTACAAGTGATGCTAGAAGATGATAGCATTGTTGAATTTGATATCAAAGAAATTCAAATGTTATATTAAAAAATAAAATAAATCTCAAACGATCAAAAAATAGTAAAATTGTACCACTAAAAAAATATAAAAGCAATTGAAATAATGTAATTATCCCATTAAAGAAAAGGCGAAGAATATAAAATGATATATTTTTCGCCTTTTCTCATGTATTAATAAAGTTCTTACAATCTACAACTTATGCATGTTACTAGCTAAGGTTTCGATAAACTTCCCAATAGGTCCTTTAATCATCATTGCCATCATAGCATTAAATTCGCCTTCAAAATCAAGTTTAACAGCGCTTGAATTTTCAGAAAGAGATTCAATATTAGCCACTAATGTAAAAGGAAGTTTATCACTTGCTGCACCTAAAACAATTTTAGTTGGTGCAACTTTTTCCTTCATTTTGAGCTTTATTTCTGGCATCCCTTTCAATCCAAAAATGAAAGCATCGTCACCAATAACTTCAAATTTAGCAATGTTTTCAGGCATTAATTTTTCAAAATTTTTAACATCGCTAAGCGAATCAAATAATTCTTGAGCTGATTTTTGAACGGTAACTTTAGGACTTTCTAAGTTCATTATTTTATATTTTACTTTTTAAACTTCAATGCTCCATGTTGATGGACTCACATTCCATTCTCTTAATGTTTGCTCTTCCTCTTCCGTAATATATCTTTTGGCTACAGCCAAATTCAATAAGTTTTGATAATTACTTAAAGTGTATAAATCAATATTAACTGCTTTAAAATTTTCTTCGGCCACATTAAAGCCATAAGTAAATATTGAGGCCATACCTTTAACATTTGCTCCAGCTTCACGCAAAGCGGCAACAGCTAGTAAACTACTATTTCCAGTGCTTATCAAATCTTCTACAACAACAACATTTTGTCCTTTTTGTAAAAAACCTTCAACCTGATTTTGTCGTCCATGTTTTTTAGCTTCTGGTCGCACATATACAAAGGGTAATCCCAAACTTTCTGCTACAAGAATACCAATACCAATTGCTCCTGTGGCAACACCAGCAATAACATCTGGTTTTCCAAATTGCTTTTCAATATTTTTCGAAAACTGATCTCTGATGTAATTCCGTACGGCTGGAAATGAGAGAATTAATCGATTATCACAATAAATTGGCGATTTCCATCCTGAAGCCCATGTAAAAGGATTTCTTGGATTCAATTTAATTGCATTTATTTGCAAAAGGAATTCGGCTGTTTTTTCGGCTGTATCTTTATTAAAAATCATAGTACAAATGTATAAAGTTTTTGTTAACGACAAGCCACTTTTTTTAACAAATCACATCTCTAAGGAGACTGATTTTCAGTTATTTTTATTAGAAAGTATTGACATAGAGCAACTTATTGTAAAAATTTTTCAAAATAAAATAAATAAAGCATACTTATATCATCCTGATGAAAGCCTGATTATGAAGACTTTAAAGTCTAAAATTTCAGTTTGTAAAGCTGGCGGCGGACTTGTTTATAATAAAAAGAGAGAGGTCTTATTTATTTTTCGAAATGGAAAATGGGATTTGCCCAAAGGTGGTATTGAAAAAGGAGAAGAAATTGAAGACACTGCAATGCGTGAAGTAGAGGAGGAGACTGGTGTTAATGGTTTGAGAATTGCACACAAACTTCAAAAAACGTATCATGTATTTAGAAGAAATGGCAAGTATAAATTAAAAATTACACATTGGTTCGAAATGCACTCTGATTTTACAGGTACACCACAAGGTCAACTTGAAGAAGGTATTGAAAAAGTGGCTTGGCTCAATCCAGAGCAAATTAAAGAAGCATTAAAAAACTCGTACGAAAACATAAAATTGTTATTTGAAGAGAAAAAGAAGTCTTGAATTGTTTCTTTTTACGTTGCTACAAATAGCCAAATTCAAACACAGATTTCATGAGTTTACACAAATTAATCAGTGGAAATCTGTGAAATCTGTCTTAGATTTTTTTACTTTCAATATTAATTTCTATTTTTTTATTGGAAGGCAATGTACGTCGATTTATTTTAAAATTCGATATACTGGATATTGTAAATGAGCCTTTTCATAATAAGCGGAATGTTTGTAAATCCAGTCCAACTGCGCTTCAGGACTTTTTAAGAAATTCTGGTCACTTTGTTTTTTTTGCTCGAATTCGGTTTTTAATTTTGGATTGTCTTTCATTATTTGTGCAGCCGTATCTTCAAAAACATATTCAGAATAACCTTCTTTTTGTTGCAATATGGTGTCAAATAAATTCCAATTAAAAAACGAATCAACCGCCTCAGGCTCCAGTGTTTCTAGTAAATATTTAATTCCTTTTTGTGCTGTCGAAATAAGATAATCCCCTTTGGCGAAAGCCAGCTTTTTTATTTGAGTGGTTACCTTTGTATTTCTATGCAAATAATGCCCCTCATAAGCAGAATTTGTAGTATTATAATCGGCGATTCTATAGCTTTCTACTTCAATTATGGTGTCTTTTTGTAACTCCTGCATTTGAATTCCGTTGTGCTTTAATAAATCGATAACATCCCAAAATCCTTGCGGTATGATATACGCTGCAGGTATAGTAATTTCTTTAACGGATTTGTATTCTTTACTAAATGGGACGTTTTTTTTGTAGGGTTTTATGCGGTCGTAAAACAGTCGATTTCCTGTTGTTACATCACTTTTTTTATAACTAGCTTCATAGCCTAAAAAGGAGAACGGAATTGATTTCGTAGTATCAATTTCCCATTTTATGGTGTACGGTTTCTGAGGCTTATATTGTTCTTCGTTTTGCAATCGCAATTGTTTGATTTTTTTAAAATTATTGTCGGTAAAATCAATGGTGGAACGCATGTATTCATAGGTGACTTTAACGCGTTCTGCATATTTCTTTAGCATGTGTGTTTCAACAACAAACCCAATAGTATTAAATAAAGAAGTGTAACCCGTTGCATATCGCGGACTCTCGAAAAACTGTGCAAAACCTTTGTCTGGTGTGTCTGAAAACGCATTTACGTAAGGAGTGGTATCAATATTCTTTTTTTGGAGATCTTTGACTAATTCTGGCATCATTTCCGTGTTTAAAAAATCACCTAAAATAGTTCCTAACTTGTTGTGTTGGGTCATGATGTAGGTCAATTTATATTGGTAATCAGCGCCATTGCTTACATGATTGTCAATAAAAACATCTGGATTTATTTTATGGAATATCTCCACAAAGCTTTTTGTGTTTCTCGTATCTGATTTTATAAAGTCGCGATTCAAATCGTAATTTCTAGCATTTCCTCTAAATCCATAAATTTCAGGACCATCTTGATTGGCTCTCGTGGTTGAATTTCGATTCAAATATCCTCCTATATTGTAGACAGGAATGCTTACGACAATCGTGTTTTTTGGAACTTTTATTTGGTTTAAAGCTAAATCCCTAAACAATTGCATGCTTGCGTCAATTCCATCTGGTTCACCTGCATGAATTCCGTTATTGAGTAAAATAACCGCTTTATTTTTTTGAATTTTTTCAAATTCGAATTGCTTATCAACACTAAAAATAACTATGTGTAAAGGTATTCCGCTATCGGTTTTTCCCATTTCTTGAATTTTAATAGTGGGGAAATTTTTAGCTAAAAGGCGGTAATAATTTATTGTTTCGTTATAATCAGCAGATTGATTTCCATTTCCTTTTTCGAAAAAAGTAGCGTATTTATTTGTTTTTTGTGCCAATAAAGTAGTCGAAATAAGCAAAAATAAAAGTGTAAAGTATCTCATAATTTAATTTTTAGTTCAAATTCAAATGTAGCAATTTTTAAAATATTATCTCAGCGATCCTAGGATTAACAAAGCTGCTATTTAAAAGAATAAAACTTAAAAATTTAAAATTACCTTTGCACAAATAAACAAAAATGAATAAGAAACATCATTCCAATACTATACTTTTGAATTTAGGCATTGAAAGCCTAAACGAAATGCAAGAAGTTGCGCAAGACGCAATTTTAAATGACAGCAATGTTTTATTGCTTTCGCCAACGGGTTCTGGTAAAACGCTTGCTTTTTTGTTGCCTATTTTAGAAATGTTACAACCTGAAATCCTTTCTGTTCAATGTTTGATTTTAGTTCCCTCACGTGAATTAGGATTGCAGATTGAGCAAGTTTGGAAAAAAATGGGAACGGAATATAAAGTAAATGTTTGTTATGGCGGACATTCTATCGATACTGAAATAAAGAATTTGAGTAATCCACCAGCAGTTTTAATAGGAACCCCGGGTCGAATTGCAGATCATATTGACAGAGCTACTTTTCGTGTTGATAAGATTCAAACATTAATTTTGGATGAATTTGATAAATCACTGCAATTAGGTTTCCACGAACAAATGTCATTTATCATTGGTAAATTAACCAAATTGAATAAGCGTATTTTGGTTTCAGCTACTTCTGATATTGAGATTCCAAAATATACTAGAGTGGTAAATCCAACAATTTTAGACTTTATCCCAGAAAATGAGCAAGAATCTAATCTGGCGATGAAAATGGTGGTGTCTAAGGAAAAAGACAAAATAGGTAGTTTGTTCAACTTGATTTGCTCTTTAAAATCAGAATCGGCTATTGTTTTTTGTAATCACCGTGATGCTGCAGAACGCATTAGTGACAACTTGAACGAAAAGGGAATTTATGCTACTTACTATCATGGCGGAATGGATCAAGACGAGCGAGAGCGCTCGTTAATACAATTTCGTAATGGAAGTGTGAGCTATTTAATCACCACTGATTTAGCCGCTCGTGGTCTAGATATTCCCGAGATGAATCACGTTATCCACTATCATTTACCTTCAAAAGAGGATGAGTTTACGCACAGAAATGGTCGTACCGCTCGAATGCTAGCATTTGGAACTGCTTATATTATTGCGCATGAAAGTGAAAAAAAAGCAGATTATTTAGATTACGGAATGGAAGCATTTAATGTGGAAAATAATAATACGTTACCTAAACCACCTCAATTTCAAACGATTTATATCAGTGGTGGAAAGAAAAATAAATTAAATAAAATTGATATTGTAGGTTTCTTTTCTCAAAAAGGGAAACTAGAAAAAGGCGATATAGGATTGATTGAAGTAAAAGATTTTATATCTTTTGCAGCGGTTAAATTCAATAAAGTAAAAGATTTATTGCACGCAATTAAAGATGAAAAAATGAAAGGGAAGAAGTTTAAGATTGAAGTAGCTAGGAAAGTTATTAAGAAGGAGGAGTAGTGATTAGTGTTCAAAATTAGAATGTGTTTAGTGATTAGTGTTTAGATTGAAAGCGGGAATAGATATAAAGCAAAAAAACGTTAGCAAGAAAACTAATTCTGCTACCGTTTTTTTGTTTTTAGTTTATTATAATTTCAAATTTAAGAACTTATAACTGAGAATCACCTACTAGTGATTACTGATCACTAAGTTTTCTTAACGTATTGTGTGATAATTACAATCATTTGACCATCTACTTTTCCCTCAATATATTCGGCATTTTCGTGGTCTAAACGTATGTTTCGAACTGCAGTTCCTTGTTTAGCGACCATACTTGATCCTTTTACTTTTAAGTCTTTTATTAATACAACTGAATCGCCATGTTCTAAAATTACGCCGTTACTATCTCTGTGTATTATTTTATTTTCGTCCTCTTCGCCTTCGCCAGTTGCCTGTGCCCAAGCTAAAGTATCTTCATCTAAATACATTTGGTCCAATAATTCTTGAGGCCATCCAGCAGAACGCAAACGGCTTAACATTCTCCAAGCTACAACTTGCACTGCAATTTGCTCGCTCCACATACTATCGTTTAAACATCTCCAGTGGTTTAAATCTACAGTATCAGGATTTTCGATTTGGCTTATGCAAGTGTTACAAGCCATTATGCTTTCATCAATTCCGCCTTTTTTTGTTGGCAGTACTTCGTATACTTTTAAGTTTTCTGTGACACCACAAAGTTCACATTTTGCTCCACTGCGTTTACTTAATTCTCTTTCTAAACTCATAATTTATTGGCTTTTATTTTAGGCGAAAGTACAGTTTTATGATTGCATTGACAATTTATATGTAGGAGGATTGTATAATCAAATGCTTTCATTGCCATTGTTGAGCGTTCATTTGACTATTAAAAGTAGTTGATTTTGAATTTTAGTAAAATAGATATATAAGTAAAAGTATAGTGCTTGTTATGCTTCTATCCCAATTTCATTAAGTTAAGCTTTTAGCTCGCCAACTTTGTCATTCTGACGAAGGAAGCATCTTTGTTTGTTGCTCTCCTCTGTTGAGATTGCTTCGCCTGTTCAGGTAAACCCTCGAGGCCTCCTTCGTCGGAATGATAGCAACAACAACAACATTATTTAATTAGTATTCTTAACTTATTAACTTTGGCTTCCATCGCATAGAATTAAAAGAAAAAGTGAATACAAATTTAAGTGAAACTAAAATCCGCTATTACCTATTTGCTAGGTTTAAGCGCATTGTACTGAGCAATTTAATCGAAACGCCGCCTGCGTGACATAAAAAAGTGTAACTAAATTTGAAATAATGCAAGTCTTTCAACTGATTTACAATTTTAATGCGCGATTCGAAATCATTTTACTCGCACGGCATCAGGAACCAACATTTCATATTGTCCTCCATTTCTTAAAACGTCTCTCACAATGCTTGAACTGATGTAAGATGTTTTTGCAGCGGTTAATAAAAACACAGTTTCAATTTTAGATAAACGCCTATTAGTGTGGGCGATCGCTTTTTCAAATTCAAAATCAGCGGGATTGCGAAGACCACGGAGAATAAAGTCAGCTTTTATTTTATGACACAAATCGATCGTTAATCCTTCATAAGTAAGTACAGAAATTTTAGGTTCGTCTTTGAATGTTTCTTCAATAAAACGCTTGCGGTCTTCCAAGGAAAACATATATTTTTTCTCGGCATTAATGCCTATAGCAATTACAATCTCATCAAATAATGAAATGGCTCTTTTTATAATATCCTCATGACCTAAAGTTATTGGATCAAAAGATCCTGGAAATATGGCTTTTCTCATATTGTGGTTTATTAAGTGCTAAATAATTAATTATGCTTTTCGAATGGTTTTCAACGCTTTTACCCATTCCGATTTGTGACAGACTTTACATGTGGCCAATCCTGCATTTTGATTTTCTGTATTTCCGCAGAATGTACATGAGTATAATCCTTTTTCAGCAATGACTTTACTTTTTTCTTTAAACAGAGAAGGGAGGATTGGTAAACCTGGTTTTACGTTCTCATCTTCATAATAAAAAATACTGATTTCGCCACTAGTTTCGATAAATGCATTTTTAACTTGTCCTAAATGTTCTATAGATTTTATGCGAAGTTCTGAGAAAAATTCATCTTGCGCAAGACTTTCTTTTTTAAAAGTGGTAATTGAAAACTTTCCTTCATTAATTAAACATTCTGTTTTACCCTCGATAAACTCTTCGAATTTTTTACTTTTCCCCGTCAACCAAGTCACTAATCGATAAAGAATAATAATAACAAGAAATACAGTGATTGCTGGTATCATTCCAACATCTTCATAAAACATAGGATCTCCAGCGGCTGATCCTAAAGCGATAATAATTACGGTTTCAAATACAGACAGCTGTTTAACTCCGCGTTTGCCTGCTACTTTTAAGGTTAAAAGTAAAACAATAAACATAACCGTAGATCGGAAAATGACTTCTAGTAGAAATGATTCTGGTAAGCCATTAAATAATAATCTATTCCACTCAAATATTTCTTTCATAACAGGAATTTAGTTGTTTATTTCAAGACATGCTATTTTATAATAGGCTTCTAAAGTTGTAAAATCTTTAGTTATTGAAGCCTTTGTGATTAAAAGAGTAGAAAGAACATAGATAAATGTATAACCAAAACGCAACCAAATAATATTTACAGGGTGTCCTTGTAAACTTAATAAATCAAAGAAATCTGAATCGAAAGTTACAATAGTAAACTGATTTTCTTTAGCAAATTTCCAAATTTCCAAATCTGAATAATTTTCAATGCCCAGTTGTCTCACTTGTTTGGCTTCTGGAAAATGAACTTTAATTTTAGATAAGATTCTGAATAAAATATTTTGATCAAATAGTAACTTCATGATGCGACTTGAATTTTATATTCTCGGTCAGCCGCGTAAGAAAGACAAGCTTTGATTTGATTTTCATTAAGTTCTGGAAAGTCTTCAATAATTAATTCTATGGGCATTCCATTTGAAAACCAATATAACACATCAAAAACAGTAATCCTCGTGCCAATAATCGTTGGTTTGCCGAAACGAAGCTGTGGATTAATTGTGATATAATTTTGATAATCGATCATAAGAAGTTTGTTAATTTCAAAGTTAGCTAAATTATCTCTTATTTGTTTAAAGCCAATTCAATAGCATTCGTGAACAAATCTTCTAGCGAAATACCGGCAGCTTTTGCTTGTTGTGGAATCAAACTCTCAGTCGTTAGTCCAGGAATGGTGTTCATTTCCAGCATGAATGGCTCGCCATCGACGATTATAAATTCGCTACGTGAAAACCCCTTCATTTTTAAAACTTCGTAAGCTCGTTTGGCTATTTCGCTTACTTTCTGAGTCATATCTCCCGAAATTCTTGCTGGCGTGATCTCTTGTGATTTGCCGAGGTATTTAGCCTCATAATCAAAGAAATCGTTATCAGAAACGATTTCTGTTATAGGTAATACTGTTATTATTCCTTTGTAATTGATGACTCCAACAGAAACTTCGGTGCCGTCAAGGAAACTCTCTATAATTATTTCATTGTCTTCTTTATACGCGATTTCGATAGCGGTGGGCAATTCAGCAGCGGTTTTTACCTTAGAGATTCCAAAACTTGATCCTGCTTTATTTGGTTTTACAAAACAAGGTAAACCTACTTTGGCTACAATTTCATCAGTTTTGATTTTATCCCCTTTGTTTAAGTAGTAGGAAGTCGCTGTTTTTATTCCATAAGGTTTTAAAACCGAAAGTAAATCCCGTTTGTTGAATGTTAGTGCGGCTTGGTAATAGTCGCAAGAAGTTTGTGCGATATTTAGAAGTTCAAAATAAGCTTGCATCAGTCCATCTTCGCCTGGTGTGCCATGAATGGCGTTAAAAACACAATCGAAAGTAATTTTATTTCCAGAAACGGTTACTGAAAAATCATTTTTATCGATTGGAAATTCATTGTTATTGTCATCGACATAAACCCATTTCTCTTTGAAAATATGAATCTGGAAACTGTTGTATTTTGTTTTATCTAAAAATTGGTAAACCACGTTTCCGCTGATCAATGAGATTTTGTATTCGCTGGAATATCCGCCCATGATGATGGCAATGTTCTTCATTATTAAAATGATAAATGTTATGAAAATAAGTCGTTTTTAGCCCCGATAGCAGTGAAAATCCTTTTTATCAGCCTTTTGGATGATAAAAAGATTGCAACGAATAGCGGGAAACAGCTCCTCAAGACAGTAGCCTCATGTTGAGCAGCTGCATTAAACAAAATTATCATTTTTTTTGAAACGAAATAGCTTTATCTTTGCCGCATCTAAAAATAAATTTATGAGTTTACGTAAGTATCTTACCAGTCGCGTATTTGGAGTGCAAGTTTTAATTGCAGTTGCTATTGTAGCAGCTTTGGCTTATTTATTTATGCATTGGTTGACTTTTACCACCGATCACGGACACGAAATTTCAGTGCCTGATTTGCGAAAACTGACGGAAGAGCAAGTGCAAACTAAATTAGATGAACTGGACTTAGATTATGAACTTTTAGATAGTGTGGATTATAGAAGTGATTTCCTACAATTTAGCGTTGTGGAACAAGATCCTTCGCCGGGAACTAAGGTGAAAGTGGGAAGAAAGATTTATATAAAAGTAAATACTTCAGGTTTTTCATCTGTTCGAATTCCTAATTTGATTGAAAAAACCTATCGTGAAGCGGTTCCAACACTGCGAGCGTTAGGATTAGAGGAAGGAACAGTAACTTATGTGCCAAATCTAGGTAAAGATATGGTACTGGAAATGCGTTTTAAAGGAAGAAACTTAAAAGTAGGTGATAGAGTGTTGAAATCATCTAAAATCGATTTGGTTTTAGGCGACGGAAAAATGAGTTATCAAGAAGAAGAAAACGCTGCGGATACCCTGTCAGTGCCAATTGAAGAAATACCAGTTAATGAACAATAATATAGATACTGTAGATTTAGAAGACGAGTTATACGAACATTTTAGGTTTGAAGTTCCTAAAGGCCAAGCGGCTTTACGGATTGATAAATATTTGATGGGATTGATCCAAAATGCGACTCGTAATAAAATTCAAACTGCTGCAACCGAAGGAAATATTTTCGTGAATGATGCGACAGTAAAATCAAATTACAAGGTGAAAGCCCATGATGTGGTTAGGGTTATGCTGACACATCCTCCTTACGAAAATCATATTATTCCAGAGAATATTCCGCTAAATATTGTTTACGAAGACGACACTTTATTGCTGATCAACAAACTGCCTGGAATGGTGGTTCATCCAGGTCACGGGAATTATACGGGAACTCTAGTGCATGCTTTGGCTTATCATTTTGATAACTTGCCTATGAACAGTAGCGAGCGTCCTGGATTAGTACATCGTATTGATAAAGATACTTCTGGTTTATTGGTTATTGCCAAAACAGAAGCCGCTATGTCACATCTCGCAAAACAGTTTGAAGCAAAAACTTCTGAAAGGGAATATGTCGCTTTAGTTTGGGGAAATGTAGCGCAGAATAAAGGAACGATTGAAGGCAACTTAGCGCGTCACTTGAAAGACCGGATGCAAATGGCCGTATTTGCTGATCCAGAAATAGGAAAGCCAGCCATTACACATTATAAAGTTTTAGAACGTTTTGGGTATGTGACTTTGATTTCGTGCCAACTAGAAACGGGAAGAACACACCAAATCAGGGCGCATTTAAAACACATAGGTCATCCTCTTTTTAATGACGAGCGATACGGCGGTCATTTAATTCTGAAAGGAACTACGTTTACTAAATACAAACAGTTTATTGATAACTGTTTTAAAATTATACCAAGACAAGCCTTGCATGCTAAAACGCTTGGGTTTATTCATCCTACAACAGGTGAAATGATGCGTTTTGATACAGAATTACCGCAAGATTTACAAGATTGCATTGAGAAATGGAGAGGATATTCAAAGTCTCATGAGACTGATGAAGAAGAGTAACATAATTTAAAAGCTCCGTAGGGAGCTTTTTTTATGTGGTTTTTTATACTCTATTAAATTTTAATTTTCACTTTGAAACGTTTTAAAGTGAAAACTAAAATTTAATAGCCATTAAAGTTATAAGGCGAAATTGATTATTTAGTCTGACAAGCTTTCGAAAGAAAGGGTTTTATTTATTTCGCTTCATTTTATTTGGATTTTGACGCGTGTCAAATAAATCAGCTATTTTAATCAATTTTAGTTTTTGATTAATAGTATATATTATTTTGTAGTTATTGTAGATTATGTATAAGTATAGCTCTTCTCTACCAAGAACAAATCTTCAATTTGATACAGATCAGTATTGGCTAAAAGTCTTTCTGGGACTTTCAAGATATGCCTTAAAGAATGTTTTTGCCAACTTTTAAGCTTACGTTTGCAGTATAATATTGATAAATATCATCAAGTTGACTTTCTGCAAAATCAAACCAAATAACTTCAAAGCTCATTAATTATAATTTTTTTAAAAGCTCAGAGGTATTTTTATAATTTCCGTTTTTAAAATCAGTTTCTGATTTATCTATTCTGTCATTAAATTCTGCGATTGACATCCTTTCCACAGATTGGTGTTCATCAATTTCAATAGCTGATTTCCTTATCAATAAATTTTCAAACTGAAAGATTACTTCTTAACTTTAAAGTTTAAGAAAAGCTTGTATAAATTCTATTTTTCGAGAGTGAATTTCCATTTTTATATTTTTTAATCCAATTCACAAATTGTATTGATAAGATTTTAGTTTTTTAAAATTAATATTTTATCAAAAATAAATAAAAAACCTCCATAAATTTTCAATCGTAAGAAGGACTTATGAAGGCTTATTTTATTTAGTTACACAAACAATCCTTCAACACTCAAATAATGCTCGCCAGTATCATAACAAAAAGTCAGTACGGTTGCATTTTCAGGAATTTCAGCTAGTTTTTTAGCTACGGCTGCAAGTGATGCTCCCGAGGATATTCCTATAAACATTCCTTCTTCTTTGGCGGCTCTTTGAGTATATTCAAAAGCTTCATCTTTACTTACTTGAATGCTTCCGTCAAGTAAGTCAGTGTGTAAATTTGCAGGAATAAATCCAGCGCCAATTCCTTGAATAGGATGTGGACCAGCGGCACCACCGCTAATTACTGGCGAAGCTTCTGGTTCTACAGCGTAAACTTTTAGGTTTGGATAATGTTGTTTTAGAATTTCAGCACAACCCGTTATATGTCCTCCAGTACCTACGCCAGTAATCATATAATCCAATCCGTCAGGAAATGCTTTGATAATTTCCTGAGCGGTTGTTGTTTTATGAATTTCTATATTTGCTGGATTGTCAAATTGTAGTGGTGACCATGCACTAGCCGTTTCATTTACAAGTTCGCCTGCTTTTTCAATGGCGCCTTTCATTCCAAGTTCACGAGGTGTTAAAACAAATTCAGCACCGTACAAACTCATTAATCGACGTCTTTCAATTGACATTGATTCAGGCATTACTAAAATTAATTTATAGCCTTTTACTGCCGCTACCATTGCTAATCCTATTCCCGTGTTGCCAGAAGTGGCTTCAATAATAGTACTTCCTTCTTTGAGTAATCCTTTTTCTTCGGCATCTTCAATCATAGCAAGAGCGATTCTATCTTTGATGCTAGCACCAGGATTTGCGCGTTCTAGTTTGATATAAACATTTTGGTTTGGACCATAAAGACGATTGATTTTTACGTGTGGCGTGTTGCCTATCGTTTCGAGTATGTTATTGTATTTCATAATATTTATATTGAGAAAAAATTAATATCTTTTATTTCTTGTTGGTTTAAAACTGTATTCTTATTGGATTGCATTACAAAAGAGTATGGATTGACACTTTTAGTTATAAACGTATTTCCGCCTATTATACTGTGATTTCCTATGATAGTGCTTCCCCCTAAAATTGTCGCATTAGCATAGATAATTACGTTATCTTCAACAGTAGGATGACGTTTTTTTTCCTGCATGCTTTTTTCAACTTGAAGCGCTCCTAAAGTTACCCCTTGATAAATACTCACATGTTTACCTATAGTTGTCGTCTCACCAATAACAATTCCGGTACCGTGATCGATAATAAAAGGAACGCCTATGGTGGCATTAGGATGAATGTCAATTCCGGTTCTACTATGTGCATACTCGGTTAAAATTCGTGGTAATAAGCACTCTGTACGAGAAGCAATGGCATTTGCAATACGATAAACTTCAATCGCAAAAAAACCGGGGTACGAATTTATAATTTCTTCAATGCAATCAGCAGCAGGATCCGTGTCAAGGATCGCTTGTGCATCCTGTTGCATAAAAGCGTATAATTCAGGCAGCGCTTCATACAATGCATCAGCAAGTTCCCGACTCTTATCAACCACTTTTCCTTTATTTATTTCTGTCAGAATGGTAATGAAATTTATTTTGTTTTGATCTAAAAGCAATTCAATTTGGATACTTTCCAATGTTTTTTCAGGAAATAAAATCCTAAATAGATCATCAATCCAATTAATTATTTTTGAAGAATCAATAGCTCTAACCCAATTCTGGTTTTGATTATTATGCAATGTTTTGGAAAATTCGTAGTTCTTAGTGTTCATTTATAAAATGGTAAATTGATATTTATTGAGTAAAAAACCTCGGATTACAAATATAGACTACAATTGAATAGATTTTTTAGTACGATTTGTAAATAAATGTTAATGTATTAAAAGCAAAGACCATTTTCTAAACATAACTACAACTGAAATTACAATTTTTATAATTATAAAAGAACTACAACACTATAATCTACTTTGTTTAAAAGACATAAAAAAAGATCCGATTAGAATATCTAATCGGATCTTTACTATAATATTAAACTTAGCACCTCGTACTTCTAACCTCAGACCTCTAAAATCGTACCTCGAACTTCGCACCCCGTACTTCTAGCCTCTAACCTCGTACTTACAAATGAATTACTTCGCCATAAGCATCAGCAACCGCTTCCATAACGGCTTCACTCATTGTAGGGTGCGGGTGAATTGTTTTTAGGATTTCGTGACCTGTTGTTTCTAGTTTTCGCGCAACAATTGCTTCAGCAATCATATCTGTAACTCCAGCACCAATCATGTGACATCCTAACCATTCTCCGTATTTTGCATCAAATATCACTTTGACAAAACCATCTGGCGTACCTGAAGCTTTTGCTTTTCCTGAAGCGGAAAATGGAAATTTACCAATTTTCAATTCATATCCTTTTTCTTTTGCTTGTTTTTCAGTCATACCCACCGAAGCAATTTCAGGAGTTGCATACGTACAACCTGGAACATTTCCATAATCGATAGGTTCTACATGAAGTCCAGCAATTTTTTCTACACAATTGATTCCTTCAGCAGAAGCAACGTGTGCTAATGCTTGACCTGGCGTAACATCACCAATAGCGTAATATCCTGGAATATTAGTTTGATTGTAATTGTTTACAAGTATTTTATCTCTGTCAACAGCGATGCCTACTTCTTCTAATCCTATGTTTTCTATGTTAGTTTTTATACCTACAGCCGAAAGCAAGATATCTGCTTCTAGTTCTACTTCTCCTTTTGCTGTTTTAACAAATGCTTTTACACCTGCTCCAGAGGTATCAATTCGTTCTACTGATGAATTAGTCATGATTTTTACACCTGCTTTTTTCATTGAACGTTCCATTTGTTTCGAAATGTCTTCGTCCTCAACAGGAACAATTAACGGCATAAATTCAACAATAGTAACATCAGTTCCCATTGCATTATAAAAATGAGCAAATTCTACACCTATAGCTCCAGAACCAACAATAATCATTGATTTAGGTTGCGTAGGTAAAGTCATTGCTTGTCTATACCCAATTACTTTAATACCATCTTGAGGCAAGTTTGGTAACTCACGTGATCGAGCACCGGTAGCAATAATGATATGATCAGCTGTATATTCAGTAACTTTATTGTCAGCGTCAGTAACGTCAATTTTTTTACCTGGTTTTAGTTTACCAAAACCCATTATAACATCGATTTTGTTCTTTTTCATTAGGAACTGAACCCCTTTACTCATGTCTCCAGCTACATTTCTAGATCGCGTGACCACTGCACTGAAATCTTTATCAAATTCCTTTACTGTCAATCCATAATCAGAAGCGTGTTTCAGATAATCAAAGACCTGTGCCGATTTTAAAAGTGCTTTTGTTGGAATACATCCCCAATTTAAACACACGCCACCAAGACTTTCTTTTTCAATAACGGCAACTTTAAATCCTAATTGCGATGCTCTGATAGCCGTTACATATCCTCCAGGACCACTTCCTAAAACTATAATATCGTATTTCATATTTTTATTTTTTTTTATAATTTGGTGAAATGAGTTTATATAAATCTCATTTAATAAGCATATTTTTAATTCTATAAATTTTCTGCGCGAATTTAATCATTTAATATGTTTTTAGAAAATTTCAAAACTTAATAAAGTTTAAAACTACTAAATTATCTGATAACGCAATAATTGAAGCAACTAGCCAGTTCTGATATTTTATAGTTCAATAAATTAATACTTCAATAATTAGTTACAATATTACTATTTTAGTTTGCCACTGAAAATTGAGACTCATATAAATCCTTATAATAACCGCTTTCTCTATTTATTAATTCTTGGTGCGTTCCTTGCTCAACGATAAGACCTTTATCCATCACTACAATTTTGTCAGCATTTACAATAGTGGCTAATCGATGCGCTATAACTATTGATGTTCGTCCTTTGGTAATTGTTTCGGTTGCCCGCTGGATTAATTCTTCAGAATAGGTGTCAATTGAGGAGGTTGCTTCGTCTAAAATTAATATACTTGGATTACTAACATACGCTCTTAGAAAAGCAATTAATTGTCGTTGACCAGAGGAAAGCATAACACCGCGTTCTTTGACATCAAAATCATAATTATCAGGCAAACTCATAATAAAATCATGAACACCTATATTTTTGGCTGCAGCCAAAACTTGTTCACGAGAAATAGCAGGATTATTTAAAGTTATGTTGTTAAAAATCGTATCAGCGAAAAGAAAAACATCTTGTAGAACCACTGCAATTTGTTTTCTTAAAGAATCTAAGGTGTAATTCTCAATATTATTTTTGTCTATATAAATAGAACCGCTGTTAATCTCGTAAAAACGATTCAGTAAGTTAATAATGGTTGACTTTCCAGCACCTGTGGAACCGACAATAGCAATAGTTTGTCCAGCATTTACTTCTAAATCAATTCCTTTTATAACCACTTCATCGGCAATATATCCAAAACGAACTTTTTTAAATTCAATAGCGCCTTTAAATACAGGTGCTTCAATAATTCCAGTGTCTTGAATTTGATCTTCAGTATCTAGGATTTCAAATACTCGATTTGCAGCAATCATTCCCAGTTGCATCTCGTTAAACTTATCCGCTATTTGACGTAAAGGATTAAATAACATGGCAATAAACATGGTGTAAGAAAATAAATCTCCAAATGTGGTAAAATTATCGCCATTAAGAATTTTTATTCCTCCGTAAAGCACAATAAAACCTAAAGTAAGCGACGAAATAATATCAGCAATAGGGAAGAAGATCGAGTTATAAAGAATTGTTTTTATCCACGCTTTTTTATGTTTATTGTTGATATCCTTGAATTTATCGTATTCAATTTTTTCGCGATTAAAGAGTTGTACTATCTTCATTCCTGTCACTCTTTCTTGAACAAAAGAGTTCATATTAGCGATTTGATTCCGAACTTCCTCAAAGGCCACTTGCATCTTGCGTTGGAAAATTCTTGTGATAAAAACTAAAATTGGCATTGCGACAATTACAATCCAAGTTAGTTTCCAATTCATATAAAACATAAAAATCAAAACGACAAGCATTTTCATCAAGTCACTGATAATCATAAATAAACCTTGACTGAATATACGAGCAATCGATTCAATATCCGAAACGGAACGGGTAACTAGTTGTCCCACGGGAACGAGATCAAAATATTTCATTCGGAAGCTTAAAATATGTTGGAATAATTTAATCCGAATGTCTTTTACAATATCTTGGCCGAGCCAGTTTGCCCAATAGACAAAATAAAATTGTGAAAATACTTCAAATAAAAGTACTACTCCCATCAGTACAACATACATTAATAAACCTTGCTGATCTTGAGTAGAGATATAACCATCTACAGTTTGTTTCAATAAGTATGGTCGTAATGCTGCAAATATAGACAGCGAAATAGCGAATATAATTACACCATTAAATCGCCATTGGTAAGGCTTTGTAAATTTTAATATTCGCTTGAATAATCTAGTATCAAATGCTTTTGCTTTCATTTTTTGTCATTGCGAGGTACGAAGCAATCTAATTTTATATTGCTAATAGACTCATTTAATTAATTCTTTTTACAAATAATCGTACTCTATTTCGGTTAAATATAAACCATGTGCTGGAACCGAAAAACCAGCTCTATCTCTGTTTTTACTTTCTATGATACTTTCAAAATCATTCAAAGTAATTTTATGTAGACCAATATTGACTAGCGTGCCAACAATCGCGCGAACCATGTTTCTCAAAAAGCGATTTGCTGAAATGATAAAAATTAATTTTTCATTATCTTGATTCCATTGTGCTTGATAAATGGTACAATCAAACGTGTTTACATCTGTATTAACTTTTGAAAAGCACTGAAAATTAATATGATTCAATAACAAATTTGCTGCTTCATTCATGAGAGCAATATCTAAAGGTTGATGAAAATGCCAACTTTGCTCCTGTAAAAAGGGGTTTTTACTCGTATTAATATGGTATTCATATGTTCTTTTTATCGCATCAAAACGAGCGTGTGCCTCGTCATTAACCAGAATTATATCTTGTACTGCGATATCCTTGGGTAAATAAGAATTTAGTTTATGCATGATAGTAGGAACATCAATTGTCCTTTCAAAATCAAAATGCGCATACATTTGTGTAGCGTGAACTCCTGTATCCGTTCGACCTGCTCCCATTAAATTAATTTCAGTGTTTAATAACGTAGAAACCGCTTTGTTCATAGTTTCTTGAACCGAAGTTGCATTAGGTTGGTATTGCCATCCATGATAATGAGTGCCGCTGTATGCTAATTTTATAAAATACCTCAAGTCAAATTTTTTGAAGCCACAAAGATACTTATTAATTTTTTGGCTAGGAAGTGGGCAAGAAGTAAAAAATGATAAGTTTTTATAAGATTTTTTATTTGAAATTGAATGTTTATTTTTACCGAAATTCCTAGCCCAGATTGTCCCGATATTTCGGGAGAAATCCTCTTTATTCGCCACAGCGAATAAAAAGATTGAAACGGAAAGCTGGAAATAGCTCCTAATCGCTTCGTCCCTCACAATGACACTACTACTATGAAAAAAATTCTTCTTCTTTCAGATACACACAGTCATATTGATGACACGATTTTAAAATATGTTAATCAAGCTGATGAGGTATGGCACGCAGGTGATATTGGCGACTTAAAAGTGACTGATACCATCAAAAAATTAAAGCCGTTGCGTTGTGTTTATGGTAATATCGATGATGCTCAGGCTCGGCTTGAATTTCCTTTACACAATCGTTTTATGTGCGAAGGTGTTGCTGTTTGGATTACGCATATAGGTGGTTATCCCGGAAAATACAATCCTAATATTAAAGCTGAAATAAGTTCAGATCCACCAAATTTATTTATTTGCGGACACTCGCATATTTTAAAAGTAATTTTTGACAGGAAAAATAATTTCCTACACATGAATCCTGGAGCTGCTGGGAAAAGTGGTTTTCATCAGGTGCGAACCATGTTACGATTTGTTATTGATGCTGATAAAATTAAAGATTTAGAAATTATTGAGATCGAAAAGAAGTGATAATATTCCTTTTAGGATACACAAGAGGAACAATTATTTTTATTGCTGTGCCTGTATTTGTTTTAGAATTTATTTCAATACTACCTCTTAAATTATTTAATCGAGCTTTGATTTGGTTTAAACCAAAACCTTCAAGGACATGAAATTTAGTTGAGTCAAATCCTTTTCCATTATCGATAATATGAATTTGTAACGTGTTTTTATTCTCTTTAAGAATAATTTTAGCTTCTTTTGCATGACTGTGTTTAATGGTATTATTGAGAAGCTCCATGATAATAAAGTAAATTTTTATTTCAAAATCTTCATTATAACGAGTGTTTCTTTCTACTAAACTTTGATACTTAAAGCGCAACATAGAATTTGAATTTTTTTCACATAAGTCTTCTATAGCATCAAATAATCCAAAGCACGCTAAAAGTGAAGGCATCAATTCATGCGATAAATCCCGAATCTGGTCATGAGCTTGTTCTAAAATAGCTTTAGTTTTTATGATTTCTTGTGAAGAAGATTTGCTTTGAGAGATGTGAGCAAAGAGGTGCATCCCTGCTGAGGAAAGTAATGCGCTAATATTATCATGTAAAAAAGAAGCGATTTTTTTTCGTTCTAATTCTTGACCATTAATAGTTGCGTTAATTAAATTCTCCTGCATTTTACTTAGAACATCCTTTAATTTGTTGTTATGTTTTAATTTGGCATTTTGGATATAAAAATAAAATAAAAAAAACAGTAATATAAGTATAGTCGATAAGGTTATAACAATTTTTTTATTAGTGGACTGTTGTTGTAAATGTAATTCTTCTTTAGTTTTAAACTCGCTTTCAATTTTGTCAATTTCTCTTTTATATTCGTCTATTTGCAAATTTATTCCTGCAACATTTGTTTTACTTTTTCTTTCTTCATTATTAAGCTCCTCTGTAATTACATTGTAAAGGGTTAAGTTTTTATAAGCATTTTTGAAATTGCCATTTTTAAATAAAAATTTCGAAAATTCAAGATGGGAGTATGATAAATCAGATTTTTCATTTCCTTCATTTCCTAGTTGTATTGCTTTTTCAAAATATAATTGACTTTTTTTTGCATCATTTATATGGCTGTGATACATTCCGTTAAGCATATTTAAAACCACTATTGTCGATGAAGTACCGTGTTGATCATGATGCTTATTAATATAATTTAAGTACGGTAATCCTTTGTCATATTGACCAATGTCAAAATATGCCCAAGTTAAATTGATTTTTGTAAACACAATTTGTGCCGAGTCTTTAATTTTAGCGCTGTACTTTAATGATTTTTTGTAATAATAAATTCCTTTTTCGTATTGCTTTTTATCAAAGCAGTAAATATTTCCTAAATTATTATTTAACCAGTTTTTCATAACATCATCATCTGTTTGATTTGCATAAGACAAACCTTTATGATAATAATAATACGCTTTGTCAATCTCCGATAATTGATCAAAATTTGCGGCAATGGTATTGTAACAGCTGGCAATTAGTTTGTTGTCTTTATAGTAAATAGCTAAGCTAAGAGCACGTCTTGATAAAATTAGTGATTTTTCATAATTGCCATTTTTCATTAAACTTACTGCTTCTTTACTCATAGCAGTAGTTTCAGTTTTAGATTCTACTTCAAAATTTGCATAAGCACAGAAAGAAATCAAATTAATTATTAGAAATAATCTTAATAGAATTTTATTCTTAAACATAAGTAGGGTTTTTGAAAACTTAAATTGGCAGAAAATCTTTAATTAATAGAAAATCAATTGGATACGGTTGGATTAAAGAATTAAAAAAAATAAACTATATATAGATTTAAGGTTTTACTAATTTATGTTTGATAGCATACTTTACCAAGCTGATGGAATTTTTTGCGGCTAATTTTTTCATTATATTTTTACGATGCGTTTCTACTGTATTGGAACTAATAAATAGCTGATCGCTAATTTCTTTAGTGCTGTATTCGAGAGAAATCAAAATGATAATTTCTACTTCTCTTTCAGTGAGTATAAAGTTTGCTGCAAGTATTGGTCTATTGAGTTTTGGATTTCCTTTAGTTATTGTGGTAAAAATTTTTTGTCTAACATCTTTACAGAAATATTCTTCACCATTATTAACCGCTAATATTGCATTTATAATATTTTCACCAGCGCATTTTTTTGTTAAATAGGCACTGCTACCTAATTTCATCACTTCTTTTATAATTCGAAGGTCGTCATGACTAGAAAGCACTATTATTTTACATGGAAATCCCTTGTGAGCAAATTCTTTTAGGATTTCAATTCCATCTTTACCAGGCATATTAATATCAAGTATTAAAATGTCGACTTTATTAGAAGTGACCTCTTCATATAATTGATTTCCGTTGATGGAAGAGCCCACCACTTCAAAAGAAGTATTAGTATGTAGCAAAGTTTTTATGCCGTCAATAAGAATTTGATGATCGTCAGCTAGATGGATTCGCGTTTTATTTTTCATACTGTAATTTATGTAGTCAAATTTATAAAAATTTACTATATATGTAGCATTTTGCTAAAATTTATTAAAAATTATCAATTTTTGACACAAAAAAACCCGAACTGTTACATTCGGGTTTTCTTCGCACTAATAAACTAAAGTTTATAGGTTTATCTCAATCTATCCACAGATTTTACAAGATCTTCATCCTTTTTGATGGCCTTATTAGCTAATACTAACAAAACAATTACCAATACAGGTAGAAACATCCCAATACCTTTCTCAGAAACAGCAGGTGTTTCTCCAGATAAATTTAGTGAACGATATACAAACAATCCTAATAAAATCAAATTTAATACTATATTCAGTCTGCCAATCACAAACTGGTTTTGTCTTTTTTTATAGGATACAATACTTATGACAGATAAAGTAGTGCTCAAACCCAGCAATATAGTATAAACCTCGCTTTGCATAAAATAAAAATCTTTATTATTCGCCATTGTCCAAAGTGGAATAAAAAATAATAAAACACCTGTAACTATAAAAGCTAAAAATAAATAAACGGTCTGAATTCTTTGTATCATTTGATAAATATGTGATACAAAAATATATTTTCTTTTTTAAAAATACTATTGTCTGGTTAAAATTTATTCGTATTATTGCACCATAATACCGTAAGCACTTCATACTGCGGTTCGTTCAACTTAAAGTTACCACCTATTTTTTACATTTTCCAAAAATTTAATTAAATTCATAGAACATTCATGTTTGATATTTCTGCATTAAAAGAAATGAAGCTTTCTGAGCTTCAAGAAATTGCTAAGGCGACAAAAAAAATAAAATTTAATGGTGTAAAAAAAGAGACTTTAGTAGGTCATATTTTAGAACACCAAGCTAATAATGCAGACACGAAATCTGATACTTCCGCAGAAAGTAAGGGCGAAGATCTTAAACCAAAACGCGATCGAATTGCAGCTGTTAAAAAGGTAGCTATTCAAAAAAATAAAACAAAATCTATTTTTGAAGATCAAGAAAACAAAATAGATAATGTTGTTATTATAAATGAAGTTGCGAGTGAACCTACTACCGCTGAGCCAGTAGAAGTAACTGAAGCCTTAAAAATTGACGACAATACTGAAGATAAAAAAGTTAATAAAGCCATTAAGTTTAATAAATCAGCATACGAAAAAAAAATAGCTTTAAAAAAAACAAAAGAAGAAGTAAAAGATATTCCTAAAGAGGAGCATACTATAGCAGAACCTGTAATTGAAGAAAAAGCAGAAGTTGTTGCACCGATAAAAAAAATAAATCCTAACCAATTGCATAAACAAAATGCAAATGGAAATCAAAACACAAATCAAAACCCCAATTTTAAAAATAAGAAAAGCAATTTTGCTGCTTCTGATTTTGAATTTGATGGAATCATTGAAAGTGAAGGAGTTTTAGAAATGATGCCTGATGGATATGGTTTCTTACGTTCATCGGATTATAATTATTTAGCTTCACCGGATGATATTTATTTATCAACCTCTCAAATTAGGCTATTTGGTCTTAAAACGGGAGACACTGTAAAAGGAGTGGTTCGACCTCCAAAAGAAGGGGAAAAATTTTTTCCTTTAGTACGAGTTTTAAAAATAAATGGGCACGATCCTCAAGTAGTTCGAGATAGAGTTTCATTTGAACATTTAACTCCTGTCTTTCCCTCAGAAAAATTCAAATTAGCCGAAAAACAAAGTACTATTTCTACTCGTATTATCGATTTGTTTTCACCAATAGGGAAGGGTCAACGTGGTATGATAGTAGCACAACCAAAAACGGGTAAAACAATGTTACTTAAAGATATTGCAAATGCCATTGCAGCAAATCATCCCGAAGTATATTTGATTGTTTTGTTGATTGATGAACGACCTGAGGAAGTAACAGATATGCAACGCTCTGTGCGTGGTGAAGTAATTGCTTCCACATTTGATCGAGAGCCACAAGAGCACGTTAAAATTGCAAATATTGTATTAGAAAAAGCAAAGCGTTTAGTTGAATGTGGTCACGATGTAGTGATTTTATTAGATTCAATAACTCGTTTAGCAAGAGCATATAATACAGTACAACCTGCATCAGGTAAGGTTTTAAGTGGTGGTGTGGATGCTAATGCATTACAAAAACCAAAACGATTTTTTGGTGCGGCACGTAATGTAGAAAATGGTGGCTCATTGAGTATCATTGCAACTGCGTTGACAGAAACCGGTTCTAAAATGGATGAAGTTATCTTTGAAGAATTTAAAGGTACTGGTAATATGGAATTACAATTAGATAGAAAAATTGCTAATAAACGTATATTCCCAGCAATTGATTTGACATCTTCAAGCACAAGACGCGATGATATGCTTTTAGATCCAAAAACTTTGCAACGCATGTGGATTATGAGAAAATATCTTTCTGACATGAATCCTGTGGAAGCGATGGATTTTATCAACGATCGTTTTAAGAAAACGAGAAATAATGAAGAGTTTTTGATTTCTATGAATGATTAGAAATTAAAATTCCAAGAGAAACTCCTAATTTTAAGAGAAACTCCAAATTCCAAAAATGTTAAAAATAAAAAACTCCGATTTTCAATTTGAAAATCGGAGTTTTTTTTAGATTCCACTATTGGAATTTATAATTTAAGTATTGGAATTTAAAATTTAAAATCCCACTATTGGAATTTATAATTTAGGTATTGGGATTTCCTCTTTTTGGAATATAGAATTTAATCTTTTTGTTCTTTTCTTTCTAATAAAGCCATATAAAATCCATCAAAACCAGATTCTGAAGCTAATATTTTTTGGTCTTTTATAAAATTAAATTGTTTTCCAATATCAGTTGTTAAGAAACGAGCTACTTGATCTTGATTTTCAGATGGTAATATTGAACAAGTTGCATAAACTAATTTTCCACCTGGTTTTACAATTTTAGAATAACTCTCTAAAACTTCTGATTGTACTTTACGAATGTTATCTATAAATTCGGGTTGTAATTTCCATTTTGCATCTGGATTTCTTTTTAGAACTCCTAAACCACTGCAGGGTGCATCAATAAGGACACGATCTGCCTTTTCATGAAGTTTTTTTATAATTTTGGTAGAGTCTATTATCTTATATTCAATATTGAAAGCACCATCTCTTTTAGCACGTATTTTTAATTGCTTCAACTTGCTTTCATATAGATCCATTGCAATTAATTGACCTTTATTTTCCATTAAGGCAGCAAGGTGCAATGTTTTTCCACCAGCACCAGCACAAGTATCAACGACTCTCATTCCTGGTTTAACATCAAGAAAAGCTGCGACTAACTGTGAATTAGCATCCTGAACTTCAAAGAAACCTTGTTTAAACGCATCAGTCAAAAATACATTTGCTCGTTCCTTCAACACTAAAGCGTCAGGTTGATTTTTCAACGTTTCTGTTTCGATATTTAAATCCATTAGAATTGCCCGAAGCGCTTCTCTTGTAGTTTTAAGTGTGTTTACGCGAAGAATAACTTTCGCTGGTTGGTTTTGAGCTGTAATTTCCGTAGCCCAAATTTTTTCTCCTAATTCTTTTACGCCTAAATCATCCATCCAGTCTGGAATAGATTCTTTTAAGGCTCTCACTTTAGAAAGTTCGTCAAAACGGCCTTTAATTTTACGTTCAGGTGTTCCCTCAAGTTGACGCCAATCTGGAATAGGATAGCCCCTTAATACTGCCCAAACCGAAAACATTCTCCAAAGATTATCGCGATCAAAAGGCTCTTTTACTTCACCAATTTCGGCATATAATCGTTTCCAACGTACAATTTCGTAAATGGTTTCTGCAACAAACTTTCTATCTGAACTTCCCCAGCGTTTGTCTTTTTTTAAGGATCTTGCTACCACTTTATCAGCATATTCGCCTTCATTAAAGATGGCATTTAAGGCATCTATTGTTGTGTAAACTAAATTTCTGTGTAATCTCATTTTAAATTATTGAGGTGCAAAGGTACTATTAATTGGTTAAATGTTTTGTCATTACTAATGAATGTTAATTCTAAATGCAATATAAAAAAAACACTGTTGAGATGACAGTGCTTTTAATATTCTTGGAATGAGTTCTATTTATTTAATTCTCTTCAAATCTACTTTTTCAGGAGCATGAAGTACCAAAGGAAATTTCTCAATTTTAACGGAACTACTGTCTAAACCAAATGCTCTTTCTTCCGACAAACTTAACTTTTTTAATAAAAAATAAGAATTCATTATTATTTTTTCGTGCCATAATAAACGGCTGTCATTTGAAAGGAATTTTTCAGATAGTACAAATTTAAAATCACCAATAATATTATTTTTATTAAGCGATTCATATCTACTGGTAATATCAACTTCTCCTTTTTTAACCATGTCTTTAATAACCTCTCTAAACATTAAGTTTATTTTAGTGGGTTCTCTAAAACCAAGATTAAAATCCACGCGATACAAGTCGTCCTTTACGATTTCACTAACTTTATATTCTGCTTTATAAGGTTCTGTCAAAATATTAACGTGAACAAACCAGTAAATATCTGCTCTTTTAGGCCTCTTTTGTAAAATAGAATACATTACCTTTTCTTCTATTTCATCAGCTCTTCCGGCATTAGTCATATAAACTAAATGTGTGGCATATTTTGGAATAGAAAGATCAGCACTTAACTCTATTAATACTTTTTTATAATCTTCAATTTTAACAATTTTTGTATAGCTTTTGTTTATTTGTTTTGCAAGATACCAAGTTGTCATTATGCTAATTAAAGCAATTGCAATAAATAAAGTAACATAACCGCCCTCAGTAAACTTAGTGACATTAGCTGCTAAAAAACTAAATTCAATCATTAAATATATAGTTATCAAGGGTATGATAAAATACAGTTTTACTCTTTTCATAATTAAATAAAAATTAAGTAAAATAGTGGTCATGATCATACATAAAATAATAGCTAGTCCATAAGCGTGTTCCATATTACTGGATTCTTCAAAGTGCAAAACGATTCCTACACACCCAAGAAACAATAACCAATTGATAGAAGGAATATAAAGTTGTCCTTTTAATTCTGTAGGGTATTTTATTTTGACTTTTGGCCAAAAGTTTAATCTCATAGCTTCATTAATAAGTGTAAATGAACCGCTTATTAAAGCTTGTGATGCAATCACAGCAGCCAATGTAGCAATTACAATTCCTACAGGTTGAAACCAATCTGGCATAATTAAGTAGAATGGATTACCATTTTTTCCACCTAGACTTTGCAGCGTTTGTCCTTCCTTATGAATTAAATAAGCGGCTTGACCAAAATAATTAAGAACTAATGCTGTCTTCACAAAAATCCAGCTGATTCTTATGTTTTTTCGACCACAGTGTCCCATATCCGAGTATAACGCCTCGGCACCTGTTGTACAAAGAAATACAAATCCTAAAACAAAAAAGCCTTCAGGGTGAACACTTAATAAGTGGTACGCATAGTAGGGATTCACTGCCTTTAAAACTTCTACATTTTGAACAATTTGACTTAAGCCAAGAACAGCTAACATCCCAAACCAGATCATCATCATTGGAGCAAAAAATTTACCAACTAATTTTGACCCAAATTGCTGTATTGCAAAAAGCACAAATAAAATTCCTATTACTATAGGTATCGTATTAATTTCAGGATAAAAAGTTCTAATCCCTTCCACTGCCGAGGAGACCGAAATGGGAGGTGTAATGATTCCGTCAGCAAGTAGAGCGCTTCCACCAATAATCGCTGGAACAATTAACCATTTTATCTTTGTTTTTTTGACTAATGCGTACAAGGCAAATATCCCACCTTCTCCATGATTATCCGCACTTAATGTAATTAAAACATATTTAATAGTAGTTTGTAAAGTAAGTGTCCAAAAAACAGCAGATACCCCTCCTAAAACTACATCTGCATCAATAATATGCGTGCCTAGAATGGCTTTCATTACATACAAAGGTGAAGTTCCAATGTCACCGTATATTATTCCTAAAGAAATTAATAAACCTCCTAATGTCAATTTACTGTGTAAGTCTTTGTGCGCAGCGCTCATGTAATTATTTTAAAAAACTTTTCAAAAGTACACTTTTAATATAAATTGACGCTTTTTATAGAATAAAAAAACACGGCCCAAAGAACAGTGTTTATATCTTGATTGCTACAGACTTAAAATCGTCTATTCTCAGTTCGTCCAGATGATGATTCTCTTTGTGACTCTACCCTTGGCGGAGCTGCTGCTCGCTCAGAATTTCCTCTATTTTGTGTTTGTGTTCTTTGTGGCGCAGATTCTATTGAACGATTTGCTCTATTTTGCGAATAATCTCTTGTAGATTCAGGTCCTTGTGCAGTAGATTCTACAGGATGACTTGCTCTATTTTGCGAATAATCACGTGAAGATTCAGCTCTTTGCCAAGTAGATTCTACAGGACGACTTGCTCTATTTTGCGAATAATCTCGTGAAGATTCAGCTCTTTGTGGAGCAGATTCAACAGAACGACTTGCTCTATTTTGCGAATAATCTCGTGAAGATTCAGCTCTTTGTGGAACAGATTCGACAGAACGACTTGCTCTATTTTGCGAATAGTCTCGTGAAGATTCAGCTCTTTGTGGAGTAGATTCAACAGAACGACTTGCTCTATTTTGCGAATAATCTCGTGAAGTTTCAGTTCTTTGCGTAGCAGATTCTACAGGACGATTTATTCTTGCTTGCGAATCATTTCTGCTAGATTCAGTTCTTTGCGTAGCAGATTCTACAGGACGATTTATTCTTGCTTGCGAATCATTTCTGCTAGATTCAGTTCTTTGCGGAGTAGATTCTACCGAACGATTAGCTCTATTTTGCGAATAATTTGGTGATGCTTCTATTTTTTGTCGAGAAGATTCTATTGAACGTCCTGATCTATTTTGAGTATAATTTCTATCTGAACTGCTTCTTTGAGCAATAGCTTCTCGTGAAGAAAGAGATCGATTTTGAGAATTATCTCTAATAGATGATCCTCTGCGATTAACGTAATTGCTTTCATTTGATAAATTTCTCCTTTGTACTAATTCATAACGGTTAGCCACTTGAGCATTTCTACTTGAAAACGAATAATTAGGATATAATTTTTCATAACCATTTGAACTTCGGGTGTTATAAAGAACTACTGCCCGATTGCTTCTTCTATAATTTACATAATTATAATAATTATTATTAGTTAAACATACAGTAATGTTATTTCTATATCTAAATACTGGAAAGGGATTCCAAGTGGTATAATAAGACGGGTAGTAATTCCAGCTCCAAGTTGAATAATACGGGCGATAATTATTAGTCCAAAACGATCTATAAATTACTGGTGTAGTATAATAAACAGGCTCATAAATATAATTCTGTCCATACATAAATACATTACCCACAACCTGTACACTAATTTTATTGTTTCTATCTTTTTCTACATCAATTGTTGCAACATCTTGATATACATCACGATCAAGAACGGACTGGATAATGATTACGTGCGTTCTTTTTTCAACAGTTTCAATAACTCTTAAATAATCAACCTGATCATCATCATTTAAGTCTAAATTAGAAATTTGTAATTTAGGATCATTTAATCTTCTTTCAAAATCTTGTAAATCTCTGGAATCGCCAAAAATTGAAGCAACAGCGCGCAAATCAAGATTGTCGCTAATTTCAGCATTCATCGCATTTACTGAAGCTCTATTTTGCGCTTGTATTTGCGTTGCGAAAACAATAATAAATAAACTTAATAGTAGTAGTTTCGTTTTCATAATTTGTGACTTTACAGGTTATTTTTTTGAACTTTCAATTACTATGCCAATTCCATGATTGCAAATTAATCTAGTTTTGTTAAATAGTGTACATTAGCAACTTAATCAAATTTCTATGAAAAAGATTTTATTACTTCCACTACTCGTATTTTTTATTACATCTTGTAATATATTAGTGTATAAAATTAAAGAATTCGAAAATGTGGTTTTTAAAGCGATAACAATCGATACCTTATTTCAGGATAAAATAAGTATTAGAGCTATCCAAATAGATAAAAACAAAATTTGGTATGCTGCTGATAAAGGAAGATTTGGTTATTTTAATACCGATACAAACCTAAAGAAGGAAATTGAAATAGCTCAGGATTCCCTCAATCTGGAATTTAGAAGTATTGCACATACAACCGCTAATGTTTTTATACTCAATGTTGGAAATCCTGCTCTACTTTATAAAATTGCAAAAAAGGATTTACAGTTGAAATTAGTTTACCAAGAAAGTAATGAAAAAGTTTTTTTTGACAGTATGCAGTTCTGGGATGAAAATGATGGAATTGCGATGGGAGATCCAGTTTCTAATTGTTTAAATATAATTCTTACAAAGGATGGTGGCGAGACATGGAATAAAATTCCATGCGAAAAATTACCAGAAATAGAGCAGGGCGAAGCAGCGTTTGCGGCAAGCAATACCAATATAACTGTAAAAGGGAATAAAGCATGGATTGTTTCTGGTGGAAAAAGATCAAGAGTATTTCATTCTTCTAATCGAGGAGAAAGCTGGAAAGTATATGAAACACCAATAGTGCAGGGTAATGCCATGACTGGTATTTTTACTGCTGATTTTTACGATAAAAGAAATGGATTTATCGCTGGAGGAAATTATGAAGCCCAATCGCAGAATTTTGCAAATAAAGCAATTTCTAAGAATGGAGGAAAAACATGGAAACTAATAGCTGAAAACAAAGGTTTTGGTTATGCTTCCTGTGTTCAATACGTGCCAGAAAGTAAGGGGAAAGGACTTGTAGTTGTTGGAACTTCGGGTGTGCATTATTCAGCAGATGCTGGAACAACATGGAAGCAATTGTCAACAGATCCTAAATTTTACACCGTGCGTTTTGTAAATAAAAATACAGCAATAGCAGCAGGAAAAGATAAGGTGGTTCGATTTAATTTTAAGGAATAAAAAAGCCTAAACATACATTTTCATTTGTGTTTAGGCATTTTAGAATTAATAATAACTTATTTTTTTGACCCTTTACTGCGATATTGTTGCAATAGTTTTCTATTAAAGTCTTCTTCTGCTTTTTTCAATTTAACTATTTTTACTGCAGGTAAAATTGTTTTGACATTCTGCATAAATTTTTTCCGAAGCAAAAATAACTCCTCCTCTGTGTCTTCAATTTGAGAAAGAAAAGAAGTTGCCTCTTTTTCTGTAATTTTATCCAGTGAGCCATCATTCATTCTTTTACTAAAAGCTCTCATTTTATTATGCCTCAATTCAAATTGATTATCATCAAATGTATTGTATAGTGGCCAAAACTTTTCAGCTTCGTTACTAGTAAAGTTTAATTCTGTTGTGAAAAACGCTACTTTCAAACTTCTTATTTGCTCTTTTTTTTCCTTCATGCTTTCGCCTTGAGCGTAAAACGTACAAGAGATGAGAAGTAATAAAAGTGTAATTAATTTTCTATTATTCATTTTTTTTGATTTTGGAGTCGTAACTCTTTATTCAATAATTAAATTTTCAACGTGAGGATTGTATATTAAAACATCTTCTATTGTTTTATCCTCAATCGCTAAACTTATATTCATTTTATCAATTTCTGCCTCTTCAAGTGCATTTATTAAATCATATTGATTTACATTAGATTGATAGGTGATATAATTTTCTAATGCAACAGCATCTATTTCTGTGGAATTTGTTGAATCATTATTTACTAATGGGATCATTAATGCAAAAACTAAAATTGCGGCGACGATAAGGAAATATTTCTTCCTTGAATGAGCAATAGGAATAACTTTTGAATCATTTAAATCCCATTGTTCCATCATTTTTTCTGAAAAATTTTCAAAATAATGATCTGGTGTTACAAACCCCGATTCAATTTTAGACTCATCTTTTAACTTAAATGTTTTCATGTACTTAAGACAGTTATAATTCAAAAAGGTTTAATTTGTTTTAAGAAAGACTTCAATTTTTTTCACTGCTATATGATAGGAAGCTTTCAACGCTCCTACAGAGGTTCCTAATATTTCAGATATCGCCTCGTATTTAAGTTCTTCAAAATATTTCATTTTGAAAATAAGCTGTTGTTTTTGGGGAAGTAGAATAATTGCTTTTTGCAATTTTATTTGGATTTCGTCACCGTCAAAAAAGACATCAGCTTCTAAATTGTCTATTATTTTATTTTGAAGTGCTTCTGAGGAGATTCCGCTTTTTTTAGCTTTATGCTTCAAAAAAGTCAAAGCTTCATTAGTAGCTATTCTGTACATCCATGAAAATAATTTGCTTTCACCCTTAAAATTTTTTAAATTTTGATAAATTTTAATAAATGTATTTTGCAAAACATCATCAGCATCATCATGATTTAAAACAATATTTCTAATTTGATTATATAGCGGTTTTTGATACTCTTTTATTAACCTTTTGAACGCTTGATTCTGCGTTTTTGAGTTTAATAGTTCCTGTATAAATTCCTGCTCGTCTTGCAAAGTTGTTTTATTGTTTAGAGTAACATTTAGAAGAAAGGTTTAATTCATGAAAATATATTCTAAAACTCTGAAGACTCTTCCTGTTTAATAACTTTGGGGTCGGGTACTTGTATTTCTTCTAGTTTCTTCATGGGCGTATAAGTTCTTAATGGAATTACTTTAGGTTTTATAGGGAAATATATTTCGGTAATCCATTTAGAGGGACTTTTATTTTCTAATTTACTTACCGTATATATTTCCATAAACGCAAAAGAAACATCTAAATCAATTCTATTAGCGTTGACAAAAGCTATTGATTTATCGATTGCTTTTTTACGATGTGAATAATCGCCAGTCAAAGTTGTTTTAACCGCATCAAATGTTGGTAGTTCTCCAACTAAAATATCGCTTCCTGAACTAGTTAGCATTCGGTTTTTGATAGGGACACAAAACGATAATCGTGTTAATCCATTGGTTATGTCATAAGTGTGATAAAGTAAGAACGGTTTTCCATTTCTTTCAATATTATTTTGGTCACAAAAATTTATAATCTTTTTAAATACAATTCGTGAATTTTTAGTAACATTAGCAATTTTACTTGTAAATGATTGTCGGAGATAAAAGGTGCTGTCTTTTTTTACTATTCCATCAATTTTTATATTAAAGGTGTTTATTTCAAAATCTAATGTTTTATCAAGATTAGCTAGACTCTTTTCGTACACAGATCCTATAATACTACTTATTCCACCGTTGAATGCATTGTAAACTTTCATAGAAAAATTCATTCTGCCTGTTGTTTTCCAAGTAATTTTTGTGCCACCAACTGTATCTTTAAAAGTCCAATAAACGGATGATAATAAGTTGTCAAAATTCATTTGTTGGGCAATGCTATCATTTTCTTTGACAAAAAGGGTTTTTATTGTACCAGATCCCTTATTACCATCCCATGAAAATGAAGCTCCTGAACCACTTGTTTTATTTGAATAATTGATTTGTGTAGTGGGATCATCAGTAATCCAAGCACTGAAGTCGCCCCAATTTCGATAATCATTTACAAAATTATAAACATTGCTTTTTGGAGAATTTATAATTTTACTTTTTTCAACTGTATATTCACCTTTTTGAGTAGCAATAAAAATAGTTGCTGCAACAAAACTAAGCAGTACTAAAAGAAATAAATATTTTAAAATCCTCATAATTTTTCAATTAATTAATTTGTAAAGTTTTGCGTGAAATTTAAATGACAATAGAGAAATTAAATAGGAAATAAAATTTTATATTCATTTTATGCGCATTTTTAGTAAAACTATCTAAGAAAAATTGCCTTCAAAAAAAGTAAAGTTCAAATACTTTACTTCTAAAAGTTTCATAAATATCAATTTAATTTAAGACTGATATTTTCTTCAAAGCTAAACTATACAAAATTGTGATTCTTAAATGCGTTAAATTTAAAAATTCAATTTATTTCTTATTGCTGGTTTAGCGTTTAAAAAATATTTTAATTAAAAACAGTATAGCTATAAATCCAATAAAAGTTAATAATATTTTATAATTGTCCTTGTAAAATATTTTATGTAACGCTAAATCTTTACGATAGGCGTAGTAAACAGCAATGACAAACGCAACAAAAAATAGACCTGCAAATACTAATTGTCCCTGACTAAACATAATTTTATATTTTTCCAGCAAATTTAGCTATTTGTTTAATAATACTTTGCTAATTTGTATTTCATTTAATAAAACTTTTCAAAATGCAAAACCAACTTAATGCTGTTAAAGAATTTCACACTGTCTTCGGAATTGAATATCATAAAAAACCTATTGCAGAATTAACAAAAGATAAATATGAGCTTCGTTACGAACTAATGAAGGAGGAAAATAATGAATATTTAGAAGCTGTAAATAACAAAGATATAATTGAAATAGCCGATGCTCTTGGAGATATGCTTTATATATTATGTGGAACAATTATAGAGCATGGATTACAAGATAAGATCGAAGCTGTTTTTGATGAAATACACCGGAGCAACATGAGCAAATTAGATCAAGATGGAAAGCCCATTTATCGTGAAGATGGTAAAGTTTTAAAAGGGTCTGCTTATTCTAAACCTAATTTATCAAAAATTTTATAACTGGATTTCTCCAGTAATGTATTTGTTTGCAAAGAATGATCTTTTTAAAAAAAAGGCGATTTAATAGTAAAAATCGCCTCTCTATTATGGTATTAAACTTTTACAGTCCATCCAAATTTATCCTCTTCCAATTTATTTTGGATATTTGTTAGTTTGTTTTTTAGATGTATAGCAATTGAATTCTCAATTTTTGGTAAATCATAATAAACATCTTGATATGAAAATCCAGAAATTTGGCTTACCACAGCTGCTGTTCCAGCACCAAAAATTTCTTGTAAAGTTCCATTTTTAGCAGCTTCAACGAGTTCAGAAACTAAAACTGGTCTAACTTCAACAGTTATATTTTCACTTGTTGCTAATTCAAGTAAAGTTTTTCTAGTAACACCGTCCAAAATTCTTTCGCTTACAGGGGCAGTCAATAAAATATTGTTAATTCTAAAGAAAACATTCATCGTTCCTGCCTCTTCAAGTTTGGTGTGCGTTGCATCGTCAGTCCATATCACTTGTTGGAAACCAGCTGCATTAGCTAAATTAGTAGGATAAAATTGCGCAGCATAATTTCCTGCAGCTTTAGCAGCTCCAATTCCTCCATTAGCAGCGCGACTAAAATGCTCGGCGATGAGTACTTTTACTTCACCAGAGTAATACGAAGTTACAGGAGATAAGATGATCATAAATTTATAATTATTAGATGGATTTGCAATAACACCATGACCTGTAGCGATCATAAAAGGTCTTATATACATTGAATTTCCACCACCTTTTTTGATCCAAGCCTCATCTAATTGTAAGAGTTGATTTAAACCACTCATAAATATTTCTTCAGGAACTTCAGGCATTGCCATTCGAACAGCTGATTTATTGAAACGCTTAAAATTTTCGTCAGGTCTAAAAAGCCAAATAGCATCTTCACTATCTTTATATGCTTTCATACCCTCAAAAATAGCTTGTCCATAATGAAAAACTCTACTAGATGGATCTAATAAAAAAGGAGCATAGGGCTTAATTATTGGTTTTTGCCACTCTCCATTTGTATAATCACATTCAAATAAATGATCAGTGAAAACGGCACCAAAACTTAAGTTTTCAAAATCTACTTCATTAATTTTGGTGGAGGGAGATTTTATTATTTCTAATTGATTATTTTGAGTTACACTCATAACAGTTTATGTTTTTTTAAATTTCAATATAATGGTAAAGTAATAGTCTTTCTAGTTATAAAAAATAACTGCTTGCAAAATTAAATAAAAATCGACAATTTGTTTGTCAAATAAACATTATTAAAGTGATATTGTTGATAATCATTACAGTTTTAAAGAATTTTAATTATTCAGGAGATATTTTTGATGATTTATAATAAATAGTCTGATGTGCAACGTAAAATAGTTACTTTTCATTAATTTTACGATGTTTGAAAAATTTTTCAAACCATTTAAACATAGAATTATATTTTGAAAAGAGAAGTAATACAAACAGCAGATGGATCTACAACAATTCATTTACCAGAATGGGACGAATGTTATCATTCTAAACATGGAGCAATTCAAGAAGCACAACATGTTTTTATTAAAAATGGACTTGCCTTATTTGAAAATCAAAAAGTATCGATTTTAGAAGTCGGTTTTGGAACAGGATTAAATGCTTTTATAACACTGTTAGAGGCTAGAAAATTAAATCAAATTATTGAATATGTGGGAGTCGAGGCTTATCCAGTTTCTGCTGTTGAGGTATTAAACATGAATTATGTCGCTGAATTAAATGCTAATCCTGACAGTGATCTTTTTGAAAAAATGCATAAAAGCAATTGGGAGGAGGAAATTGTTTTAGAAAACAATTTTAGCTTAATAAAAAGAAAACAATTTTTTAATGAAATAGTGGATGAAAATAAATTTGACCTAATATATTTTGATGCTTTTGGGTATAGAGTGCAACCAGAATTGTGGAGTACTGAAATATTTCAAAAAATGTACAATGCCTTAAAAATTAATGGGACACTAGTAACTTATGCCGCAAGAGGCGTTGTGAAACGAAGTATGATTGAAGTGGGATTTACAGTTGAAAAATTAGCTGGACCTCCTGGAAAAAGAGAAATGTTTAGAGCCAAAAAAATATAAATTAGTATATTTAAATAATTTATTATTTAGCTAAAAATCAATATGTTATAAACTATAAAATATAAAACTAAAAACTACGTTAAATGTCTATCAAGTAGTTTGTAAAGAGCCTATTTTTACAATTAATTAGAGTTTAAGAATAACCAATTATATCTTTTATTATGACAAAAATTATGTATGATTATACAAAATCAGTTTTAGAAAGAGTAAGTTTTGATCCGATGCTTTTTTGTAAAGAATTAGAAAAAGCGATAAAAATGTTGTTGCCTTATGAAATGGAACAATTAAGAGAATGGTTGATTAGTTTCACCATGGAAAAGCCAGAATTAAGGCAATGTTTAATACTAGTTAATTCATAAAAAAAAGGAACCGTTTTTCGGTTCCTTTTTTTTATTTCTTATACACTGAACTAATGATTTGCACATTTTGAAAAACAATTGCTCCTTTTATTACCCCTGCAATTGTACTTCGTAATGCCTCAATTATTTGAATTTTCAACTCATTTTTAGGATAGATCAAACTTACTTCTCGTGCTGGCTTAGGCTCTTTAAAATGTCGTAACTTCAGTTTGTCATTTTCCTTTAGATCTAAAGTATGCAAATATGGAAGTAAAGTTGTGCCAAGACCTTCATCAGCAAGTTTGATTAATGTTTCAAAACTTCCACTTTCTATCTGAAAATGTCCAGTATCACTTTTAGAGCTATGTTTACAAAGATTTAAAATCCCATCTCTAAAGCAGTGTCCGTCTTGCAATAATAATATTTCGTCTAAATTTAAATCTGAAATTTCAATTTCTTCTTTTTGATAGTGATGATGACTTTCTGGAATATAAGCCACAAATGGCTCAAAATATAGGACAATTTCTTTTATTTTTTCCTCCATTAAAGGGGTAGCAGCAATTGCAGCATCTAGATGACCATTGTTAAGCTTTACTATTATTTCATCTGTATTAAGTTCTTCAATAATCAGCTTAACTTTTGGATATTTTTTAATAAAATTATTCAAAAACATAGGAAGTAGCGTGGGCATTATCGTGGGAATAATTCCTAATCTAAATTCGCCACCTATAAATCCTTTTTGCTGTTCTACAATATCTTGAATTCGATCTGCTTCATTAACAATATTTTTAGCTTGATTAACAATTTTCTGTCCTATATCAGTCAGCTGAATTGGTTTTTTTGTACGGTCAAAAATTTGAATACTTAATTCTTCCTCTATTTTTTGTATTTGCATACTTAAAGTAGGCTGAGTAACAAAGCACTTTTCAGCTGCTAGAGTGAAATTTTTATGTTCTGCTACCGCCAAAACATATTTTAATTGAGTAATTGTCATATTATAATCTTTTCTAATGCAAATTTAGTGAAACAATAACTTTTTGTTATGCTGTTTCTCTTATTATTTGACTAAATTTACATAAATAAATAATAAAAATACTATAAAATGAAAACAAATATCCTAGGATTACCTGTGAAAGAATCAGAAGCAATAGTAAATGAGTTAAATATCTTATTATCAAATTTTCAAGTGTATTACCAAAATTTAAGAGGAATACATTGGAATATCAGAGGTAAAAGATTTTTTGATCTTCATGTGAAGTTTGAAGAATTGTATACCGACTCGCAAATAAAAATTGATTTAATTGCAGAAAGAGTATTAACAGTTGGCGGTACGCCGCTACATACATTTGAAGATTATGTAAAACACAACCAACTTGTGGTGGGTAAAAACATTTCTATAGATGAAAAAGCAGTACAATTAATTGTTACATCATTATCCCATTTATTAAAGTTAGAACGGGAGATTTTAAATAAATCGGCAGAAATCAATGATGAGGGTACTAATGCACTGATGAGTGATTTTATTGCTGAACAAGAAAAAACAATCTGGATGATGCAAGCTTGGTTAGAAGAAAGTTTGTAAGTTTCTGAACATTTTTATAAAAGCAAAATAAGATATAACTGTTTTATTTTGCTTTTTTTTGTCGTTTTGATTAGTCAATTATTGCTTAAACAAAAGATAGAAATAAGCAAAAAATCTTCTTTTAATAAAAATATTCAATTGAGAGAAATATAATAATACCAGTTGTGCAATTTATTTACTTGTCAAGCTCGATGATTTAGTAAAACATAAATTTATTCAAGATAAAAATAATTACTTTAGCAAAAATTTAAATGCTATTCAATAACTAGTTTATCGAATATTGAATACGTTATACAGCTATAATTATTTAATTTATGACAGATTTTTATAATCAAATCTTGGAAAATAATAAAAAATGGGTTGAAACCACTTTGGAAAGTGATCCAAATTATTTTCAGGATTTAGCTAAAGGACAAACACCACCTTTATTATGGATAGGTTGTTCCGATAGTCGTGTTCCTGCAAATGAAATTATAGGAGCTAAACCAGGCGAAGTTTTTGTACATAGAAATATTGCTAATATGGTTGTACATACCGATATGAATATGTTGAGCGTTCTAGATTATGCGGTGAATGTTTTAAAAGTGAAACATGTACTCGTTTGCGGGCATTATGGATGTGGAGGCATAAAAGCTGCAATGGGCAATGAGTCTATCGGAATTATTGACAACTGGATTCGGCATATAAAAAATGTTTATAGGTTACACAGTAAATATTTGGATTCGATCCATGACGAAACTAGCCGATTTAATAAGTTTGTTGAGATCAATGTTCAAGAGCAAGTAATTGATCTTGCTAAAACATCAATTGTTCAAAACGCTTGGCGTAACGGTCAAGTTCTTACTCTACATGGCTGGGTTTACGGTTTAAATTCAGGTTATGTTACAGATTTAGATGTTAATATGAGCAGCAATGATGATCTAGATGATACTTATAAACTGAAGTTTAGCATTTAATAAGCCATTATAATGGATAGATAAATTGGCATTCCAAACGTAATATTAAAAGGAAATGTTACCGCAAGTGCCATTGGTAAAAATAATCCGGGATTTGCTTTTGGCACTGCAATTTTCATCGCCGCTGGAACTGCAATATAAGAAGCACTCGCTGCAAGAACGGCTAATATAAATCGGTTACCAATGTCCTGGGTAACAAATTGACTTGTAACTGCAACAATACAGCCATTTACTAATGGAATTGCTATTGCAAAAATCACTGCAAACCAACCACTTTTTATAAAATCATTTAATTTTCTCCCGCTTACAATTCCCATATCCAATAGAAATATTGCTAAAAACCCTTTAAACAAATCAGTGGTAAATGGTTTAATGCCTAGTGCTTGCTCTTCACTAGCTAGCATGCCAATTACCAAACTTCCTAAAATTAGTAGAACACTTCCATTGGTAAAGGAATGTTTTACTAAGGATAATATGGATGTACTGGATTCATTTTTATTATCGAACATTCTTATTAAAATAACCCCTACTATAATTGCTGGTGCTTCCATCAATGCCATTACCGCTACCATGTGACCACTAAAAGTCATATTTTGTAATTCAAGAAAACTGGCTGCCGTGACAAAAGTTACTGCACTAACAGAGCCATAAGCTGCAGCAATTGCTCCAGAATCATAAATATTAAATTTTCTTCGTAGAATAAAATAGCAATAAACAGGAATGATTAGTGCAATAAAAACTCCAAATAATACTGACCACACAATTTCCATAGTAAAATCGCTATGCGCTAATTCTTGACCACCTTTAAAACCAATAGAAAATAGTAAATAAAGCGAGATGAATTTTGAAGAGCCTTCAGGAATTTCTAAATCACTTTTTAATTTTACTGCTACAACGCCTAGTATAAAAAATAGTAATGCAGGATTGGTGAGGTTTTCAAATAGTAAATCTAAGTTCATATTTTATTAATTTTTTGTCGCGCGTTTTAAACGATCATTTATTGATTTTCCTAAATTGTTTTCTGGAAATTTTTCGGCAATTATAATATCTAAATTTTGTTTGTCTAAGCGATGCATTGCAGCATATAGATTTGACATTGCTTCTTTTAAATCACCTTTTTGTGATAAAATCTCTTGTGAAATAACAGTTGAATTATTTACCGAATTTTGGAAAATTAAAATACCTATTTTTTTATCGGGATGCAAATCTAATTCTTTTTCAACATTTTCAACTAGTATGGTTTTCGTTTTTGGCGCGTAATGTCTCGATAACATTCCAGGAGCATTAGGTGACTTTTCTTCGTTATTTTTGATTTTTATTTTGCCAATGACACTCTCTATTTCCTCAATAGAAATTGAACCCAGACGGTATAAAATAGTGTTTTCACCTTTAAAGCCAACGATTGTAGATTCAATTCCGTTTTTACAACTTCCACCATCTAAAACTAGTGATACATCATTAGGAAAATAATCAGCTACGTGTTGCGCAGTGGTTGGACTAATTGATCCAAAAGGATTTGCACTTGGCGCTGCTAATGGAAAATCTATTGATTGTAATAATGCTAAAGTCATAGGGTGGTTTGGCACCCGAACTGCAACTGAATCTTTTCCGGCAGTGATCAAATCAGGAATGTTGTTTTTCTTTTTTAAAACTAACGTTAGCGATCCTGGCCAGAAAGCTGTGGCGAGTTTTTGAGCTTTTTCAGGGATTTCAGCAGCTATGGTATGTAATAAATCTTTGGAATATATATGTACAATCAAAGGATTAAAAAAAGGCCTATTTTTAGTCTCAAATATCTTTTTTATCGCTTGTTCATTATAAATATTGCCAGCTAATCCATAAACGGTTTCGGTAGGAATGGCAACTAATTCATTGTTTTCAAGAATTTTTTTTGCTTTATTGATATCAGTAGAAATTTCAATCATCATTTTTATTAGGGATTACAATAGTCACAATAGGTAGGTTCTTCATATTGAAGACCTCGTGGAAACATTTTTTCTTCTTTGAATTCACATTTTTTACATTGATAAATATGACTTAAAGTTGATCTCGTGGGCGAGCCACAACTCCTGCAAGGTAAGCCAGAAATTGTATTTATTATATCAAAGCCTGGTGTTTCACAACGAGGACAACAGTTTTTTATTTTTTTTAAAAGAGCCAGTGTTGCTTTTTCGATTACCTTCATACGAGTTGGATTGAATTGAGCACGCATATCAGTTTCTACAAACACAGATGAAAAATTTTCACGCAATTCTCTATATTTTTCTAATAAAATTTTCTTAGAAACAATTCCTTTTTCAATAATTAGCGGATTTATTTCTGTTGATTTTAAAATAATTCCATGCGCAGGAAAGTGCACTAAAGTTGCAAATTCTAAAAGCTCATCTTCTGAAAAAATAATCTTTCCATTAAAATTCGTATCCAAACTAATTTCTCTAGCTACAATTTCTAAGTCATTTTTAAAGTCTTTTAGCATCACTAATTCTTCATTTGCAGAAGCGAAAAATAGAGTAGGATGTGCACCAAAAGATCCTTCGCTGGCTATAACCAAATCGCAATTAGTTGTTTTAAAGCCTAATTCACATTTTTTTCGTAAAGTAAGCAAAGCGTTATCCTTTCGCAGAATTTCTCCTGAAAAAGTACCCAAACTATCTGTATCAAAAAAATCAGAAGTAAAACAATGCACTCCAATTCCATTTTCTAAAATTGGGGCAATCACTGTTTCTTTCTGATGTTTAGTGGCGATTAAAATTGTTCTATTTAAAAAGATATTATTTTTCAAAACTTATGGTAATTGTGCTTTTTATGACCAAGTTTGAAGGATCCATTTTTGATTTTTCTAGCATTACTTTAATGGCATTTTTTGCATCTATGAGCTCTTGAATTCGTTGTTTTGAATTCGAAATGTCTTTATTAAATCGAATATGGTTGCTAAAATCTTCTCTATTGTGATAATCAATTTTATAATTGAATAATGCAGTCAAAATATTTCCCGCTTCTTCATTAGAAAATATGCCATCAATTAATTTATATTCCTTCTCTAATTCCATATTTTCCATTTAAAATTTGATTAAAAAAATCTGTTGTAACGATATCTTTGTTTTTAGAAAGTCTTATTATAAAACTCCAGATTTATTTCAATTTGCCACGAAGTCTTTTTGACTTTGTGGCAAAAGAAATAAAAAAGATTCACTACAATTTAAAATATAAAGATTAATCTTTATTGGATGTGAATGGAGGATTCCAGCGTCACGTTATTAGTTTTAGTATTCAAAAACACTCTTATTTCATAAAGCGATTTTTGAAGTTTTTTTATTTTATTCTCGCGACTTTTGATATCTTCTTCTTGATGGGAGTTGCATATTTTACTCTCATGAAATTTTATTTTGATATCAATCATTTTTACAATTAATTCTAAAGCTTCATTAGAATTAAATTCGCCTTCAAGAAGTTGTATGTCCATGTTTTGAGATTTTAAATTATTGTCCTTGTCCTAAAGAAAATCCTAATTTTCCATCAAATTCGTATAAGTTTTCTGTTTTAATAACATCTACATTAGCATCAACCGCATTTGATAACAGTGCTATAATTTGATTTTTAGTAATTGTTTTGCCATCATTGGGTTTAAATCGACAACGCCAGTGATCCGTACAAAAAGTCTCTTCAAAACCTTCTGGCCATACTTTGATACCTCTATTGGTAATCATTGTCAAATCAGTGTTCTGCAAAGTCACTGCTTTTAATTTTTCAGCTATTTCATTTGGATCGGTTCCATTCCAGTGCACAAATAAGTCTACACCTACTAATTCTTTTTTAGCAGCAGGTTTTTTAACATATTTCGGAAGATTTAAAACTGCATCTTTTGCAAATGAAACCTCTTTTAAAATGGCAGGCTTATTTCCTAAATTTTTTATCACTGCTTCAGCAAATTCTTTAGTCCCTACTTTTTCTTTACTAACACCTTCTTTGTAAATGTCATAAGTATGAATTCCGTCCTCAATAGTTTTTAACCATGCGTTTTGAACTTTTTCTGCAACTTCAGTTTGTCCAATATGATTAAGCATCATTACTGCTCCTTCTAATAAACCAGATGGATTGGCTAAATTTTGTCCCGCACGTCTAGGTGCTGAACCATGAATTGCTTCAAACATAGCACATTCCTCACCAATATTAGCTGATCCGGCAAGTCCTACTGAACCTGCAATTTGTGCAGCAATATCAGATAAAACATCGCCGTAAAGATTTAGCGTAACAATCACATCAAAAATTTCTGGAGTGTCAGCCATTTTTGCAGCTCCTATATCAATAATCCAGTGTTCATTTTCAATTTCCGGATATTCTGCAGCTATTTCATCAAAAACTTGGTGAAACAATCCGTCTGTTTGCTTCATGATATTGTCTTTAGTAAAACAAGTCACTTTTTTTCTACCGTATACTTTAGCGTATTCAAATGCATAACGTACAATTTTTTCACATCCAGGACGACTGATCAATTTTAAACATTGGATCACTTCATCCGTTTGTTGATGCTCAATTCCAGCATATAAATCCTCTTCATTTTCACGTATAATGACAATATCCATTTTAGGATGTTTGGTCTCTACAAAAGGATGCAAACTCACACAAGGTCGAACATTAGAATAAAGTCCTAAAAATTTTCTCGTTGTTACGTTTAAGCTTTTATAACCACCCCCTTGAGGAGTCGTGATAGGGGCTTTTAGAAATATTTTATTTCTACGAATAATATCCCATGATTCAGCTGCAATTCCTGAGCTGTTACCTGACAAATATACTTTTTCACCTACCTCAATTTCGTCAATCTCAATTTCTGCTCCTGCTGCTTTGATAATTTCTAAAGTGGCATTCATGATTTCTGGACCAATTCCGTCTCCTTTTGCTACTGTAATTCGTGTCATGTTATTTGTGTTTTATTATTTGATAGGACAAAAGTCTAATTTTTATTTCATATATTTTTATTTATATTTGTAATGAAATACATAAACAATTTTTATGAACTATACTTTGCACCAACTTCAAGTGTTCTTAATAGTGACTAAGACCCTTAGTATTACTCGTGCTGCCGAAGAGCTTTTTTTAACTCAGCCCGCTGTTTCCATACAGTTAAAAAACTTTCAAAATCAGTTCGAAATTCCGTTAACAGAAGTGATTAAAAAACGCTTGTATGTAACAGATTTCGGTAAAGAAATTGCTGTTGCCGCCGAAAATATTCTGAATGAAGTATATGCTATAAATTATAAAACATTAGCATTTAAGGGTAAATTATCGGGTAGATTGAAACTTTCAGTTGTATCAACAGGCAAGTATGTTATTCCATACTATTTGAGTAATTTTTTAAAAAAGTACGATGAAATAGAATTAGATATGGATGTAAATAATAAAAAAAATGTTGTAAATGCTTTAAAAAATAATGAGGTAGATTTTGCATTTGTTTCGGTATTGCCACAAGAATTAGATATTGAATCAGAGATTTTAATAGAAAACAGTTTGTATTTAGTAGGAGATCCTTCTGTTTATAATAAGATAGAAAACAACTTTCTTACGCTTTTATCTTTGTCCCCGCTAATTTCTAGAGAATTAGGATCAGCAACGCGTACGGCAATGGAAGAGTATATTTCGCAACAAAACATTCAACCAAAAACAAGAATAACGCTTACGTCTAATGAAGCAGTCAAGCAAGCAGTTATAGCGGGAATTGGTGTTTCTATAATGCCTATTATTGGTCTCAAGAATGAATTAGACAACGGTAGTTTATTTTTATTGCCAGCAATTGGTTTGCCAATTGTGACTTCATGGCGCTTAATTTGGTTAAAAGGAAAAAAAATGAGTCCTGTTGCCAGCGCTTTTTTAGAGTATATAAAAAATAACAAAATCGAAATAAAACAAAGTCACTTCGCTTGGATAAAAAATTATTAGTCGTCTTTATTTTCATTAAAAGCCGATGGAAGTAATTGAGGTATAAACTTGATCAATATAGGTAATAGTAAGCTACCGCCAGGAAGTAAAAATATTGCTAATGATGGCACTGTTTTACATATTTCTAATAACTGTTTTTTTACTTTTTTCTTTTCTTTTTCATTCAAATCTCTAATCGTAGAATAGGATAGAAGAACCATCAGCTCCTTACTTTGCATTAATTCCTTAACAAGTCTATTTTTATTTCTACTAATTATCGTAATCACATTTTGTGTTGTCTGATCATAAAAATGTTTTACGGGATTGGAATAGTTAAAATAAGGTATGTCTTTTTTATACTTGAATATAAAATCATTAATGTTTTTTATAGTTTCATTTACAAAATCATCTGAAATTGATAAGGTAGAAGCTAAAGAATGTAAAAAATACAACTCTTCATTTTCAACTTTTGCATCGCTCCATAAAGCCATTCCCGCCATGTCTAGTAGATAATTCTTTTCTAATTCATTAGTAAAATAATCTAATTGTATGGTTTCCAAATTTTGTACTGAAACTTTAGAAAATTTACTATATCGTATTGATGCTTCAAATAGTTTTATAAGTAAATTATCATATTGCGATTTTTCTGCTTTTACTTTTAGCGCAAGAGTGACAACGTTTACAATAGTTTCTTCAATTTTTTTTAAATATTTTTCTGGAATTTCTCCATGAACTAAGAATTGATGAAAAGCTAAAACATCTATAAACAATAAGGCATTTGTAACTAAATGAGAAAAGTTTTTTGAAATAATACTATTATTAGTTTGAACTCGCTCATCAATAATCTTTTCCAGAGTTAAAGAATAGGAGTTTTTTGGAAGTATTTTTTTAAATAAATTAAAACCTTGAGGATTCATCTTATCATAAAATAGAACGGCTTCTTTAATAAAATTAGCCTCGGATAAATCTTCATTATTTAAACAATAAACTCCATATAGCGTATTAAGCAAAGCCACTTTTGATATCTCATCTTCAAACCAGCCTTTAGTATCAATTATGTTTGCTGTGCCAAATGATATAATATGACCGTAAATAAAACCCGTACTTCTCGTTTTATGGTAAAATGCGGCAGAATCTGTGAAGACAGAATCTTTAGTAAATTTTTGTACTGAAAAAAATTTATCAATCCAACCAGATGCCGAAGGGTTAATCATTGTATTATTTTAATGCTGCAAAGCTATACTTTTTTAAGCTAAATTGTATGATATTTTTTAATCTACCAAATTGATAATAGTAAGGTATGATGACTAGATAATTCTTTTAAATTTATTTTAAAAACGTCAATTTTATATAAGTATTGAGTAGCTTATAAAAAAAAGCCCTAAAATCGCAAAAGCAAATCAGGGCTAATATAATAGTGCACTTTTATGAATTAAACAATTCCTCTGCTTTGTCCCAATTTATAACATTCCAAAAAGAAGCCACATAATCAGCTCTTCTATTTTGATTTTTAAGATAATAAGCGTGTTCCCAAACATCTAATGCAAGAATTGGTTTTCCTTTTAAACCTTTTCCTCGAAGTCGCATTAACGGATTATCTTGATTAGGAGTTGAACCAATAACTAATTTACCATCATGTTCAACTAACCAAGACCAACCTGATCCAAATCTTTTCATTGAAGCATCAGCAAATTGTTTTTTGAATTCTTCAAAGGATCCAAAAGAACTCATTATTGCATCCGCTAATTTTCCTTTTGGATTACCACCTCCATTTGGTTTCATTAATGTCCAAAACAGACTATGGTTGTAATGTCCACCAGCATTATTTCTAATAGCTTCTGGGAATTTGGACATTTTTTCAAAAATGTTTACCAATGATTTTGAATGACTGACTAAATTTGCGTCCAGTGTTTCAATTGCTTTGTTCAAATTTGTGACATAACCTTGATGATGTTTACTATGATGGATTTCCATCGTCATTTTATCGATATGAGGTTCCAATGCATCGTAAGCGTATCCTAATTTAGGTAAGGTGTAAATACCATCTTCTGTTACGGTATTAATTTCTAAAGTGTTTCTTGCATCTTTTAATAACGTCTCATTTGCAAAAGCAGTGCTAAATAAGCTACTGCCGATTAAAGTCCCTGTAGATAAGATTGCTGAGTGTTTTAAAAAATTCCGACGTGTATTTTGATTTTCCATATTATTTATGTTAGAGTAAAAAGTTTTTTTGAGCCATAAATTTAGGTAAAAATTTCAGTTCATTTTATATTTTTAATAGGTCTTTAACATAATTTTGTAAGTAATTATATAAAACTTAATTTTTTTTCAGTTCTTCTATTTTTGTAATTTTGAAGTATTAAGCACAAATATTCAAACCATGCAAATTAAAAAATTAGCAAGCACTAGTTGGAAATTACTAAAGCAAACTTATACTGAATTTGATAAAGATAATGCAATTAAATTAAGTGCTTCTTTATCTTATTATACTATATTTTCTTTACCGCCATTACTAATTATAATTTTGTCAATCTTCAGTTTTTTCTTTGGTCAAGATGCTGTTACTGGTCGGTTTTTTTCCCAAATTAACGGGATGGTAGGCGATAAAGCTGCAGTTCAGATTCAGGAGACTATTAAAAATATCGAGTTGTCGGATAGCAATACTATTGCAGCCATTTTTGGTGGTATAATGTTATTAATAGGTGCTTCGGGTGTATTTGCTGAGATACAGAGTTCGATAAATAGCATTTGGGGTCTTAAAGCAAAGCCTAATAAAGGAATTATAAAATTTGTGAAAAACAGATTAATGTCCTTTTCAATGATTGCATCTGTTGGTTTTTTATTATTGGTCAGTTTGATGGTCAATACTGTAATGGATGTAATAAACGAAAGGCTAATGGTTTATTTTCCTGATATTACTGTTTACATTTTTTACGTACTTAACATTGTTATTTTATTTTTAACGACAACTATGTTATTTGCTACAATTTTCAAAACGCTTCCGGATGGCGAAATTGGATGGAAAGATGCCTTAATAGGGTCTAGTTTTACTTCCTTTTTCTTTATGTTCGGGAAATTTGCTATTGGTTTTTATTTAGGTAGTTCTACTGTGGCATCTGTTTATGGGGCTGCTGGATCCGTTATTATTATAATGATTTGGGTGTATTACTCAGCAATTATATTATATTTTGGAGCTGAATTTACTAAAGTTTATACGTCTGAAAAAGGTAATAAAATCATACCAAATTCGTATGCAGTGGAAATTAAAACTGAAGTAAAAGAGGTTAAAGCAATTTAGGCGTATTGAAACAATGCTTGAAGTTTTATATTATAATGAGATTTATTATTTATCTCAAGGCTTAAATTTTTAGAGTATCACAATATTTAAAATTAATTAAAATGAAAAAGATCAACTTATTTATAATGTTCAGTATTATCCTAACTTATTGTTCATGTACAACAATGAAAATTTCTGATAAGCAGTCTAAAGATATCGAAGGTTCTTGGGAATTAAATCACATAACAAATTCTGAAATTGCTTTTAACGATTTATTTCGTGATGAAAAACCAACGATAATTTTTGATTTAAAGAAAAATATGTTATCGGGAGGAACTAGTTGTAATCGCTATTCTGGAGAATTAGATAGAAAGGAAAATAAAATCAATTTTAAAAAGGATATTGCATTAACTAAAAGATACTGCCCTGGTGATGGCGAAAAAACTTATTTGTCAGCTCTTCAGAAAACCAATTCGTATTTAATATCGCCTGATGGTAAAACTTTAAATTTTCTGTTAGATGGCGCAGTGTTAATGAGTTTTTTAAAAAAATAAGTAAAGTCTGCTATAATTCCAAATTTTTTACTTGACTAATTCAATAACTAATAAAAAATTCAAAAATGAATCTCATGAGAACTTTTAAATTGCAACTTATTTTATTATTTATTACAGCAGGTTTTATTCAATGTACAACAAGCAATAAATTACAATCTAAAATAAATTTAGAAAAATCTAAAGAAATTGCCCTTCTAGTTGAGTCACAAGAATTTAAATTTGTAGCGCAAAAGGCTTTTCCGCAAGGATATAATGCAATTGATTTAACTACAAATTATAATTTTATAGAATTTTCACCAAACTTAATTAAAAGTGAAATGCCATTTTTTGGTAGAGGGTATAGCGGTATTGCTTATGGTGGCGATCAAGGATTAAGTTTTAAAGGAAAACCAATTACTTATATTATTAAAAAAGGGAATAAAAAAAACGAACTTAATGCGAATGTGCGTGGTGACCGGGATGTTTTCAAGATTTATCTATCAATTTTGTTAAACGGAAGCGCGACATTAACCATATATTCAAATAATAGAAGCTCAATCTCATATTTTGGTACGATTTCTAAAATTGAAAACAAAAAAGATTATTAACTAATTCAAAATAAAAAAAACCGTCTTATTTTTATAACTAGACGGTTTTTAAGATATAACACTTAATACTTCTTATCATTAAAAACAATAATCATTCTCAGCAACTATTTTTGTAGTTATCGTTTCTTTAAGTGCAACTATATTTGGCATATTAGTATATTTTGTAAATCGTCTTAATCCCATTAACATCATACGCTGTTCATCACCTTCGGCAAATGAGATAACACTTTCCTTGCCTTTTTGAGTCACAATATCTACAGCTTTGTATAAATAAAGTTTTGCCATTGCAACTTGCTCCTGCACTTTATCTTCACCTTCTTTTTTAGCTAATTTTTCTGTTCTTAGAATAGTGCTTTCTGCCATATAGATTTCAATTAGGATATCAGCAGCAGCCATAAGTAACTGTTGGTGCGAATCTAAATCTGGACCGTATTTTTGTACTGCTCCACCAGCAACCATTAAGAAAGCTTGCTTCAATTTGCCAACCATTTCCTTTTCCTCAGCAAACAATTCAGAATAATCAGGAGTTTCAAATGATGGTATTCCCATTAATTCTTCTTGCACTTTTGAAGCCGGTCCCAGCAAATCGATATGTCCTTTCATTGCTTTTTTAATTAACATACCAACTGATAGCATTCTGTTAATTTCATTTGTACCTTCATAAATACGTGCGATACGAGCATCTCTCCATGCGCTTTCCATCGGCGTGTCCTCAGAGAATCCCATTCCACCAAAGATTTGGATCCCTTCATCAGCGCAGTTTTGAATATCTTCAGAAACAGCTACTTTCAAAATAGAACATTCAATTGCATATTCTTCAACTCCTTTTAATTCAGCATCTTGATGAGTTGCGCCTTCTTGCTCACGAATAGCAATACGGTCTTCAATATCTTTTGCTGCGCGATAAGTCGCACTTTCACCAGCATAACAACTAGTTGCCATTTCAGCTAACTTGGCGCGAATAGCACCAAATTGTGCGATTGGTGTATTGAATTGTACTCTTTCGTTCGCGTATTTTACTGAACTAGAGATGACTCTTCTTTGTGCATCTAAACAAGCGGCAGCAAGTTTTATACGTCCCACATTCAAGGAGTTCATGGCAATTTTAAAACCATTCCCTCTTTCAGAAAGCATGTTTTCAACAGGGATTTTTGTCTCATTAAAAAACACTTGACGCGTAGAGGAGGCGCGAATACCTAATTTATGTTCCTCTTCACCCATTGAAATACCATTATCATCTGTGTTTTCAACGATAAATCCAGTAATATTTTTGTCATCACCTATACGTGCGAAAACGATAAATAGGGAGCAGAAACCTGCGTTTGAAATCCACATTTTCTGTCCAGTGATCGAGTAGCTTTTTCCATCGTCAGATAAAACGGCTTTTGTTTTTCCTGAATTAGCATCGGATCCTGCACCTGGCTCAGTTAAACAATACGCACCAAACCATTCGCCTGTAGCTAATTTAGGTACATATTTTTGTTTTTGCTCTTCTGTTCCATATAAAGTGATGGGCATTGTGCCAATTCCAGTATGCGCTCCAAAAGCAGTAGAAAAAGATCCTGTCGCTCCCGAAATATAATCACAAACTAAAACGGTATTTACAAATCCCATTCCCATTCCACCATAAGCTTCTGGAACAGCAACACTTAAAAAACCTAAGTCGCCCGCTTTTTTCATCGTTTCCTCCGTGTAAGCGTAATCTTTTTTCTCGAAACGATCTTTAAATGGCCATAATTCTTTATCTACAAACTCTTTGACAGAGTCGCGCATCATTAATTGCTCTTCATTGAAATCCTCGGGTGTGAAAACGTCTTCACACTTTGTTTCTTTTACCAGGAATTGTCCTCCTCTTGTTTTGTCGCTCATAATTTTGATTTTTAAGATGAATAAAGATGAAAGAATCAAGAAGAAAGATTAGTATCTAACTTGTTAATGAAACCTGATGTCATCTTTTGAAATTCAATTATTTTATTCTCTATTTTTTCTGTTTGTTCTGTTGATAGGTAATTGTTCTGATTGGCTATCAATACTTGTGTTTGTAACTCGAACGAAGATCCTAAACTAATATTTAAATAATGTTGAAAATGCTTGTTTTCTCTATTTGATCCTTCGGCAATATTCGAAGGCATAGAAACAGAACATCGATTCATTTGGCTACTTAAGCTATAGATTTCTGATTTTGGAAAAGTAGAAGTTAACCCATAAATATCATTGGCTATATCCATTGCTATAATCCAAATTTTCAAATTCTTAAAATTATGTTTCATTTTTTTATCTCTACTTCCTTGATTCTTGATTGTCTACTCTTTGCTCTTTGCTCTTTATTCTTTGCTCTTTACTCTTTACTCTTTACTCTTTACTCTTTACTCTTTACTCTTTACTCTTTACTCTTTACTCTTTGCTCTTTGCTCTTTGCTCTTTGCTCTTTGCTTTTTGCTCTTTGCTTTTTGCTCTTTGCTCTTTGCTCTTTGCTCTTTGCTCTTTGCTCTTTGCTCTTTGCTCTTTGCTCTTTGCTCTTTGCTCTAATTTACATCAACTCATATATCCCTGCGCTACCTTGTCCTGTTCCCACACACATGGATACAATTCCGTATTTACTTCCTCTACGTTTCATTTCGTCAAATAATTGTACAGATAATTTTGCGCCTGTACAACCTAAAGGATGTCCTAAAGCAATGGCACCACCATTTACATTTACAATTTCGGGATTTAGTTCTAGTTCACGAGACACTGCTATAGCTTGAGAAGCAAATGCTTCATTAAGTTCTATTAAATCGATGTCTTTTAAATTCATTCCAGCTTGTTTTAAAACCTTAGGAATTGCTTTTACAGGTCCCATTCCCATAATTCTTGGTTCTACTCCAGCTGAAGCAAAGTTTACTAATCGCGCAATTGGTTCTAAATTTAATTCTTTTACCATTTCTTCACTCATCACTAAAACGAAAGCTGCTCCATCGCTCATTTGTGAAGAGTTACCAGCGGTTACGCTTCCATCAGCTGCAAAAACAGGTTTTAAATTTGCTAATGCTTCTTTAGAAGTTCCCGCTCTTGGACCTTCATCTTTACTGACCACATAAGATTTAGTTTCCTTCTTACCATTTTCATTTATAAAAGTTTGCTCAATCGTAATTGGTATAATTTGTTTATCAAATTTTCCTTCCGCTTGTGCTTTCAATGCTTTCATGTGCGAGTGAAACGCAAACTCATCTTGATCTTCTCTAGATACGTTGAACTGTTTTGCAACTGCTTCTGCTGTTAGTCCCATTCCCCAGTAATAATCTTCGTTTCCTGCTTTTGCAACAGCATAATCAGGAGTTGGTTTGTAACCGCCCATTGGAATAAAACTCATGCTTTCAGCACCACCAGCAATGATGCAATGTGCCATTCCCGATTGGATTTTGGCTGTAGCCATCCCAATAGTTTCTAATCCAGAGGCACAATATCTATTAACAGTTACACCAGGAACATCCTCAACTTTTAATCCCATTAAGGAAATTAATCTTGCTACGTTTAGTCCTTGTTCTGCTTCTGGCATGGCGTTTCCTACCATAACGTCATCAATTCTGGTTTTATCAAAGTCCGGTAACTCATTCATCATATACTGAATAGTTTCTGCCGCCAATTCATCAGGTCTTTTAAATCTAAAAACTCCTTTTGGTGCTTTACCAACGGCGGTTCTGTATGCTTTTACTATATAGGCTGTTTTCATTTTTTTTTAGATAATAGATGAAAGAAGAAAGAGAAAAGATTTTATGGATAAAAATCTTGCTTCTTGCTTCTTTTTTCTTGGTTCTTAATTTCTCAACGGTTTTCCTTTTGTCAACATAAACTGAATTCTTTCCAAAGTTTTTCTTTCAGTACACAAACTCAAAAATGCTTCTCTTTCTAGATCTAATAAATATTGCTCCGTTACTAATGTTGGTTCAGATAAATCTCCACCAGCCATAACATAAGCAAGTTTGTTAGCTATTTTTTTATCGTGTTCAGAAATGTAATTTCCAGCTTCCATTTGGTCTGTTCCTACTAGGAACATTCCTAAAGCCTGTTTTCCAAGAACTTTCACATCACTTCTTCTAATGGGTTGAGTGTATCCTGCTTCTGCCATAATCAAAGCGTGTTTTTTAGCTTCAGCAATCTGGCGGTCTTTGTTTACAACAATAATATCTTTTCCATGTTGTAAAAGTCCAGTGTCAAAAGCTTCGTACCCAGAAGTTGAAACTTTAGCCATAGCTATGGTTAAAAAATATTCTTGTAATACATTTAGCTCAACATCATTTTTATGGAATAAATCAGAAGCTCTTAAAGCTAATTCTTTAGATCCACCACCACCAGGAATTACTCCAACACCAAACTCTACTAATCCCATGTAGGTTTCAGCCGCAGCAACCACTTTGTCAGCATGCAAACTCATTTCGCATCCTCCACCAAAAGTCATCCCGTGTGGCGCAACAACCACTGGAATTCCGGAATACCGTACGCGCATCATTGTGTCTTGGAACATTTTGATGGCCATGTTCAATTCATCGTATTCTTGCTCTACTGCCATCATGAATATCATTCCAATATTAGCACCCACAGAGAAATTCGCTGCTTGATTTCCAATAACTAATCCTTGATATTCTTTTTCAGATAAATCAATCGCTTTATTGATAGCTGCTAAAACATCGCCACCTATTGTATTCATTTTAGATTGAAATTCTAAATTCAAAATTCCATCTCCTAAGTCTTGTATGATTGCACCGCTATTACTCCACACTTTTTTGCTTTCGCGAATGTTGTTTAGGATAATAAATGAATCTTGTCCTGGCACTTTCGTCTGCGCTTTTGTTGGAATATTATAGAAATAAGTTGCCCCTTCTTTAATAGTATAAAAACTTTTGGTTCCAGAGGCTAACATCTCAGTTACCCAAGCAGCAGGTTCTAGACCTTCCAACTTCATGATCTCAATTCCTTTTTCAACACCAATCGCGTCCCAAATTTCAAATGGTCCGTTTTCCCAACCGAAACCAGCTTTCATCGCATCGTCGATTTTGTATAATTCATCAGAGATTTCAGGAATTCTGTTTGAAACATAAGCAAACATTCCAGAAAAACTTTTTCTGTAGAATTCTCCTGCTTTGTCTTTTCCTTTTACTAAAACTTTAAAACGATTGATTGGCTTATCAATAGTTTTTGTTAACTCTAAAGTTGCAAACGAAGCTTTTTTAGCGGAGCGATATTCTAGAGTATTCAAATCTAAAGTCAAGATTTCTTTTCCTTCTTTTTTGTAAAAACCTTGTCCCGTTTTACTTCCTAACCATTTATTCTCCATCATTTTATTTACAAAAGCAGGAAGTTTGAACAATTCGTGTTGTTCATCATTTGGACAGTTTTCATAAATACCATTAGCAACATGTACCAATGTATCTAAACCAACTACGTCAACGGTGCGGAACGTAGCTGATTTTGGACGACCAATAACTGGACCCGTTAATTTATCAACCTCTTCAATGGTTAATCCCATTTGTTGCACTAAATGAAACAAGCTTTGAATTCCGTAAATTCCAATTCTATTGCCAATAAAGGCTGGAGTGTCTTTAGCCACTACCGAAGTTTTTCCTAAGAATTTCTCTCCATATATAGTAAGGAAGTCCAATACTTCAGTTGAAGTCTGTGGACCAGGTATAATTTCAAATAATTTTAAATAACGTGCCGGATTAAAAAAGTGCGTTCCACAAAAATGTTTTTGAAAATCTTCACTTCGTCCTTCGCTCATAAAGTGAATAGGAATTCCCGAAGTATTAGAAGTTACTAAAGTTCCTTGCTTTCTATATTTTTCGATTTGCTCAAACACCGTTTTTTTGATGTCTAAACGCTCTACAACAACTTCAATAATCCAATCTACATCAGCGATTTTTACCATATCGTCAGTTGTATTTCCAGTAGTAATTCTAGAAGCAAACTGTTGACTGTAAATAGGAGAGGGCTTTGATTTTAGAGAATTGGATAAGTGTTCATTCACTAAACGATTTCTTACAATTTTACTTTCTAAAGTTAGCCCTTTTTTAACTTCAATCTCGATCAGTTCTCTTGGAACTATATCTAGAAGCAGCACCTCTACACCAATATTTGCAAAATGACAAGCAATTCCTGAACCCATAATTCCGGATCCAATTACTGCAACTTTCTTAATAGTTCGTTTCATATCTAATTCCTATTTATTTTTATTTGAATTCGCTAATTAAATATCATTTAATAGCTATTGATTTCATTTCCAGGTTTTCTTTGATCCAAAATCTTATCATTATGAGCTGGACTAAAGATGTTTTTATCTACTATTAATTCGTTGATAATCTCAGCTACTTCAATAAAATGTTGCAATTTTTCCTCAGAGATATTTTGCTTTATACTTTCGTTAAATCGCAGTACAGTATTTTTTGATAATTCTCTTTTTTCTTTTCCAAATTCAGTAAGATAAATTAAAACACCTCGCCCATCTACAGGATTTTTTTTACGAATAATTAAACCCTTTTCTTCCATAGATTTTAAAGTTCGAGTCAAACTTGTTGCCTCCATTCCCATTTTTGGACCTAATGAAGTTGAAGGAGTACCTTTCTCTTTATCAATACTTAAAAGTGCAAATCCAGTTGCCATTGTAGCACCATACTTTGATGCTTCCTCGTTATACATTCGGGAAACCGCTTGCCAAGTTGCACGTAAAATATAATCTATTGTTTTATCTTTCATAAGGAACTATAACGATTTCAAATATAATAAAAAATACTATGCACGCATAATAAATTGAATTATTTTTTTTAATAAATAATAAGTATAAAAAAACTCCTCTAAATTTGAGGAGTCTTGTTAAAAAGTAGAAGCAGTTAAGCTTTCGAAAAATTATTTATAAATTTTTGATTCAAATGTAAAAAGTTAACTATAAATTTTATCAAATAAATTTTTATACTTATCCATAATAGGTTTTCTCCTTAATTTAAGAGTTGGTGTCATCTCTCCGCCTTCAATTGACCAAATCTGAGCAGTTAATTCAAAGCGCTTAATTTGTTCCCAATGACCAAATTTTTCGTTGTACAAATTAATTTCTTCTTGAATTCTTTCATTTACTTTTTCATTGGTAATAATGTCTTCATTACTTTTTCCAATATCCAGTTTATGTATTTGAGCCCATTCTTTAATGAAGTCAAAATTGATTTGTACAAATGCAGCAGGCATTTTCTGTCCATCACCAATAACCATTATTTGATCAATAAAACGAGATTGTTTCATTGTATTTTCAATAATTTGTGGCGCAATATATTTTCCTCCTGAGGTTTTAAACATTTCTTTTTTACGATCAGTGATTTTTAAAAAACCGTCATTGTCAAATTCGCCTATGTCACCTGTATGGAAAAAACCATCAACGATAGCTTCATTAGTTAATTTTTCATCTTTATAATAACCCATCATTACATTCGGTCCTTTGCAAAGAATTTCACCATCACTAGCAATTTTTACTTCTACACTATCAATTACTTTACCCACAGTTCCTACTCTAAACCCTTTATTTCTCATATCATTTACTGATATTACAGGTGAAGTTTCAGTTAGACCATATCCTTCCATTACAGGGATTTCGGCTGCAGCAAATATTCTAGCTAATCGTGGTTGCAAAGCAGCGCTCCCTGATACCATCAAATCAAGATTACCACCCAAACCTTCTTTCCATTTACTAAAAATTAATTTACGAGCAATTTTGAGTTGTAATTCGTACCAAGAACCGTTAGCTCCATAAGGTCTATATTTTAATCCTAAATCAATTGCCCAAAAAAACAGATTTTTCTTAAGACCAGTTAGTTCTGTACCTTTTGCATAAATTTTATCATAAACTTTTTCTAATAATCTTGGAACTGCTGTCATAACCGTAGGTTTGACTTCTTTTAAATTATCACTAATTTTATCTATTGCCTCACCAAAATAAACAGATACACCATAATATTGGTATAAATACAAAATCATTCTTTCAAATATGTGACATATAGGTAGGAAGCTTAAAGCCCGACTTGCACCTGCTGCAAACGGAATTCTTGGAGCGCTATTAATGACATTTGAAACAATATTGTTGTGCGAAAGCATAACTCCCTTTGGTTTTCCTGTTGTGCCAGAAGTATAAATGATAGTGGCTAAATCATAAGTACTTACATTGTTTTTTCGGTCTTCAACTTCCTTTTGATTACTTGAATCTTCACCAAGAGTCAGCAATTCCTTCCAGTTTTTACAACCTTCAATTTCGTTGAATGAATAAACTTCTTTAAGGTGAGTAACTTTGTGTTTTATTAAATTTATTTTACGAAGCACTTCCGTATCAGAAACAAAACAATACATAGATTCAGAATGATTTAGAATATACTCGTAATCATCTTCAGAAATTGTAGGATAGATAGGCACGGTTTGAGCAGCGGTTTGCAATATTCCAATGTCCATAATATGCCATTCCGTCCTATTATTAGTAGAAATTATAGCAATTTTATCATTTTTATTGATTCCTAAACGTATTAATGCACGCGAAATAGTATTGGCTTTAGCTAAATATTCCTCAGTAGAAGTTTTTTCCCAAATACCGTTTTGCTTAGTTACCAGTGAATCAGGAATGTTGGAGTATTTCTCCTGCTGATAATATGGAAAATCAAAAAGTCTAGTAACTGCAATCATAATATAAATATTAAATTTTGTTGCAAATTAATTAAAAATTAAGAATAACGTTTACTTTTTTAAAATTAAATAAAATAGTAGCATTTCAAACAGTATACGATTTAATATACGTTCGTTTATAACTTAACTGAATATAAAAATAAATTTAGTTCACTTTAAAAAAATCCATCTGATTAAGCATTATAATTTTGATTAGTTATTTTTATAAACGCTTTTTAAATAATGAAAAGTACCTGTTTTATTAGTAATATGTCACTGCCCTATTATTTATTTATCACATCTAAAAGAATTTTTTAAATTGATAATTGATTTAAAAAAAAATATTGACCAATTGATTTAAGTTACTTGTTATGTTGATTTAAAGAATTACCACCACTAAAAAATAATTTTCATAATTTTAAAATTAAAAGACGAATAGGCTAATTTCAGACTATAATTATCCAAATACTACTTTTCTCAGTAATTTTAAAAACTATTAGCTATGTACTAGCCGTTATCTGACCGTGAATAGACTAATCAAATATTGCTAAATATTATTAAGTTGTAGTATAAAAATAAATTTAATTCAACGCTAACCTCTAATATATTAAAGAGACAAAAGATCAAAATAATTATTTTCCTAATTGCGATATGGGTAGTTATCTGATTACAAACAGGTTAATGATTTATTATTAAAATTTCCTTAGATAGACTTTTTGCTATATTTGGAAATCACTTTAAAATTTTAACTATTGAACACATTAATTATTACATAACAATGTTGTCCATACATGGGAATTATGTAAATATCAAGCAATGGAATAAAAATAGGTCTAAGTAATTTTTAATATATTTGAAATATTTGTGATTTTGTGAGCCTAATTTTTTTTAATTAATAATGAAATGGATGGATTTAAATTTGAACAATTTTTATTCTTCTAATTTACCTCTTCAATAAATGGTGTTAATAGTAGATGATATTAAGGCAAATATAATTGCTTTAAAAAAGACATTAGAATTGCATGATATCTCAGTAGATACTGCAGAATCTGGTGAGGAAGCGCTTAAAAAAATTCTCAAAATTAATTATAGTTTAATTATAATGGACGTTCAGATGCCAAAAATGGACGGTTTTGAGGTGGTTAATATTTTATCTGGTAATAATAAAGCTAAAGATATTCCAGTCATTTTTTTATCAGCTATTAATATTGAGAAGAAATATATTTTTAAAGGTTATCAGACTGGTGCAGTTGACTATATTACAAAACCTGTAGACACGGATTTACTGATTTTAAAAGTAAAAACTTTTATCAAAATTTATGATCAGCAAAACGAATTAAAATTTACAAAAGATTTGTTATCTAATGAAATAAAAATTCGAAAGGAAGCACAAGATAATTTAGAAATCAAGATTGCTGAAAGAACGAAAGAATTAGTGACTAAAAATGAAGAACTAGAATTTAAAAATCACGAATTACAGCAGTTTTCTTGGGTAGTTTCTCATGACTTAAATGAACCGATAAGAAAGATCCAAATTTTTACTGGGATCATCAAAGATTTATATTTAAAGGATAATCCAAAAGCTTTTGATTATGTGAATCGAATTACCAAATCAGCAGAGCGAATGCAGACATTAATTAAGGATTTGCTGGCTTATTCTCGATTGTCGTCTGAAGTTTTATTAGAAAAAACAGATTTAAATATTGTATTGCAAGATGTTCTTTCCGATTTTGATTATCAAATAGAAAGTAAAAATGCTATTATAAAGATCTCAGAGTTACCAATTATAGATAGTATTCCAAGTCAATTGCGACAGGTTTTTCAAAATTTGATAGGAAATGCTCTTAAGTTTTGTGGAAATGTCCCGATACCGCAAATTGAAATTAGCTCAGAATTGGTGGCCACTAAGGAATTTGATAGCGAGGCTTCGAGTAATGGAAACTTCTGTAGAATCATTATTTCTGATAATGGAATTGGTTTTGACGAAATTTATCTAGATCGTATTTTTGTTATTTTCCAAAGTTTAAATGATCGTAAAATTTATGAAGGCACTGGAATTGGCTTAGCAATTTCAAAAAAAATTATGGAAAAGCATAATGGCTTGATAACCGCTAAAAGTGAATTAGGCAAAGGAGCTAGTTTCATATTGATATTGCCATTACAACACAATCCTCAAAATAATTAGAACCCATTCTATGAAAAGTAATTTTAGAAGAAACTTATTAGTAAGTTCTACAATTTCCATATTAATATTAGTTTTAAGCTCAAGTGCTTCCTATATCAGTATAAAAAAATTATTAGATAGTGTGTTTTGGGTGAATCACACACAAGAAGTTATCTATAATTTAAATCAAGGAGCTGCTACTCTTACTGATGGACAAACTAATGTACGCGGTTATCTAATTACTGGAAATGAGCAATTTTTATCTTCATATAAAGCGGCCGAAATAGAGTCAAATGATTATTTTAATAAGTTAGAAGAGTTAACCACAGATACTCCTTCGCAACAAAGGATACTTCAAGAATTAAAAATTATCCGAATTAATTTTTTTAAATATTTAAATAAGCAAATAGCTAAAAAAAGACTTGGTCAACAAACGGTTAGCTTTGATTTAAATGAAGGGAAAATGTTGATGGATGAGCTTCGAACTTATTTCAAACTTATAGAAGATCATGAGCAGGTACTATTAAAAAAGCGAAATCAAACTTCAGAAAACTTTGGAACATACAGCTTGATACTGATTGTTATTGCTTTTATTATTTCATTTTTAATTTCTGTAATTTTTTTAAATAGAATTTTAAGAGATTTTATGGTTCGTGCCAAATTACAAAGTGAATTACAGCGCAAAGACTTGGAAACAGCTACTAGAATTGAAGTAATAAGTAGTATTGCAGGAAATATTGCAAAAGGCAATTATGATAGTAAAGTAGATGATAGTATAGCAGATGCCTTGGGTAGTGTGGGAGATTCTTTAAACAATATGAGCTCAGCACTCAAGAGCTCATTTATATTATTATCTGAAAAGGATTGGTTGCAATCAGGTATTGCAGGTTTAAATAATGTTATGTTAGGTGATAAATCAATGCAGCATCTATCAAAAGATATTATTGAGTATTTAAGTATATATACGAATAGTAGTGCTGCGGCATTTTATGTTTTGGATGGTGATATGCTGTGTATAAAAGCGGGTTATAGTTATATTCCAACTAAAAATAGAGAACGCATTGAGAAAGGGGATGGACTATTAGGTCAAGCTGTTGTTTCTGGAAAAATTTTAGAACTCAAAGCCGTACCTTCTGAATATATTCAGGTTAATTATGCGTTAGGAGAAGTAAAACCAACTCATATTGTGGCTGTTCCATTACTAGATAATTCCGCACAAGGAGCTATTGAATTAGTTAGTATTCATGGTTTTTCAGAACTTCATTTAGAATTTTTAAGGCTTGTCAGTAATAATATTGGTATTGCAATTAAATCTACTAATAATCGAGAAAGAGTATTTGAATTATTAGAAGAAACAGAAACACAGTCAGAGGAATTAAGAATTCAGCATAGTGAGCTGGAGTCAATAAATGCAGAGCTAGAAATACAAACTGAAAAATTACAAGCTTCAGAAGAGGAATTACGAGTACAACAAGAGGAATTAGAGCAAACAAATGAAGAGTTATCCGAACGCAGTATATTGTTAGAAGAAAAAAATACTGAAATTTTAAAAAAATCGGAGGCTTTAGAATTATCAACTAGATATAAATCAGAATTTCTGGCGAATATGTCACATGAGTTACGAACGCCATTAAATTCGATTTTGCTTTTAAGTAGATTGTTATCAGAGAATACTAATAAAAACATGAACAAAGAAGAAATTGAATTTGCTCAGGTAATTCAAAGTTCAGGCAATAGTTTATTAGCTCTTATTGATGAAATTTTGGATTTATCTAAAATTGAAGCAGGTAAGATGGAACTAGAATATTTAGATATTACTACTAAAGAAATAACAGAGGGTCTATCTGGTTTGTTTAATCACATTGCAAAAGAGAAAAATATTAGATTCGAAATTATTGATGACAAAGCGCCCATTGTTATTAAAACGGATAAAATGAGACTAGAGCAGATTTTAAAAAATTTGCTGTCCAATGCTCTTAAATTCACGAACCAAGGTACAGTTACTTTAGAAATAAAAACAAGTGATATTGATAATAAAATTATTTGCTTTATTGTAAAAGATACAGGAATTGGAATACCATTTGAGAAACAGCCACTTGTTTTTGAAGCTTTTCAACAAGCAGATGGTTCTACTAAACGAAAATATGGTGGTACAGGATTAGGACTTTCGATAAGTAGAGAGTTAGCAAAATTATTGCAGGGTGAAATACGATTAACAAGTGTAGAAGGTCGAGGAAGTACTTTTATGCTATGTCTCCCAAAAGTTTTATCTAAAAGCAATGATGAATCTATTACTGATTTACCAATCAAAGAAACTGCAAATACAGATTTCCCAACTGAAAACGAGTCGAATAAAAAGTATATTTCTACAATAATTCCCGATGAAATTGAGGATGATAGAGACAGTATTTTGCTAGGGGACAAAGTGATTTTGATTGTCGAAGATGATATGAATTTTGCAAAATCACTTTTAGCTTTCAGCCGTCAAAATGGCTATAAAACTATTGTAGCTGTCCGGGGAGATTATGCTTTAAAATTTGCAATATTATATAAGCCTGTTGGGATTTTATTAGATATTGAATTACCCGTTAAAAGCGGATGGGAAGTTTTAGAAGAAATAAAAAATCATCCGCAAACTAAGCACATACCAGTGCATATTATGTCATCGCATAAGTTTAAACAAGAAAGTTTGTTAAAAGGAGCAGTTGATTTCCTTGATAAACCAGTTGCCTTTGAGAAAATCCCTGATGTTTTTGTTCGCATTGAGCATATTATCAACAAAGAATTTCAAAAAGTGCTAATTATAGAAGACAATCCTAAACATGCGAAGGCACTTTCTTTCTTTTTAGAGAGCCATAATATCAATTCAGAAATCAAAAGCGACGTTTCAGATGGTTTAAAAGCCTTAAATAAAAAGGATATTGACTGCGTCATTCTTGATATGGGAATTCCAGACAAACAATCTTATGAAATTCTGGAAGGCGTAAAGAAAAGTCCTGGATTGGAAAATCTTCCTGTAATTGTATTTACAGGAAAAAGTTTATCACTCAAAGAAGAAGTAAAAATTAAAAAATATGCAGACTCAATTATTGTCAAAACAGCCCATTCTTATCAAAGAATGTTAGATGAGGTCTCTCTTTTTCTGCATTTAATGGAAGAAAGAAAAGGAATCGACGATAAGAGAGAAAATTATAAAAAGTTAAATCAACTAAATAATATTTTACTAAATAAAAAAGTACTTATTGTTGATGACGATGTTAGAAATATTTATTCGCTGACAAAAGCTTTAGAAGCATTTAAAATGAATGTAATCACCGCATTTGATGGCAATGAAGCCATAAAAATGTTAGATGAGCATCCTGAAACTGATATTGTATTATTAGATATGATGATGCCAAATATGAATGGATATGAAACAGCTGAAAAAATTAGAGATAATCGAAAGTTCATAGCATTACCTGTAATTGCAGTTACGGCTAAAGCAATGACAGGCGATAGAGAAAAGTGTATTAAAGCAGGCGCCTCTGATTATATTACTAAACCAGTGGATATTGATCAGCTGCTGTCTTTATTAAGAGTTTGGTTGTATGATAAAGTTTAATGTATAATTAATGTCTAATTATGAATAATAAAAGACTCTTAATTGTTGATGATGATCCTAGAAATATTTTTGCACTTGTACACACACTACGTGCAAAATCTTTTGATTGTCTCTCTTGCTTGAGTGCTGAAGAAGCTATAAAATTACTAAAGACTGATGAAATTGTTGATGCTGTTTTAATAGATATGATGATGCCAGATATGGATGGCTATGATGCTATTCCAATCATAAAAAATATTCCTTCTCGAGAAATTATGGCAATTATTGCGGTGACAGCTCAAGCAATGACAGGGGATAAGGAAAAATGCATTTTAGCTGGTGCTGATGACTATATTTCTAAACCTATTAATGTAGATAAATTGCTGCTAGCTTTGTTGAAAATTTAAGTGTACTATGATAGAAGATATTGAATTAGATACGTTTATTAATGATGTTTATGAATATTATGGATTTGATTTAGGAGGCTATTCTAAAGCTTCGTTGAAACGTAGGGTTAATAGAATAATGAATTTAGACGGTTTTTCTAATTTTTATGATTTTCTGTCAAAAATTAAATACGATAATGATTATTATAAAAGAGCAATTGACGAAATTACTGTCAATGTCACCGAGATGTTTAGAGATCCCTCTTTTTATAAGGTTGTTCGAACACACGTTTTACCATTATTAGCAACCAAACCTTTTATCCGAATTTGGCATGCAGGCTGTTCTAGCGGTGAAGAAGTGTATTCGATGGCCATTTTATTAAAAGAAGCAGGATTATTAAATAAGTCCATACTGTATGCAACAGACATCAATTCCAAGGTTTTAGAAACTGCAAAAAAAGGAATTTTTCCATTAAGAATGATGAAAGAATATTCTGGAAACTATCGAATTTCTGGTGGGCAAGAAGATTTTTCTAATTATTATATTGCAAATTATGGTAATGCAAAATTTAGTGATGAACTAAGTAAGCGAATGGTATTCTCTCAACACAATCTCGTTTCTGATACATCATTTAATGAGTTTGATATGATATTTTGTCGAAATGTATTGATCTATTTTGATAATGATTTACAAACTAGAGCGATTAATTTATTTGATCAAAGTCTTTCTACTCTCGGTTTTTTAGCATTGGGAACAAAAGAAACCATCAAATATTCTATTGCTCAAGAGTATTACACACAAGTTCATAAAGAAAAATTATGGAGAAAAACAAGGTAACTGCATATTGCAAAGTGCTTATCATTGGAGGTTCTGCAGGAAGCCTGAGTGCACTTATGGAAATATTACCCCATTTACCCGCAATTCACTCTTTTGCAATTGTTATTGTCTTGCATAGAAAAAATTCTGATAATGTTACTTTAGAAGAATTGTTAAAAGTAAAGTCCAAAACATCATTAAAAATAATAGAAGATAAAATGTCTATTGAAGCTGGATTTTTATATGTTGTTCCATCCAATTATCATTTGCTATTTGAGAAAAACGGTACAATAGCACTAGACAGTTCTGAAAAAGTAAATTATAGCAGGCCGAGTATAGATGTTTCTTTTGAAGCTGCTGCAGAAATTTATCGCAGTAATGTCATCGGCATTTTGCTTTCGGGCTCAAATACTGATGGAACTGCTGGGCTACAAGCGATCCAAAAAGCAGGTGGAACCACTGTTGTTCATAATCCAACTTCCGCCGATATGCCTTTTATGCCCAGTAACGCGATACAAAATATGACGCCTGATTATATTTTGACAACTGATGAGATATTGAAGTTTATTCTTTTGATAAATGGGTGATGGGTTATAATTAAATCAATCGTAATGATGCCTAAATTTTACAATATGAATTTCTTTATCAAGGATTTTGTAAATTAATCATGCTCATCGTCAATTCTTGGAGACCAATATCCAGCGTAATTGTGTTTTAATGGCTCAGGCTTTCCAATTCCTTCAAAAGGTGTTCGTGAAATATCTTTTAGGAAATCATTGATTTTTTTACTTTTTTCTTATCAATTTTCTGCCAGTACAAGTAATCTTCCCATGATTCAGCAACAAATACATATTTCATTTTAGTCTTCAATTAATTCTTTCTAAAAAGAATTCCCTTTTCTAAGTTTTTCAATTGCTGAATCTAAACGTTATTCATTTGCTCTAGTTGATAATTCATAATTTGTTGCCATCAATGAGTTGTATTCTTGAAGAGACATAACAACAATACCTGAATATTTACCACGATTGATTATTAAAGTTTCAAAGTTTTTTGATACTTTATCAAAATAAGATTTAATATCTTTTCTGAAATCTTAAATAGTTGTTCCTACCAAAATAAAAATTATTTGTAGAAATACAAGTACAATATTACAATTTTGCGTGGTTATCATCAAATTTCCCAACAAAACTTATTTTTAAAAATATTAGCAATAAAACGCTTTAAACTAATTTTTTATAAGTCTATCAGTATTCATACTAACATTATTAATTCTATTTTTTTAAGTCTAACAAGGTTATAGTTCCATCGATATTTCTACAATTAATATTTACAAAACGAAATTCAGTACTAAAATATTAAGCTAGAGCAACTTTTCAAATCCTACTATTTAAATTTGTATTTTAACTTCACTTATTTTAACAATTGAATTTTCCGCTCATACAACTGTAGTTTTACTATAGCGGATTTAATATTTATTTAAAGACAAAAGTCCAAGAACTTACAAATTATAGTTACTCTATTTATTAATTGCTACGATTTTGCTTTTGTTTTCGTAGTCTTTTAGGACCATACCAAAGCCAGAAACCTGTTCCTGTTAAAGCGAGTAACGCAAATCCCATTATTGTTGTGTATGACAATTTATATTGATCATTTTTAGTGTTGAACAATACATCTAAAATAGTTCCGTCGTGAATATTTTCTAAGATATCTGAATTTCTTCTATTTATCTGTAGCACTTTTCCCGTTGTACCATCTAATTGAACTTCCCAATAATCATCTATAAATAAAAACTTCACAATGCCTTTTGAAGGTCTGGCATCGATTCGCTCTATTTCAGTTGATAAAGTCTTGGAAACAGAGTCGTGCAGCGCGCTCACTGCTATTGTTTGAAGTGTATCAAAAGGAAGCCAATTTCTCAAATCAGTCGAAATACCTTTTGACGTTGGGGGAAGAATAATTCCAAATGAATTCTTTTTCCATCCTAGAAGTAAGCCTGTAATTGAAATAATTAAAAAAAATAAAAATAAAAAAATGGCGATTTGTCGATGGAGCTTTCTTAAAACGCGAAGTAAATTTGCAGACTTATAAAATGGCTGCTTTTTTTTAATCATGTTATTAATTACTTTATTTATCAACACATTTATAATTAATGGATTACGAATGTGTTATTTTTATATTATATAATTTTACTATCTGCTTTTTCACTAAATAAAATTAAAATCTATTATTTTAATTTTATAGAATTTCTATTTATTAAATTGCAAAAGTATAGGACAAATAGCTTTGCTTAAATAGTAGAATTTAGGTTTTATCAGTTTAGCATTTACTTTTTGCTTTTATTTTAATTGCAAGTATAGCAAATATAATATTGTAAACTAAAATAAAAAAAACTCATTGATTAAAATGAGTTTTTAATTAAAAGAGAATGTTATAAACGTAAGCTCAATAACTCTCGTCTCTATTTGGCTTGTAATTATTGACTAAATTCCACTTGTGCAGATTGTTTTTAATTGAGGAAACCACTTTTTTACCGATTGTTTTGTTATGTACAACATATTTTAGGTAATCTTCCAATGACTCATCCACGAATACGTATCTCATTTTAGTCTTCAATTAAATCTTTCGAAAAAGAATTCCCTTTTCTAAGTTTCTCAATTACCGAACCTACACGCTATTCATTTGCTATAGGTGATAGTACATTAATCGTTATCTATTCTAATAAAATTACCATTAATTTCAAACTCCAATTGAATCCCATTATTTAGCTTAATTTCGGTTCTTCGCTTAAATTAGTGGATTATTAAAAACTTAGCTAATTTTGGGGTATGGAATTAGATGGATTAGGAGTTTTGCTAGGAGTTAAATCTCC